>CAZOYV010000014.1:0-54202 GCA_964584075.1 uncultured Rickettsiales bacterium | reverse complement strand
TCTTGTCGAAGGCATCGACCACCGCGAGGATCCGGGCGGACGCGGGGATCTCCTCGGCGGTCAGGCAGGCCGGGTAGCCCCGCCCGTCGACCCGCTCGTGGTGACCGCGGATCGCGTCGGCGACGGCTTCCCAGCCCGGCTGCGTGGCGACGACGTCCGCGCCCTTGCGCGGGTGCGCGACGAGCTGCCGCTCGTCGGCCTCCTGCGGCCGCGTCCGCTGGTGGAGGACCACCCCGGGGAGCAGGATCTTGCCGACGTCGTGCAGCAACCCGGCGCGGCGCAGCAGCTCCACGGCCTCGTCGCCGAGATCCATGAAGCGGCCCAGCGCCACGGCGTACTGGCTGACCCGCTCCGAGTGGCCGTAGGTGTAGGGATCGATCTCGTCGATCCAGCGCGCGATGGTGTGCAGCCCGGCGTCGCCCTGGCCGAGCTGCTCCTGGATCCGGATCTCGGTCGCGTCGACGTGCATCGGGCCTCGCGGAGTGCCTCAGTCTACACCCTCGGCGCCCGGCGTCCCGGGATCCTCGGGCGGCGGCCAGGGCAACGCCGCCGGGCGGCGCCGCAGCGGTGGCAGCAGCCGCAGCACGAACAGGTACGCCAGCAGCAGCGTGATGCGCACGTTGTCGACCAGCGGGTGGAAGTGGCTGCCGGCGCGCTGGACCTCCTCGTAGCGCACCCCGATCGGGATCGAGCGCACCGGGATGCGGGCCCACATGGCGCGCACGATCACCTCCATCTCGAACTCGAAGCGGCCGCCCTGGAGCCCCAGGCCGAGGGTCTCGGGCACCGGGTAGGCGCGGTAGCCGCTCTGCGCGTCGCCGACCCGGACGCCGCCGTCGATCCAGACCCACAGGTTGGTCAGCCAGCGGCCGAAGCGGCTGGCCGCGGGGGCGCCGCCGCGCTCCATCTCGCGGGTCCCGACCACCAGGGAGCCCGGGTGGTCCCGCAGCGCCGCGACGAAGCCGGGCAGGTCGTCGGGATCGTGCTGCCCGTCGGCGTCGAGGGTCACCGCGTGGCGGAACCCGTGGCGGTAGGCGTGGCGCAGGCCGGTGCGCAGCGCCTGGCCCTTGCCCAGGTTCAGCGGGTGGTCCAGCACGGTGGCCCCCGCCTGGCGCGCGGCGTCCCCCGTGCCGTCCACCGAGCCGTCGTTGATCACGATCACGTCGGGGACGTGGCGGCGGGCGCGGCGCACCACGTCCCCCACCGACGCGGCAGCCTGGTAGGCCGGGATCAGCACGCAGCACGGCACGGCGTGATCATCGGTCCGGCCCCGTGGGGGGTCAAGCCACCCGCGGGCGGTCCTTGCGCGCCCGGGCCGCGGGTGGTACGCAGTCGCCGATGAGCGAGTCGTTCCGCGATCGGGTCCGTCGCTGGCGCGAGGAGCTGCGCGGCGAGCGGATCCCGCTGAACCCCCTGAAGCTCGGGCGCAAGCTGTGGGACGTGGTGATCCACACCCACACCTCCCCCGGGCGGCTGGCCGCGGCGATCGGGGTCGGGGTGTTCATCGGGTGCCTGCCGGTCTTCGGCTTCCACCTGCTGCTGTGCATCGTGATCGGCCTGGCGCTGCGGCTCAACGTCGCCGTCGCCTGGCTGGCGGCCAACATCTCCAACCCGTTCTTCGCGCCGTTCCTGGTGTTCGCCGAGATCCAGGTCGGGTACCTGCTGCTCGAGGGCCGGCCGAGCGTGCTGACGATGGACGAGCTGCGGGCGATGGGGGTGCCGGCGGTGGTCGAGTCGTTCTTCCTCAGCGCGCTGTTGGGCTCGCTGGTCGTCGGGCTGGTGCTCGGGCTGGCGCTCGGCGGGGCGAGCTACCTGGGCCTGCAGCTGCGGAGCGCCCGCAGGCGGCGGCGCCGGGACTGACGATCAGGCGGCGCTGTCGTCGTCCCCGCCGGTGTCGTCTTCCACCGGCACTCGCGTCAGGCCGCCCCGTCCACCTGGCCCGGGTCGGCCAGCAGCCGCAGCTGACGGACCACCACGGCGGGGACGCCGTCCTCCTCGCGGACGACGCCACGCACCAGGAACGGGCCACCGCGGGTCAGCTCGTTCTGGTGCCGCCGCAGCACGTCTGGCAGCAGCACCACGTCGAACAGCGCGGTCTCGTCCTCGAACGCGCCCTGCTCGATCCAGCCCCCGTCGCGGGTCCGGATCGTGCGCAGCGACACCTTCCAGCCCGCCAGCTCGACCCGCTCCCCGGCGCGACCCGGCAGCTCCGCGGCGCGGTCGCGATCCAGCGGCAGGAACGGCCCGAACAGCTCCAGCGGGTGGCCGCTGACGATCACGCCCAGCGCCTGGTGCTCCAGCATCATCCGCTCGAGGCGGCCCTCGACCGGTGCGTCGGCCCCGGGCGCGGGCGTCGACCAGCGCAGCGGCAGCGCCGGACCGTCCCGCCGCCCGCGGCCCCGCGCGGCGAGCGCGACCCGCAGCCACAGCAGCCCCGCCCGGGAGCGGCCCGCGGCGCAGCCGTCGAGCGCTCCGGCGCGGATCAGATCGTCCAGCTCCCCGGGCTCCAGCTCCAGGCGCTCCACCAGGTCCTCGAGCGAGCGGTACGCGCCACCGGCCTCGCGCTCGGCCACGAGGCGCCGCGCGGTGCCGGGCTGGAGGCCCCGCACCGCGGCCAGTCCGAGGCGCAGCGCGTTCCCCGCGCCCGTGGCCGAGATCGCGCTGCGGTTGACGCACGGGGGGGACACCGTCAGCCCCATCCGGCGGGCCTCGGAGACGTACGCGGCAGGAGCGTAGCCACCGCCAGGCGCGCCGATCACGGCGGCCATCAGCGCCGCCGGGTGGTGGACCCGCAGGGCCACCATGCGGGCGCTCACCAGCGCGTGGCTGGCGGCGTGGGTCCGGCTCATCCCGAACCCGGCGAACGCCGCGATCTGCCCCCACAGCGTGCGGACCTGCTCGTCGTCCAGGCCACGGGCGCGGGCGCCGTCCAGCAGGCGCCGCCGCAGCGCCGCCAGGCGGCCCTCGCGGTCGCGCCCGGCGACGGCCTCGAGCAGCGCCTCGGCGTCCGGCCCGTCGAGGCCGCCGAGCTGCCTCGCCACGGCGAGCACGTCGTCCTGGAACACGATCACGCCGTGGCGCGCGCCCAGGATCTCGTCGAGCGGCCGGGGTGCGCGGGAGGGCACCCCGCGGCGGGCGCTGCTGCGCCGCTCCAGGTAGGTCCGCATCATCCCCGCGCCGGCGACCCCGGGCCGCACGATCGCGGTGGCGATCATCAGGTCCTCGAGCGACTCGCAGCCCATCCTGCGCAGCACCCAGCGGGTCCCCGGGGCCTCGAGCTGCGTGCACCCGACGGTGTCGGCACGGCGCAGCGCGGCCCGCGTCGGGCCGTCGGACAGCGGATCGGCGACGGCGGGGTCCACGCCGCCCCCGCCGGGCTCGCCGGCGCGCACCAGTCGCTCGGCGTCGGCCACCACGCCCAGCGCGCGGTTGCCCAGCAGGTCGACGTGGAACAGGCCCAGCGCCTCGACGTCCGCCGCGTCCCACGCGGTGGCGACGTCGCCCCCCGCCGAGCGGAACAGCGGCAGCTGCCCGGCGAGCGGCCCGGGACCGATCACCAGCCCCCCGGGGTGCACGCTGGCGTGGCGCGGGAACGCCGCCAGGGTCCGGGCCGCGGTCCAGACCTGGCTCCACGGCGGGCGCTCGAGGTGCAGGTGGCGCAGCCGCGGGTGCCCCGCCAGCGCCGCGGGGACCGTCGCCGGGATCGGCTCGTGGACCCCCCGCGCGACCGCCGCCAGGTCGGCCTCGGAGAGCCCCAGCAGCTTGCCCACCGCCCGCACCGCGCCGCGGGCGCCGTGGACCACGTGGGTCCCGATCGCGGCGACCCGGTCGCGGCCGTGGCGCTCGGCGACGTGGGCCTGCAGCTCGTCCCGCCGGCGGGCGTCGACGTCCAGGTCCCAGTCCGGCATCCCGGCCGGACCGCGCCCCAGCGCACGCTCGGACCACAGGCCGTGGGCCAGGGGGTCCACGTCGGCGAGCTGCAGGGCGTAGGCCAGCACCGAGCCCGCCACCGGACCGCGGCCGCAGCACGCGATGCCGGCCTGCCGCGCGTGGGCCACCAGGTCGGCGGCGACGAGGAAGCACGCGGCCGTGCCGCGCTGCGCCACGTCCCGCAGCTCCCGCGCGAGGGTCTCCCGATGGCGCCGGCGATCCGGACCACGGCGGGCCAGCCCGGCCCGCGCCGCCGCCGCCAGCGCCGCGTCGGGGTCGTCGATCCCCAGCGGCGCCAGCGAGGGCAGCCGGGGGTGCCCGAGCGGCAGATCGCGGGCCAGGTCGAGCGTGCAGCCCTCGGCGAGCCGGGTGGCCTCGTCCACCGCGCCCGGCAGGTCCGCGAACCCCCGCCGCATCGCGCCCTCGTCCTGCAGCCACGCCTCGGGCGGGGCCAGATCGTGCTCGGGCACCCGCGCCGGGTGGCAGCCGCGGGCGATCGCCCGCAGCAGGCGCTGCACCTCTCGCTCCGCCGCCGAGGTGAAGTGCACGTCCCCGACGGCCACCACGGCGACCCCGAGGCGTCGCGCCTCGGCGACGATCGCCCGGCGCGGCCCCGACGGCGTCACCGCCGCGCGCAGCCGCCGCACCGGCACGCCCCGGGCCAGCGACGCCAGCAGGGGCCCGCGATCCGCCAGGACCCACAGCCCGGCGGAGCGCTCGCGCAGCAGCGGCGCCACCCGCCGGGCCCCGCCGGTCGCCAGCGCCGAGCTCGCCGTGCACAGCGCCCGGTACCCGCCGGCGTCCCGGGCCAGCACCCAGGCGCGGCCGTCGTCCCCCTGCAGCTCCGCGCCGATCAGCGCCCGCACCCCGTGCCGCCGGCAGGCGCGCCACGCCGCCAGGGCGGCCCACGGCGCGTCCCGGTCGACGATCCCCAGCGCCGTCACCCCCCGCTCCGCCGCGGCAGCGGCCAGCGCCTCCAGCGAGGACGCCCCCTGCAGGAAGCTCCACGGGCTGCGCACCACGAGGTGGGCGATCGGCCGGCTCACGCCACCCTCGGCACGATCCCGCGCGCCCCGGGCCGGCTCGCCGGGACCCCGTTGCCCCCGAAGCGGATCGCCCCCGCCCCGTGGACCTCGCGGATCCGGTCCACCGCCCGCAGCAGGTCCCGCTGGCGGCGCCGCTGCTCGTCCGCGAACAGGCCCAGCTGCTGGAACCCTGGCGCCAGGTTGGACAGCCGCACGGCGATGCGCCCCACCGCCGCCGAGCGCTGGTGCAGCCGCCGCAGCAGCGCCTGCGCCGCCGCCCAGATCTCCATGTCGATGTCGCTGGGGTGGCGCAGCGTGTGGTGCCGCGAGCGAACGGCGAAGTCCTCGTAGCGCAGCGAGACCTCCACCGTGCGGCAGGCCAGCGCCCCGCGGCGCAGCCGCCCCATCGCGGAGTCGACCAGCTCGCGCAGCCGCGCCTCCAGCACGGCGTACTCCCCGACCCCGCGGCCCAGGACCTGCTGGTGGCCGATCGAGCCCCGCCCGGTGCCCGCCGCGACCGGCGTGTCGTCCCGCCCCAGGGCCCGCTGGCGCAGCGCGGGGCCCATCCGCCCGAAGGCCAGCTGCAGCTCCTCGTCGGCACGCACCTGCAGGTCCCCGGCGGTCCGCAGCGCCAGCTCCTCCAGCCGCCCCCGCGTCACCGGCCCGACCCCGGGCAGCTTGCCGACCCCCAGCGGCGCGAGGAACCTAGCCTCCCCGCCGGCCGCGACCTCCACCAGGCCCCGCGGCTTGACGACCCCCGCCGCGACCTTGCTGACCAGCTTGTTGGCCGAGACGCCGATCGTCAGGTCCAGCCGGAACCGCTCGCGCACGCGGCGCTGCAGCCGCGCCGCCACGTCGATGCTCGGTCCCAGCAGCCGCCGCGTCCCCGACAGGTCGAGGTACGCCTCGTCGACCGAGACCTGCTGGCACACCGGCACCGCCTCGGACAGCAGCCCGAACACCGCGTCGCTGGCCCGCTGGTACAGCTCGAAGCGCGCGGGGACCAGCGTCAGGTCGGGACACAGCCGCCGCGCGTGGGCGATCGGCATCGCCGAGCGGACCCCCGCCTCGCGCGCCTCGTACGACGCCGAGAGCACCACCCCGCGCTGCCCCGAGCCCCCTCCCCCGACCGCCACCGGGCGGCCGCGCAGCGTGGGCTCGACGACGCGCTCGACCCCGACGTAGAACGCGTCGAGGTCGACCAGCAGCACCTGGCGCTCGGGGGCCATACTGAACATATGTACAGTGTCCCCAGGCTGCTTGCAACCCCGATCCCCACTTTCGGCTAGGATGTCCCGTCCCGGCGGCGCGGACGCGGCCTGCCGCCGGCCGGGAGCAGGGAGAGCGCGATGCACGGGAAGCTGTGGTGGGCCGCCCTCGGGCTGGGGTTGATCCTCTCCGGGTGCGGCGGCAAGAAGGCGTTCGACGGGGCGGCGGCCCTGGAGCAGGACGGCGATCGGTTCGCGGCCCTCGAGGCCTACCGCGAGGTGGCGGAGACCTACGGCGGCGGGACCTGGGAGGAGCGGTCCGACGCCGCCATCGAGCGGCTGGTCGGGGAGATCGTCGAGGACCAGCGGGACCGCGGGGCGCCGGGGTTCGAGCTCCCCGAGGAGTGCACCATCACCGCCGCCCGCGGGGAGCTCGCCGAGGCGGGCGTCACCGTCACCCTCGACCTGACCTGCGAGGGCCGCGCGGCGAGCACCTCCGGCCGGGTGCTCGAGCCCGACAAGGTCTGGGACACGACGCCGATCGAGGGCGTCCTGGCCAGGGAGGGCGAGTGCGTGTTCCGCTCGGTGGCCAACCCGTTCGGCGACTGGGCGATCCCGCTCCCCGAGGAGGAGTGCCACTTCGAGCAGCAGCGCCGCAAGGCGGCCCTCGACCGCATCAAGCGGCCCGGCGGGACCGCGGACTTCCTGTGCGACTGCCGGGTGGGCGAGGCGACCTTCGAGATCCCGCGCGGCGAGCCGATGTGGAAGACCGGCCCTCCGCAGCCCCGGATGACCCCGGAGGCGCTGGAGCAGCTCGAGCAGCAGGGGATGCCGGTGGTGCCCTGAGGCTTGGCCCGTCCCCGACGGGCGCTACCCCCCTCACGAGCTGGGGGCCGGCAGGAACCACAGCTCGGTCCCGTCCCCCCGCGACGCCCCCTCGGGCACGCTCTCGAACAGTACGTGGCCGTTGCTCGGCGTGTAGGCCGGCGTCCCGTCGAACGCCTCGTCCTCGGTCAGCCGCGCGATCTCGCAGCCGTCGATCTGGACGGTGTACAGGTCGGGCTCGCCCTGGCCCTCGCGGTCCGACGAGAACACCACCGCGGCGCTGTCCCAGCGCCACGACGGCTGGCGGTCGTCCCCCGCGGCGTCGGTCAGCGCCTCGCGCCCCGAGCCGTCGAGCAGCGACATCGCCAGGGTCCAGCTCTCCCCGTCCCAGGTCTCGAACACCACCAGGTTGGCCGCCGGCGAGGCCACCGGGTGGCGGTCGTCGGCCCCCGCGGGGGACAGCGCCTGCTCCTCGCTGCCATCCGGCCGCACCCGGGTCAGCGTCCCCGGCGCGTCCGGGTCGTCCGCCGGCCGCGAGGTGAACACCACCCAGTCGGCGCTCGCGGACCAGCTCGCCTCGGTCGCCGCCAGCCCCGGCCGGTTCGTGATCCGCGTGACGTCGCCGGTGTCCGAGTCCAGGCGGTACAGCTCCCAGCGGTCGTCCTCGCGGTCGCTGGCGAACACGACGTCCCCGGTCAGCTCGCTCCAGCACGATCCGGCGTGGACCACGTCGCTGGCGCCGTCGGCGAGCAGCACCTCGGCCTCGCCGCTGCCCAGGTCGATCTGCCACAGCTCCCCGGCGCCGGTGTCGTAGCCGCCGTCGAAGCGGGTCAGCACCGCCCGCTCGCCGTCCGGCGCGACGCAGGGGTCCTGGAGGCTGCCGCCGTCGGACAGCAGCCGGAACGCGCCGTCGGGGCGATCGCCCTCTTCCTCGGGGCAGCCGGTGGCGAGCAGCAGCGCGGCGGTCAGCGCGGCGAGCACGGAGATTCGCATGGGCGGATCCTAGATCTCGTCGGCGCCGATGTCCGGGGCGCCGTCGCTGCGCGGCTCGCCGTCGTAGTCCCCGTCGCAGTCGCCGGCGGGGAGCACGCCGCCCTGGTCGATGGCGGCCGCGGCGCCCGGGTCGAGGTGCAGGTTGCCGGTCGAGACGTCCTGGATCATCGACAACGGCTGCCCATCCAGGTTGTGGCCGTTGTCGGTCAGCACCGCCCCGTTGCGCGGCATGTAGTCGTGGCTGACGAGGTTGTTGGCCAGCTCGCCGGTGGTGTTGGAGAAGCGCCACTCCATCGAGGCGAACGGCGCGTCGGTGGACATCACGGTGTTGTGCAGGATCTGCGTCTCGCACGACTTGGCCAGCGCGATCCCGCCGTCGAACCCGGACCCCGAGGCGAACAGCTCGGGGCGATCGGCGGAGACCATGTTGTTGCGGATCACGCCGTAGTAGTGCGCCACGTCGGCCGCGCCGCCGCAGGGTTCGTCGTCGTAGGTCCGCGGGCTGTTGTTCTGCTCGAGCCCGAAGCCGATGCCGCGGGCGCAGTCGTGGACGTTGTTGCGTTCCACCAGCGTGTCGCGGCTGCCGGTCCACAGGTGGATCCCGTGCTCGGAGAGCCCCTGCTCGCACCAGAACCCCTCGATCGTGTTGTCGTGGATCCACCAGTTGCGCGCCCCGTGGGCGTCGATCCCGCCGGTGTAGCAGTTGTCCACGTGGGGCCGCCCGGCGTCGGTCAGCTCGATGTGGCAGCAGGCGATCTCGCCGTCGTCGGGGTAGTGGCCGGTGTGGGCGTGGTTGATCTTGATCGCCTGCTCGCGCGGGTCGATCACCGCCACGTTGTAGATCAGCGTGCCGGTGACGTCCTCGTCGCCGACGTTGACGTGGATCGGGTGGGTGTAGGCCTCGCGGACCGTCAGGTCGGCGATGGTCACGTCGGGGACGGTGATCGTCACCATCTGCGTGGTCTGGTAGTTGCCGTCGAGCACGACGGCCTCGCGGTCGCCGCTCTGGGAGCGCAGCGTCAGCCCCTCCGCGGTGATCCACAGGTACTCGCCGTTGAGCTCGTAGGTCCCGTCCTCGAGCAGGATCACGTCGCCGTCCGCGGCACCGTTGATCGCGCTGACCAGACCCTGCACGTCGCCGGCGGAGATCACCGTCGAGGGCCCCGGCGAGGCCGGCAGCGGCGCACACAGCGGACCGGCGTCGTCGTCCCCCGCGTCGTCGTCGCCCGCGTCGTCGTCCCCGGCGTCGTCGTCCCCGGCGTCGTCGTCCCCGGTGGGGCAACCCAGCGTCCACAGCAGCGTCGCGGTGAGCAGCGCGATCCAGGTGATCCTCATCAGGCCCTCCCCGCGGGCGGGGATCGGTTCAGAACAGGAAGGTGAAGCCCGCCCGCGCCCCATAGCCTACCTCGACGCGGAAGCCGAAGTGATCGGAGAGCAGGAAGAAGCAGCCCAGCCCGCCTCCGGCGGCGAAGCGCGGCCTGAGCCCGGGCAGCAGCGGGATGTAGGCCCCGCCGCGGAAGCCGATGTAGGGCGCCAGCCAGGTCAGGATGAACACCTGGTAGCGCACGCCGCCGGTGACGTACGTCGCCGGGTCCCACGCGGAGCGCGGGTTGCCCGCCATCCCGGCCTCGACCTCGACGTAGAACCCGTCGTTGATCTCGTCGGAGAACCCGTACGGGGCCACCGGGATGCCGACGATCACACCGCCGCCGACGTAGGGGTAGAAGTGCCCCACGACGCCGATGTCCAGGGGGTGCTTGTCGTCGTCCTCGAGGATGTGGCCGGGGGGCTTGGCCGCGGCGCTGGCGCCCAGCGCGAGGACCCCCAGGACGACCACGATGCGGGCGAAGGGTCGCACGATCGACCTCCCCCCCCGATCGTGGGTCACCGCCGCCGACGCGTCAACCGGCCCGAGGCCAGCAGCGCCAGCGCCGCGAGCCAGGCCAGCCCGGCGGCGGCCCGAGCGCCCCCGTCGACCCCGCACTGGCAGCCCAGCCCGTAGCCGTAGCCGCCGTCCGCGGGATCGCCGTCGTCGTCGTCCCCGGCGGAGTCGTCGTCCGCGGCGTCGTCGTCCGCGGCGTCGTCGTCACCGCCCCCGCCGCACTCGGTGTCCATCAGGTCCACGTCGCCGTCGCAGTCGTTGTCCACGCCGTCGAAGCACGCCTCGTCGGCGCCGGGGTTCACCGCCGGGTCGCCGTCGTCGCAGTCGTCGAGGCAGCCGGCGTAGCCGTCGCCGTCGGCGTCGAGGCCCTCGTCGGCGTCCCCGTCGCAGTCGTTGTCCAGCCCGTCGCACAGCTCCGGGGCGCCGAGGTGGATCGTGGCGTCGCCGTCGTTGCAGTCGCCGTCGCAGGGGCTCTGCCCGTCCCCGTCGTGGTCGTCGTTCTCGTCGGTCAGCGGATCGCAGTCGTTGTCCAGCCCGTCGCACTCCTCGGGGGCGCCGGGGTAGATCGCCGAGGTGCCGTCGTCGCAGTCGCCCTCGCACTCGCTGAAGCCGTCGTTGTCGTCGTCGTTCTCGAGGTACAGGTCGCCGCTGCAGTCGTTGTCCACGCCGTTGCACGGGTCCGGCGCGCCCGGGTACGTGGTGGGATCGCCGTCGTCGCAGTCCCCCTGGCAGGTGTTGAACCCGTCCCCGTCGTCGTCGTCGCCGACCCCGTCGTCGGCGACGCCGTCGCAGTCGTTGTCGATCTGGTCGCAGACCTCGGGGTTGCCGGGGAACGCGGCGGGCTCGGTGTCGTCGCAGTCCCCGTCGCACACGCTGTAGCCGTCGCCGTCGCCGTCGACCGCGTCGTTGGCGATCCCGTCGCAGTCGTTGTCGATGCCGTCGCACAGCTCCGGGGCTCCGGGGTAGACCGTGGCGTCGTCGTCGTCGCAGTCCCCGTCGCAGTCGGTGTACCCGTCGCCGTCGGCGTCGGTGCCCTGGCACGCCACGTAGTCGAAGATCAGCTCGACGTAGGCCAGGCAGTGGGTCCCGCCGGTGGGGGCCAGCTCCAGCGTGTTCTGCCCGCCGGAGACGTAGCTGCCGAACCCCTGGGGCCACACCGGGCTGGGGTAGTCCACAGCCCCGTCGCAGGTGTCGCAGGTGCAGTTGGTGGGGTTGGGATCGGTGCCCGAGGCGATGGGCGCACCATTGAGCGAGAACGACCAGCTGGCGGTGCCGTCGCAGTTGATGCCCCACGTCTGCACCGTGATCTGGTTCACCACCGCCCCCGGCGGTAGCGGGTCCTGGAACGCCACCGAGTAGGCGAAGTTCCCGGTCGTGACGCCGCTGGAGTCGGCACAGGCGTAGTCGGTCCCGCACACCGTGCAGTACCCGTTGGTCCACTGATCGAGGTGCTCGCTGTGGACGTCCGCGGTGGCCGGCAAGGCCAGCGCCACCACCGCCGCCACGATCCCCGTCCAGACGCTGGTCCTCATCGCCACCTCTCCCGGCTCCGGTCTAGCACGTGCGCTCCGCCGCGCAAACCCTTGACAGCCGCCCCGGAACCGTCGACAGTACGCCCCACGCGGGCCGGACCTCCCGGTCGCAGCGGGGTGGGTGGGAGCGATCAACCCGACGAGTTGCCGGGTCGACGCTCCGCGTGCACCGACCCGGCACTCGCGACCGCGGAGGCAGCATGACCGTCACCCTCACCGGCTCCGGCCTGACCATCGAGGAGGTCGTCCAGATCGCCCGCTTCGGCGAGGAGGTCGCCCTCGACCCCGCCGCCCTCGAGCGCATCGTGCACTGCCGCGGGTTCCTCGAGAAGCGCATCGAGGCCCGCGAGATCATGTACGGCGTCAACACCGGCATCGGCGAGTTCTCCGAGGTGGTTCTAACCGACGAGCAGGTCGAACAATTCCAGCGCTACCTGATCTACAACCACGCCGCCGGGATCGGCGAGCCCGCCCCCGTCGAGCACGTCCGGGCCGCGATGGTCTCCCGCATCAACGTGCTGTGCAAGGGCCACTCCGGTTGCCGCCCGGCGATCCCCCAGACGATGGTCGCGATGCTCAACGCCGGCGTCACCCCGGTGGTCTGCGAGAAGGGCAGCGTCGGCGCCTGCGGCGACCTGGCCCCGATGGCCCAGCTCGCGCTGTCGATGCTGGGCAAGGGCGAGTGCTGGTACCGCGGCGAGCGGCTGCCCAGCGCCGTGGCCCTGCAGAACGCCGGCATCGAGCCCGTCGTGCTGCAGGCCCGCGACGGCCTGGCCTCGATCAACGGCTCCAACCTGATCGCCGGGATGGCGGCGCTGGAGATCTACGACGCCGAGCGCTGGCTCAAGCAGGCCGAGATCGCCACCGCGATGACGCTGGAGGCGCTGCGGGCCAACATGAAGCCCTACGACGGCCGGCTCCACCAGTTGCGCGGGTTCCAGGGCGCGGTGACCTCGGCGCGCAACATCCGCAAGGTGATGGAGGGCTCCGACCTGGTGGCCGGCAAGGCCAAGGTCAAGGTCCAGGACGCCTACTCGATGCGCTCCTCGCCGCAGGTCATCGGCGGCGCCCGCGACCACCTGCGCTGGGCTCGCAGCCAGCTGGAGATCGAGCTCAACGGCGTGGGCGACAACCCGATCTTCCTGCCCGACGACGAGGTGGTGCTCACCGGGGCCAACTTCCAGGGCACCCCGGTGAGCATGCCGCTGGACATGGTCGGCGCCGGGATCTGCATGATCTGCGTGCTCAGCGAGCGGCGCCTCAACCGCCTGCTCAACCCGGCGCTGAGCGTCGGCCTGCCGCCGTTCCTGACCAAGGGCGCCGGGATGTTCAGCGGCCACATGCTCAGCCAGTACACGGCGGGCATGCTGATCGTCGAGCAGCGGATCCTCTCCACCCCGGCGTGCACCCAGTCGATCCCCGCCGCCGCGGACCAGGAGGACTTCGTCTCGATGGGGATGAACACCGCGCTGAAGACGCGGCAGATCCTGACCAACGCGATGGGCGTGCTGGGCATCGAGCTCATCGCCGCGGCGCAGGCGCTGGACTTCCGCGACTACACCCCGGGCGTGGGCACGCGCGCGGGGCACGCGGCGGTGCGCGAGGTGGTCGAGCACCTGGACGAGGACCGCCCGCTGTTCCCCGACCACAACCGCATGATGGCGGCGGTGGAGCGGCTCGACGTGCTCCGCGCGGTGGAAAATTCGGTCGGAGAACTGGATACTTATTAGCCGAGGGCCCGGGGGACGACTTCCTGCGGCCCGCGAGAGCCGCGAGGGATGTTGTCGCCGTACCACGCTCGTGCTGGGCTCCTCGCCGGCCTGGTGTTCGCACTCGGCCTGGGCACGCCCGTGCACGCGCAGTCCCTGTGGGTCGGGGGACCGCCCAACATCGACCGACCCGTCGCGACCGGCGCATCGAGTCCGGCCGACTACGCCGTGGTGATCGGCGTCGAGGACTACGTCCACCTGCGGGACGTGGGCTACGCCCAGCGGGACGCCCGGGCGGTGCGGGACGCCCTGGTCCACACCCGGGGGATCCCCGAGGAGCGGGTCCAGCTGCTCACCGACGTCGACCGCGCCGAGATCCTGCGGGCGCTGACCCGGGCCGGGATGCGCACCGCCCAGGGCGGTACGGTGTGGATCTACTTCGCCGGCCACGGCGCGTTCTCGCCGGCCCGCGACGAGCGGCTGCTGCTCGGCCGCGAGGTCGAGAAGGACGTGGTGATGTGGCAGACCCAGGGGGTCAGCCTCACCGAGGTGCAGTGGCTGGCGTCCAGCGGCGGCGGCCGCGTGGTGGTGGTCCTCGAGGCCTCGTTCGCCGGCGTCGGCGCCGGGGCCGAGACGCTGCTCGAGGACCAGGCCGAGGGCAAGCCGTCGGCCGAGGCCCCGGCGGACAACGTGGTGATCTGGAGCGGCGCCGGCCCGGCCGGGATCTGCGCTCCCCTCGACGAGGCGCTGCACGGCGCGTTCACCTACTTCCTGATCGGCGCGATGCGGGGCTGGGCGGACGGCGTGGGCCAGGAGCAGGCCGACGGGCGCGTGACCCTCGGCGAGGCGGAGGCGTTCGTCCGCCGGGCGCTGGGGGCGATCCCCGGATCGAGCCAGGTCCCGACGCTGGAGCTCGGCGCGGGGCTGGACCGCGCCGCCGTGGACGGCTGGACGCTGTCGGCCTCGGCCGGCGAGCCCGGCCCCGACCTGGCGCGGCTGCCGGAGCTGCTCGCGGCCGCAGGGGGCGCCGCCGGGGCCACCCCGACCGGGACCCTGCCGCTGCCGGCGGGGCGCTACTCGGCCGGCGAGGCGCTCGCGGCCCACGACTACGAGATGATCCGCTGCTGCCCCCACGAGCTCGGCCCGGTTCCGGAGGAGCCCAAGGTCGGCCCCTACACCGCCGACTACTGGACCAAGCCCCAGGAGGACCCCCCGACGTTCCTGCTCGGCGTCACCGAGGTGACCCAGCGGCTGTACGCCGCGGTGATGGGCCAGAACCCCAGCTTCTTCCAGGGCGAGGACCACCCGGTGGAGCGGGTCAGCTGGTTCGACGCGGTACGGTTCTGCAACCGGCTCAGCGTGGTCGAGGGGCTCGAGCCGGCCTACCGGGTCCAAGATGACACCGTGTCGTGGGACGTCCACGCCAGCGGCTACCGGCTGCCCACCGAGGCCGAGTGGGAGGCCGCCGCGCGGGCCGGCCAGGCCACCGGGTTCTCGGGCTCCGATGCCGTCGGGGACGTGGCCTGGTACCTGGTCAACGCCGGCAGCGAGACCCACCCGGTGGGGACCAAGGAGCACAACGGGATCGGGCTGTTCGACATGAGCGGCAACGTCTGGGAGTGGGTCTGGGACGAGTTCGGCGGCGAGGTCGAGGCCCCCGAGGACCTCGACCCGATCGTCGCCGCCACGATCTACGGCCGGGAGATCGTGCCCGAACGGCGCGAGGACGAGGACGAGCTCGAGGAGAGCGAGACCGCCCGCGTGCTGCGCGGCGGCTCGTGGCTCAGCGTCGCCCGCCACGTCCACGTCGGCCGGCGCAGCGGAGACAACCCCTACAACCGCGGCATCAACCTGGGCTTCCGCATCGCACGGTCCCTGGGCGCGGGCGAACGCGGCGGCTGCAGCGAGCCGGCCGCGGACGAGCGGGCGGGCGAGAGCGTGGGGGAGCACCGGGACGAGGCCGAGCTCGATGACGATCGCTGATCCGGTCGCCGCCGAGGCGGCCGTCCCCACCCCGTTCTCCCTGGAGCTGACCGTCCGCTCCCACGGCTGGTACCAGTGCCCGCCGTTCCGCTGGACGGCCGGCAGCGGCGAGCTGACCCGCGCCGAGCGCACCGCGGACGGCGACGTGCTGATCCGCACCTGGCAGGCCGCCCCGGACCGGCTGCGGTTCGAGGTCGTGGGCGCGGAGGACCCCGCCGTCGCCGACGCCGCCGTGGGGGCGATGACCCGGATGCTGCGCCTCGACGAGGACCTGCGCGGGTTCCAGCGGATGGCCGCCGGCGAGCCCGCGATCGCCGGCGCGGCGGCCCGCGGCTGGGGCCGGATCCTGCGCGGCAGCTCGCTGTGGGAGGACGTGATCAAGGCGCTGCTGGGCACCAACGTGCAGTGGCGCCAGGCGGTGCGGATGATCGACCAGCTGTGCCGGCTGGCGCCGTCCTCCGCCCACGAGCCCGATCTGCCGCTGGTGCCGAGCCCCGCCGAGGTGCTCGCCGCGGGGGAGCACGGGCTCCGCGAGAGGGTGCGCTGTGGCTACCGCGCCCGGTACCTGATCCAGCTCGCCGAGGGCGTGCTGGACGGCACCCACGACCTCGACGGCCTCGACGCCGGAGCGGCCCGGCTGGACACCGGGGCGGTGTGGCGGCGCCTGCTCGCGCTGCCCGGCATCGGCCCCGCCACGGCCGCCTACCTGCTGACGTTCCTCGGCCACTACGACCGCCCCACCGTCGACAGCGCCACCGTGGCCTACGCCGCCGAGCGCTACTTCGACGGCGAGAAGCGCTCGCTCGCCGAGGTGCGCGCGCTGTTCGACCACTACGCGCCCTACCGCGCGCTGGGCGCCTGGTGCGAGGTGTGGGCCCACTGGGCCGGAGAGAAGGAACGGCGGGACGCGCTCGATCGATGACCGGGACTTGCGCTCGCGCGTCGGGAGCTGGACTCTGAGCCGATGACCATCGCCATCGTCAGCATCGTGCTCGCCGTGGCCATCGTGCTGATGGTCACCGAGAAGCTGCCGCTGGACCTCACCGCGATCGGGATCATGGTCGTGCTGATGGTGCTCGGGCTGCTGACGCCCAGGGAGGCCGTGGCCGGCTTCGCCCACCCCGCACCGCTGACCGTCGGGGCGCTGTTCGTCGTCAGCCGCGGGCTGACCCGCACCGGCGCGCTGGATCTGGTCAGCAGGCGGCTGATCGCCCACGTGCGGGGCAGCCGCTTCCGGATGCTGCTGCTGTCGCTGGTGGCCGCCGGGACGTTCTCGGCGTTCATGAACAACACGCCGGTGGTGGTGCTGTTCATCTCGGTGGTGATGGCGGTCTGCTGCGAGTACTCGTTCAGCCCCTCGCGGTTCCTGCTGCCGATCTCGTTCGTGTCGATCCTGGCGGGCAGCACGACGCTGATCGGGACCTCGACCAACATCATCGTCAGCGACCTCGGCGTCGCCGCCGGCCACGAGCCGATCGGGATGTTCGAGCTGACCCTGCTCGGCGCGCCGATCGCCGTGCTCGGGATGGTCTACCTGCTGTCCGTCTCGCTGCGGATGCTGCGGCCCCACAAGGAGCCGATCTGCGAGCTGGCGCACAGCGACAAGCAGCGCTACATCTCCGAGCTGCGGGTGCCGACGGAGAGCCCGCTGGTGGGGCGGGACCCCATGGCCGCGCTGGCCGACGAGGACCCCTCGATCGAGCTGTACGAGGTGCTGCGCGGGTCCGAGCTGCTGGACCCCCGGCGGACCCCGGAGCTGCAGATCGAGCCCCGCGACATCCTGCTGGTCAAGGCCTCGGCCAAGCAGCTGGTGGGGCTGCTCGACCGCCAGCTGGTGCGGATCCCCAAGGGCGAGGACGGCACGGTGGCCAAGCCCTACGACCTGCGCTCGATGATCGTCGAGCTGATCGTGCCGCCGCGCTCCGACTACATCGGCCGGCGGCTGGAGGACGTCACCGCCACGCTGGACCACCACATCCACCTGCTGGGCGTCAAGCGCCGCCGGGTCCACTACTCGTGGCAGAAGGTGCGCTCGCTGCGGCTCTCGGTGGGCGACATCCTGCTGGTCCAGACCCCGGTCGACCACATGGACACGCTGCGCGCGGGCGGGGACCTGATCGTGGTCGAGGACGTGGTGCACCGGATCGTCAACACCCGCAAGGCGCCGCTGGCCGCCGGGATCTTCCTGGCGATGGTCGCCGCCGCGACGCTCGGGCTGGCCGACATCCTGACCTGCGCGCTGGCCGCCACGTTCCTGATGCTGATCACCGGCTGCCTGAGCCTGCGCGACGCCTACCGCTCGGTGGACGTCAAGGTGCTGATGCTGATCATCGGGACGCTGGCGCTGGGCGCGGCGCTGCAGCAGACCGGCGCCGCCGAGCTGTACGCCACCACCGCGCTGGGCTGGTTCGAGGGCGCCAGCCCGCGGGTGGTGCTGTCGGTGCTGATCGGGCTGACCAGCGTGCTGAGCCTGTTCCTGTCCAACAACGCCACCGCCGTGCTGCTGGTCCCGATCGGGCTGTCGGTGGCCCAGTCGATGGGCGTCGACGCCCGGCCGTTCCTGGTGGGGATCTGCTTCGGCGCGTCGGCGTGCTTCGCCTCGCCGGTGGGCTACCAGACCAACCTGCTGGTCTATGGCTCCGGCGGCTACCGCTTCCTCGACTACGTCAAGCTCGGCGCCCCGCTGAACCTGCTGGTCTGGGCCGCCGCGTCGATCTTCGTGCCCATCCTGTGGCCGTTGCAGTGAACAACGGGCGAGCGTCCCCTATCATTTGCGCCGCGCGCGTGACGCGTAACAGAATGCGATCCCCACCCGAGGAGGACCGTATGCAACCGATCCGGATCCTGATCGCCAAGCCGGGGCTCGACGGCCACGACCGCGGCGCAAAGGTCGTGGTGCGGGCCCTGCGCGACGCGGGCTTCGAGGTCATCTACTCCGGGCTGAAGCAGTCGGTGGAGCAGATCGTCGCCGCCGCCGTCCAGGAGGACCCCGACATCGTCGGGCTGTCGATCCTGTCCGGCGCCCACGTGCCGCTGTGCCAGAAGCTGCTGCCCGCGCTGGCCGCCGCCGGGCTCGGCGAGGTGCCGGTGGTGGTGGGCGGCAACATCCCCCGCGCCGACATCCCTGCGCTGCTGGAGCTCGGCGTCGAGAAGGTCCTCCCGTTCGGCAGCTCGCTCGACGAGATGCCGGACCAGCTGAGGGAGCTGGTGTCATGAGCGACGAACGAGACAGGACGAAGCGGCCCAAGCCGCCCCTGCGCGAGGTGGTGCTCGAGTCGGGGATCCGCCCCAAGCCGATCTACGGCCCCGAGGACCTCGAGGGCCGCGACTGGGCCCGCGACATCGGCCGCCCCGGCGAGTACCCGTTCACCCGCGGGATCCATGCCGAGATGTACCGCCGGCGGGTGTTCACGATGCGGCAGTACGCCGGGTTCGGCACGCCCAGCGAGACCAACCAGCGGTTCCACTGGCTGATCGAGAACGGCCAGACCGGGCTCAACGTCGCCTTCGACCTGCCGACCCAGCTGGGCTACGACAGCGACGACCCGATGGCCGAGGGAGAGGTCGGGCGCGTGGGGATGGCGATCGACACGCTGGCGGACTTCGAGGCGGCCTTCGAGGGCATCCCGATGGATCGCATCAGCGTCTCGATGACGATCAACTCGATGGCCTCGCTGATGATCGCGATGGTGGCGGCGCTGGTGGAGAAGCGCGGCTTCGACGTGCAGCGCATGCCGGGCAACACCCAGAACGACATCCTCAAGGAGTTCGTCGGGCGCGGCACCTGGATCTACCCCGTCGAGGACTCGGTGCGGCTGGTGGGCGACACCATCGAGTGGTGCGCGCACAACATGCCGCGCTACAACCCGGTGAGCGTCTGCGGCTACCACATCCGCGAGTCGGGGGCCAACCCCCAGCAGGAGATGGCGTTCGCCTTCGAGATCGCGCGGGCCTACATCGACCACGTGATGGAGCGCGGGCTGTCCGCCGACGAGGTCGCCTCGCGCCTGAGCTTCAACTTCGACATCTACGGCAACCTGTTCGAGCAGGTCGCCAAGTTCCGCGCCGGGCGGCGGCTGTGGGCGCGGATGATGAAGGAGGACTACGGCTGCACCGACAAGCGGTCGATGTGGATGCGGATGATCGCCGGCGGCGGGGGTGGCGGGCTGACCATCGAGCAGCCGGAGAACAACATCGTCCGCGGCGCGTACTACGCGCTGATCTCGGCGCTGTCCGGGACCCAGACGATGGCGCTGTGCAGCTACGACGAGGCCTACACGATCCCGTCGGAGCGGGCGGCCCAGATATCGCTGCGGACGATGCAGATCATGGTCGAGGAGATGGGGCTCGCCGACACCGTCGACCCGCTGGCCGGCTCCTACTACGTGGAGGCCCTGACCAACGAGATGGAGGAGCTGATCGTCGGCGAGATGCAGCAGGTCCGCGACGCCGGCGGGATCGTCGACGGGATCGCCACGGGCCGGATCCAGAACCAGGTCAGCCAGCAGGCGTACCGCACCGAGCTGGCGATGCAGCGCGGCGAGGTCAAGAAGGTCGGGGTCAACTGCTACCGCACCGAGGAGGAGCAGCACGACGTCGAGATGCACCCCTACCGGCGAGAGGCCCAGGACGAGCAGATCACCCGGCTCGAGAAGGTCCGCGCCGAGCGCGACGACGGCGCGGTGCGGACCGCGCTCGAGCGGCTGGCCGACGACGCGAGGGCGAAGCGCAACGTGATGCCGGCGCTGATCGAGGCGGTCGAGGCCTACGCCACCGTCGGCGAGATGGCCGGCGTGTTCCGCGAGGTCTACGGCACCTTCCGCGAGCCGGAAGTGGTCTGACTCGCACCATCGCGAGGAGCCAGGAATGCTCGAAGGCGTCAAGGTCCTCGACCTGACCCGGATGCTGGCCGGGCCGTTCGGCAGCATGCTGCTGGCGCACCTCGGCGCCGATGTCGTCAAGATCGAGCCCCCGGGCGGCGACGAGGTCCGCGGCCTGCCCCCCGCGGCCCACCCCGGGATCAGCAGCTACTTCTTCGGGGCCAACCGCGGCAAGCGCAGCGTGGTGATCGATCTGGAGACCGACGCCGGCCGCGCGCTGCTGTACCGGCTGGCCCGCGAGGCCGACGTGGTGTTCTACAACTACCGCGCCGGCGTGGCCGAGCGGCTGGGGATCGACGCCGGGAGCCTGCACCGCGTCAACCCGCGGCTGATCGTGTGCTCGCTGACGGGGTTCGGCGAGGACGGCCCGTGGGCCGAGCGACCGAGCTACGACCTGGTGATCCAGGCGCTGTCGGGCGCGATGAGCCTGACCGGGGAGCCGGGGCGGGTGCCGGTGCGGATGGGGATCCCCGCCGGCGACCTGGTGGGGGGCAGCAACTGCGTGACGCTGATCGCGGCGGCGCTGTACCGCCGCGAGCGGACCGGCGAGGGCTGCTTCGTGTCGGTCTCGCTGCTGGACTCGCTGGTCGCGCAGCTGACCTACATCGCCCAGGCCTACTGGGCCACCGGCGACGTACCCCCGCCGGCCGGCTCGGGGCACAACGCGGTGTTCCCCTACCTGTGCGCCGATACCGCCGACCGGCCGATCGTGCTGGCGATCTTCGTCGAGAAGTTCTGGGTCGCGCTGGCCGAGGCGGTGGGCCACCCGGAGTGGGCCACCGACCCCCGCTACGCGACCAACGCCGCGCGCATCGAGCACCGCCGCGAGATCGAGCCGAAGCTGCTCGAGGTGCTGCGCACCCGCACCGCCGACGAGTGGCTCGAGCGGCTCAACGCCGCGGGGGTCCCCGCCGCGCCGGTGATGAACGTCGCCCAGGTGCTCGACGGTCCACAGCTGAAGCACCAGGAGATGGTGGTCGACGTGGACGTCGGCGGCGGCGCCACGATCCCCACCCTGGGCAACCCGTTCAAGACCCCGGGCCGGGAACGGCCGCGCATCGGCCGCGCCCCGTTCCTGGGCGAGCACGGCGTCGAGGTGCTCGGCGAGTGGCTGGGCGCCGACGGGGACGAGGCGCGGGCCGCGCTGGCCGCCGCCAACCCCCGCGCGGAGCGGCCGTGAGCGAGCGGCACCGGCGGGGACGCCTGCTGGGCGACGACGCCCCGCTGGTGGTGGTCCGCGGCGGGGGCGATCTGGCCACCGGCGCGGCTCGACGCCTGTTCCTGGCCGGCTTCCGCGTGCTGGTCACCGAGCGCAGCGCGCCGTGGTGCGTGCGACGCCGCACCGCGTTCGCCACCGCCGTGCTGGAGGGCAGCGCGGAGGTGGAGGGCGTGCTGGCGCGCCACGCGGTGCCCCCCGAGCTGGGGCGCTGGGACTGGGACCACTCGGTGCCGGTGGTGGCCTGCCCCGACCGGCCGGCGCCGCCGGGCGTCGAGCCGGACCTGCTGGTGGACGGCCGGGTGCTCAAGCGCGGCCACGACACGACGCTGGCCGACGCGCCGCTGGTGATCGGGATCGGGCCGGGCTTCACCGCCGGCGAGGACTGCCACGCCGCGGTCGAGACCACCCGCGGGCACGATCTCGGGCGGGTGTGCTACGCGGGCTCGACCCTGGCCTTCGACGGGCTGCC
This sequence comes from uncultured Rickettsiales bacterium, assembly GCA_964584075.1. Classification (GTDB taxonomy): domain Bacteria; phylum Myxococcota_A; class UBA796; order UBA9615; family CAYRNR01; genus CAZOYV01. The sequence continues at coordinate 32,547 of CAZOYV010000014.1, read as the reverse complement.
CGGCGCCCGCGGCGGGGAGCGCGAGCGGCGGGTGGTGCGCAGCGCCATCGCGGGCACCTTCCGCGGGCTGGTCGGGATCGGCCAGCGGGTCGACGCGGGGCAGACCGTGGGGGTCACCGACGGCCGCCCGGTGGACGCCGACGTCGCGGGCGTGGTCCGCGGGCTGATCGCGGACGGGACGGCGGTGCGGGCCGGGCAGAAGGTCGGGGACGTCGACCCCGTCGCCGCGCCCGAGGTGGTCGCGCGCGTCTCGGACAAGGCCAACGCCGTGGGCGGCGGCGTGCTCGAAGCGGCGATGGTCCTGCTCGGGCGCTGACCTCGCCCAACGACGATCCGAAAACCAGTACAATCCCGCCGCACCTCATGGGAGGGGTGGACGATGACCCGCACCGCACCCTGGATCGCGCTGCTGCTGATGCTGACCCTGCCCGGCTGTCCCGAGCCGATGGACGACGACGACGGCGACGACGACACCACCGACGTCGCGGACGACGACGTCGCGGACGACGACGGCGCCGACGACGACGCCGGCGACGACGACACCGGCGACGACGACACCGGTCCGCCCGACGCCGACGGGGACGGCTACGACGAGACCGAGGACTGCGACGACAGCGATCCCGACGTCAACCCCGGGGCGGACGAGGAGTGCGGCAACGGCATCGACGACAACTGCGACGGGGAGACCGATCCGTGCGGGCTGACCGGGATCTACGACCCGGGCTTCGCCGACGCGGCGCTGCTGCTGCCCGATCCCACCGAGCCGGTCACCGCGCTGGACTGGGCCGGGGACGGGGACGGCGACGGCCAGCTCGACGTGGTGATCGGCCTGGCCGAGCACGTGGTCGACGAGGTCGTCCAGGGGGCGGCGATGGTCGTCCGCGGGCCGTTCCCCCCCGGGGACACGCTGCTGACCAACCCCGACGCGCTGCTCACCGGGGTGTGGGCCGACAGCCGCACCGGCGCCGCGGTGGCCGGCGGCGGGGACGTCGACGGCGACGGGTTCCCCGACGTCGCCGTGGGCGCGCCCGACATCTGGCCGGTGGGCTTCGGCTCCACCGAGGGGGCGGTATACCTGGCCCTCGGCCCCGTCACCGGCGAGGTCGCGATCGACACCGTCCACGCCCGCTTCGGCGGTTCGGGCTGGGACGAGTGCGGCGGGGCGCTGGCGCTGGACGGCGACCTGAACGCCGACGGCTACGCCGACCTGCTGATCGGCGATCCCGGAGACGAGCACACCTGCTCCTCGATGACCTGCCCGGGGACCGTGTTCGTGGTCTACGGCCCGGTGGCCTCGGGCGGGCACCACCTCGACGACGCCGACGTGACGCTCAGCGGGGCCGGGGGCGACGAGCGCGCCGGCACCTCGCTGGCCCACGCCGGCGACGTGGACGGCGACGGCTACGGCGACCTGCTGATCGGCGCGCCACGGGGAACCGCCGGGGCCGGCACGGTCTACCTCGTGCGCGGCCCGACGCCCGCCTCCGGCGACCTCTCCAGCGCCGACGCGATCCTGACCGGGATGGAGTTCGACGACGGCGTCGGCGTGGCCCTCGCCGGCGATCACGATCTGACCGGCGACGCCACGCCCGACCTGCTGCTCGGCGCGCCCGGCTTCGACAAGACCTGGGGCGCCGCGTTCCTGTTCCCCGGCCCGCCGCCGGCCAGCGCCGAGGTCGACGCCGCCAGCGCCCACCTCGCCGGCGGGGCCGCCGGCGATGCCCTCGGCGCCGCGGTGGCGTTCGCCGGCGACACCGACGGCAACGGGCTACAGGAGGTGATGGTCCGCTCCGCGGCCAGCGACAACGTCGTGCTGTTCCGCGTCCCGATCAGCGGCGACATCCCCCTGGCCGATGCCGCCGCCACGTTCCAGGACCTGGGCAGCGGCGGCATCGCGCCGCCCACCGATCTGCACGGCGACGGCTACGACGACCTCGCCTTCGGCGCCGTCGGCGGCGTGTACCTGTTCTTCGGGACCGGGTGGTAGGCCCCCGTCAGGGGCCGGCGTGGGTCGCGACGAACCCGGTCAGGTCCGCCACCGTCTGGTCCTCCAGCTCCCCGCCGTCGAACATCTTGGTGCCGTGCTGGTCGCCGCGCCGGGTCAGGGTCCAGTGCTCCGAGGCGCCGGCGACGTGATCCTCGGCCCACGGCTCGGTGGTGGGGTACAGCCACAGCATCGGCAGCGGGTCGAGGGTGGAGCGGTGGTCGGCGATGGCGTTCTGGTTCTCGGTGTAGGTCCCGGGGGACATCCACACGTCGGCGACCGGGGCGGGCAGCGCGGCGTCGTGGGCGACGGTGTAGTCCATCACGGCGGTGGTGCCGTTCGACGCGCCGACCAGCACCAGGTGGGTCGAGTCGACGGCGCAGCCGAGGCCGCCGTCGGTCAGCAGCCGCACCGCGGCCTCCATGTCGCGCAGCGCGCCCGGGCCGAGGTAGGCGTCCTCGGCGACCCCCTCGGACTCGCCCGCGCCGCGGCGATCGACGTTCAGCACCGACACCCCCTCGGCGCCGAGGGCGGCGCGGACTCGCTCGGGCCAGTTGCCGCGGTGGTACCCCGGGGGCTTCATGTGGAACAACACCACCGCGCCGCGGCCGGCCTCGGGGGCCGGCAACAGGTCCGCGCGCAGGGTCAGATCGTCGGCGGTCGTGATCTCCACCACCACCTCGTCGCCGCCACACGCCACGTCCCCGGGATCGGTGGCCTCCTCGGGCTTCTTGCAGGCGACGAGCAGGACGGGCAGCAGCAGGGCGGCGAGCCAGCGTGATCCGGTCATGGTCCTCCCCTCCGGGGACCCCAGCCTAGCACTCCCCCTGGCGCACGTACCGCACCACCACCTGCGCGCCCAGCCCCGGGATCGCGTCCGGCGCGAAGACCACCGCGGGGGTATACGGGTCCAGCGACCAGCCCCCGCTGGCCGGCGCGCCGTCGACCTCGATCTCGAGGGTCTCCGGGACCGGCTCGTCGGACAGCGGGAACACCCCGTCGACGTGCGGGGGCGGCCACACGATGGCCTCGAACCACGCCTCCCAGTCCAGGTCGCAGATCGAGGCCGACGCGCCACCGGTGGCGTCGATCGCCGTCTCGTAGCGGTCCGCCGGGTCGGCGTCGGCGTACCACCAGCTGCAGCCCGCCCACTGGCCGGTCATGCCGTGCACCGTCAGGAAGTCCGGCGCGGGCTTGGCCGCCGCGATCGTCTCCACCAGGTCGAGCACGTCGTCGGTGGCGTGGTCGTCGGTGTCACTGACCACCAGCACGTGCAGGCTGGCGGTGTCCCGCAGCAGCCCCTCGTTGGGCCCGCCGGGGTCGGTCAACGGCGCGGTCACCGCGTCCCGGGCGTAGAGCAGCCCGCGCTCCCACGGGTCGCCGAGCAGCCCGACCTGTGCCTGCGCGGCGAAGCTCTCCGCGAAGTCCGGCGCGGCGACGTCGAGGACCGGCCCGACGAGGACGCCGTCGTCGGTGGTGATCACCGCGGCGCGCGCGTCGACCCCGGTCGGCGCCAGGGCGTCCACCAGCTTCTCGATGCTCTGGCCCAGCCCCGCCTGGTACCACTCCATCGTCTCGGTGTTGTCCACCACGAACAGCAGGTCCGCCTGGGCCTCGCCCTGGACCACGAACGCGTCCTCGACCTCGCCGGCGGAGTGGGCCGTGCCGCTCAGCACCACCGAGGCCTCGGGGGTCACCGGATCGTCGCTGTACACCGTCAGCAACCCCTCGTCGGGCTCCTCGTCCCGGGGCCGGTAGAACAGCGACAGCGACTCCACCGCCAGCGGCGGCAGCACCGTCCCGTCGTCGAACGGGACCTCCACGGCGAGGTCGGAGCTCGTGGAGACCAGGCCGACGCCCTGCAGCGTCAACGGCGCCGAGCCCACGTTTCGGATCTGGACCGAGGTGGCCTGGTCGCAGCCCAGGTGCGGGTCCCCGGCGTCCCACCCCGTCGGGGTCAGCTCGATCACCGGCGCGATCCCCCGGCCGACCAGCGGGATCGCCACATCCGGCTCGAACGGATCGTCGCTGGCGACGTGGATCGTGGCGTCCAGCACCTCCTCGGACGGGGGCGCGTAGGTGACGCGGAACCACGCCTCCTCCCCCGGCGCCAGCGGGGTCCGCAGCAGCGCGTCGTCGAGCGCCAGCGACCCGGGGCCGTCCAGCCACAGGTCCCCGACGGTCACCGCCTCGCTGCCCACCGCGGTCAGCGTCCAGCCGCGCACGACCTCGCTGCCCGCCGGCACCTCGCCGAAGTCGTGGTGCCGCGGCTCGATGTCGAGGCACGGCCCCGGACAGGGGTGCTCCCCCATGTCGTCCTCGCGGATCGGGCAGCCCACCGCCGCCAGCGCAGCCAGCACCGCCAGCGCCACCAGCCCGGGACGCGGAGCCCCCCTCGGGTGTCCCGTCATCGCGATCACCTCCCCATGGGATCCTGGGTGTCGCCAGCGCCCTCTCCCTTGCCGGCGTCCCGGTCCGCCCCCTCCCCCGGCGCGGCGTAGGACGCCAGCGTCTCCAGCGAGAGCCCCGAGACGATCCCGGCGCAGGACGGGACCCAGGTCAGCGCCAGGACCGCGCCGCCGATCACGAAGCCGGCGGCGACGAAGGTCACCGCGGGCAGGCCCAGCACCCGCCGCAGGCCGGACGGCTCCCCCACGCCGGCCTCACTCCGCGTAGCGCGGCAGCGCCGCGGCGCGGTGGTGCTCGAAGATCAGGGCGGTCACCATCCGCTCCACCTCCGGCCGGGCGGTGAACTGGTCCATCACCAGCTCGCGCAGGTGCTCGGCGTCCCGCACCGCCACGTGGACCAGGAAGTCGTCCACGCCGCCGAGCTGGTACACCGCCACCGCCTCGTGCAGCGCCCGGACGTGCTCCCCGAAGCTCTCGAACGCCGCCCGCGAGTGGACCCGCAGGCGCACCGAGATCATCGCCTCGAGGCCGATCCCCAGCGCCTCGGGGGCGGCGTCGGCGTGGAACCCGCGCAGCACACCGTCGCCCCGCAGCCGCCGCACCCGCTCGAGGCAGCTGGAGGGGGCCAGGCCCACTCGCGCGGCCAGCTCCTTGTTGGATATCCGCGCATCGTTCTGCAGAGCTTCGATGATTCCGAAGTCGATTCGGTCGAGAGCCTTGTTCATCGGCGTAATACGCATTCTATTCGATGGAGTTATCCCGCAAAGGAACTATCTTACCCGACATGAAGACGCTGTCGAACATTCGACGGTTCCCGACCCCGGAACCACCCCCTCCCCCGCCCCGCCCGGTGCGCGCGCGGGACGAGGCGTTCCTGCTGGCGCTGGGGGCCGCGCTGCACCGCCACGGGATCCCCGCCCACCGGCTGGAGGCGACGCTGACCCGGGTCAGCGCCCGCCTCGGCGTGCGCGGGCAGTTCTTCTCGACGCCCACCTCGCTCAGCGCGTCGTTCGGCCCGGCCGGACACCAGCGCGGCGCCTTCGCGCGGGTGGAGCCCGGGGAGCTGCACCTGGACAAGCTGGTGCGCCTCGACGAGGTCACCGACGAGCTGCTGGACGGCACGCTGGACGTGCGCGCGGCGGCGGCGGAGATCGAGCGCATCGAGGTCGAGCCGCCGCCCTACGGGCCGGCGACGACGGCGCTGGCGACGGCGCTGACCAGCGCGGCGGTCACGCCGTTCTTCGGGGGCGGCTGGCCCGAGGTCGTCGCCTCCGGGGCCGTCGGGCTCGAGGTCGGGCTGCTGGCGCTGCTGGCCACCCGGGTGGCGGCGGTGGCCCGGCTGTACCTGCTGCTCGCCGCGGCGGTGGCGGCCGCGTCGTCCGCCGCCGCCGGCTGGCTGTGGCCGGGGCTCGCCGCCCCCGTGGTGCTGCTCTCGGGCCTGATCGTGCTGGTCCCCGGGATGACGCTGACGGTGGCGGCCAACGAGCTGGCCACGGGTCACTGGGTGTCGGGCACCGCGCGGCTCACCGGGGCGGCGACGGTGTTCCTCCAGATCGGCCTCGGGGTGGTCCTCGGCGGGCACGCTCGAGCCCTGCTGCCGGTATCCGCGTCGGCGCCGGCGTCCGCGCCGCTGCCGGACGGCGCGGTGTGGGTCGCGGCGGTGGTCGCCGCGCTGTGCCTGCTGGTGCTGTTCCGCGCCCGCTGGCGCGACGCGCCGTGGATCCTCGCCTCGGCGCTGCTGGCGCTGGCCTGCGCCCGGCTGGGCGCGGGGGTGATGGAGCCCCCGGCGCCGGCGTTCCTCGGGGGCCTCGGGGTCGGCCTGTTCGGCAACCTCTACGCCCGCCTCTCGCGGCGCCCGTCGCTGGTCCCGGTGGTCCCCGGGATCATGCTGCTCGTGCCGGGCAGCGTCGGCTTCGTGGCGCTGCAGGCGATGCTGCAGCAAGATGTCGTCGCCGGCCTCGAGACCGCCTTCGCCGCGGTGCTCTCCGCGGTGGCGCTGGCCGCCGGCCTGCTGGTCGCCTCCGCGGCGCTGCCGCCCCGCCGCGACCTGTGACGTCCCCCGGCCGGGGGCGCCCGGCCCGCGACACGAGCGGCGGGACGGTCTACCATCGCCTGTGGCGGAGAGGGGGCGTTCCATGGATCGAGTGGTCGTGGCCTTCCACAACGGCGGCCCGTTCATGTACGGGGTCCTGGGGCTGCTGATCATCGCCGGGACGGTGGCCCTGATCCCCGCCATCGTGGCGGCGCTCCGGATCCGCGTCCCGGCGCTGGTGTGGCTGCTGCTGCCGGGGACCACGGTGGCGCTGGGCGTCCTCGGTCGCGTCGCGGGCCTGGTCCAGCTGGGCGATGCGCTGCCCTACGCCTCCCCCGACCAGCGGGACTCGCTGACCTTCGCCGGGCTCGCGATCGCGCCACTTCCCGAGTGGATGGCGCTGTGGGGCGCGGCGGTGCTGCTGGCGCTGACGGCGCTGCTGGTCGGGCTGGCCGCGGTGATCGGCGCGGGCAAGGAGGCCCGCTGGTCCTGGGGACCGGCCGCGGCGGCGGCGGGGGTCGGCGCCGTGGGCTGGCTGGTGGTGACGGCGTGGGCGGTGGTGTCGTCGCGGGGCCTCGACGCGGTGACCGCGGCGCCGGCAGGCCTGCTGCTGCTGGGCGGGATGGGCATCGTGCTGGCCGCCGCACGCATCGGGACCGAGGACCGGGACGCCCAGCGGGGCGCCGCCGCCCGGGCCCTGGCGGTGACGTGCACCGTGCTGGCCGTGGGCGCCGCGGTGGTGGCGGCGCGGATCGATCGCCTGATGCTGGTCCACGAGTGGATCGGCTCGGCGATGCCCGAGGAGCTCGCCGCGCTGCTGTCGCTGGCGCTCCTCGAGCGGGCGGCGGCCACGCGGGTGGGGATCGCGGCGATGGCGGTGGCGGCGATCGCCGGGGCGATCCCGGCGCTGGCCGCCGCGCGCGCGCTCTTCAGGCCGTACGCCCTCGTCAGCGGCCTGGCGACGCTGCTGGCGCTGGGGGTGCTCGGGGGCGTGCACGGCGTGGGGTGGTACCAGGCCCGCAGCCTCGAGGCGGACACCGCCCTGGTGCGCAGCCTGGCGCTGGCCGAGCAGGTGGACGCGCTGCCCGCGCCCCCGCCGGAGATCCGGGCGCAGCGGGTGTCGCAGATCGGCGGAACGAAGGCCTGGGACGGGGGCGGCTGGACCCAGCTGCAGGCCAGCTCCGCAGGCACCGAGGTCCCCTCGATGGAGGTCGCAGGGGACGACCGCGCGCTGCTCGCGCTGGCCCCCGACTCTCCGGCTCGCGTGCTGATCGACCACGACCCGTGGACCGACGGACGGATGGCGGCGCCGTCGACGGTGGCGCTGCTCACCGAGCGACCCGCGTACCCCGACGAGCTCCGCAGCCCCTACCTGGACTGGACGCGCCTGGGCGAGGTGGAGTTCCTGTGGCTGCCGGGCGAATCCCGCGGAGATCCCCTGGGCCTCGGCCCGGGGATCGGGATCGTGCCGGTGGAGGAGCCCGTCGAGGATCCTCCCCCGCGAAAGACCGGCAAGGCCACGCTCGGCGACGGCGCAGGCCGCGACGAGGAGCTCTCCGAGGCGGCGGGGATCCTCGCCGCGCTGATCGCCGCCGACACGGGAAGTGCAGACCTGTTCGGCACCGCCGCCGGCCCCTGGCCGCCGATGGAGCAGTCGGTCTACGTGCTGGACGGCGGGATGGCCCCCGGCGCGGGCGATCTGGGGCTGCCCGCGGGCTCGGACGCGACCTGGGTGATCGCGGTCGGCGCCGCCCCGCGCGAGATCCCCCGCGGCGACGGGGCCGCGGCCGCGCTGGCCGAGGCGGTGCAGGTTCTCGGACGCTCCTACGTGGTGTTCCTGCCCGCCGACCACTGGACCGTGGAGGAGCTGGTCGGGCTGTGCCTCACCGCCGCCCCGCCGCGGACCGACGACCCCTACGGCTGGGACTCGTGGGGCGAGGTCACCGTGAGGCGGACCTGCGCCATCGACCGCGCGTTGCCCGCCCCGGCCGGCGGTCCACGGTTGATGGGCCTGCCCTGATCGCCGGCGCCGGCCGACCGCGCTGTTCGCGGCCGCCGCGCCTCGCCTCCGGCTACGTCGCGTCGAACGCCCGCTGGACCTTGGCCGCGAGGATGAAGTCGCTCTCGGTCAGGCCGTCGATCGCGTGGGTCCAGATCTCCACCGTGCAGTACCCCCAGCCCACGTGCAGGTCGGGGTGGTGGCCCTCGAGCTCGGCGACGATCCCGACCCGGTCGGCGAACGCGATCGCGCCGGCGAAGTCGTCGAACGCGAAGCGCTTCTCCACGTGGCCCTCGGCGTTGATCGTCCAGTCGTGGCCCAGCTCCGCGAGGAGCCTCCGCTGGTCGGCCGTCGACAGCGGCGGGACGTCACCGCTGCAGGGGATGCACTGCTTCTCCGCCAGTCCCATGGTCGCCTCCTTGTGAGTCAAAGCTAATTCCATTCGACGAGGCCGCAAGGGGATCGCTGCAGCGGGTGCGAAACGCCCGCCGCGATGCGGTATCGTGGCCGCGATGGACAGCCGCGACGAGGACCGCACGCCCACGATGCGCTGGTCCCACGACGGGCGCGCGCCCGACGAGGGACCCGACGCGCTGGCCGCGGACACCGCCAGCCTGCTGGGGCCCGGCACGATGGTCGACCACTTCGTGGTGGTCCGGCTGGTGGGCCGCGGCGGGATGGGCGAGGTCTACCTCGCGCGGGACACCAAGCTGGGGCGCAAGGTCGCGCTCAAGGTGGTCCAGCCGCGGCGGATGGGGTCCCGCGACGCCGCCGAGCGGTTCCTGTTCGAGGCCCAGACCACCGCCCGCTTCAGCCACCCCCACATCGTGGCGATCCACGCCGTCGGCGAGTACCGCGAGCGGCCCTACGTGGCGCTGGAGTACCTCGAGGGCCAGACCCTGCGGGAGCGCTTCGAGCAGGAGCCGCCCAGCCCGCGGGAGACGATGCGCTTCGGGCTGGCCATCGCCGAGGCGCTGGCCGAGGCCCACCGCGGGGGCGTGCTGCACCGCGATCTCAAGCCCGAGAACGTGCTGATCCCCCGGGACGGGCGGCTGCGGGTGGTGGACTTCGGGCTGGCCAAGTCGGTGGGCAGCCCCGACGCGCTGGGCTCCCTCGGCGGCGGCGGGCTCCCCGAGGTGGAGCTGGCGTCCGGCGTCGAGACCGAGGGCAAGCGGCTGTGCGGAACGCCGGCGTACATGGCGCCGGAGCAGTGGGAGGCCAGCGGGATCGCGGAGCCGGCGGACATCTGGGCCCTGGGGGTGCTGCTCTACGAGCTGGTGCTCGGCTTCCGGCCGTACCAGGACCACGAGACCCACCCGATGACGCTGGCGCTGAAGGTCACCAGTCCGGAGCCGATCCCCGTCCCAGAGGCGTTCTCGGAGGTCCCCACCGACCTGGCCGACCTGATCCTGCGCTGCCTGGCCAAGGACCCCGAGGAGCGCCCCTCCGCGGCCGACGTGGTGCGCGCCCTGCAGGCGATGCTCCACGGCGGCCGCGAGCTGCTCAGCGAGGAGAGCCCGTTCCGCGGGCTGCAGCCGTTCACCGAGCGCCACGCCCACGTGTTCTTCGGCCGCGACGCCGAGATCGCCGCGTTCCTCGAGCGGGTCCGCGAGGAGCCGGTGCTGCCGGTGGTGGGGCCGTCCGGGGCGGGCAAGAGCTCGTTCGTCCAGGCCGGTGTGATCCCGCGGCTGCGCGAGCAGGCGTCGTGGATGGTGCTCGCGCTGCGGCCGGGCAACGACCCGTTCGTCGCCGTCGCCCAGCGGCTGCTGACCGGCGAGAGCACCGCCCGCTGGCGCTCGACCCGCACGTCGGGCAGCGACCGCCCGGTGCCCCGCCGCGCCTCGATCTCGCGGCTGCTGACCGCCGAGATGCCCGATCCGGGCGAGGTCGAGCCGCCGTCGTCGCAGGCCGACACCGTCGCCGTCGAGCCCGCCCTCCGCGAGGAGCCCGCCCCCCTGGACCCGCTGGTCCTGGCCGGCCGCCTGCGCGAGTCCCCGGCGCTGCTGGGGCTGATGCTGCAGCAGCTCGCCGAGCGGGAGCGCTGCCGGGTGCTGCTGTTCGTCGACCAGGCCGAGGAGCTGGTCTCGATGGTCGACGACGAGCGGGAGCGGGCCGCGTTCATGCAGGCGATCTGCACCGCCGCGGACGACCCGCTGGGCCCGGTGCGCGTGGTGTTCACGCTGCGCGACGACTTCCTCGGCCGGCTGGCGCTGGGCCCCGAGGTGCGCGAGGCGCTGGGCCGCGTCACGGTGGTGCGCAGCCCGGGTACCGAGGCGCTGGCCGAGATCCTGCTGCGTCCGCTGGACGCCGTGGACTACCGCTTCGACGACCCCGGCCTGGTGGACGAGATGATCGCCGAGGTCGCCGGCGAGCCGGCGTGCCTGCCGCTGCTGCAGTTCGCGGTGCGCACGCTGTGGGACCGCCGCGACCGCAAGGCGCGGCTGCTGCAGCGGGTGTCGTACGAGGCGATCGGCGGGGTCGCCGGGGCGCTGGCCGAGCACGCCGAGGGGGTGCTCGAGGGGCTCAGCCCCGAGCAGATCCGCCAGGCCCGCGAGCTGCTGCTGCGGCTGGTGACCCCCGAGGGCACCCGCCGCGTGGTGGGCACCGAGGACGCGCTGGAGGGCCTCGGCCCCGGCGCCGACGAGGTGCTCGCGCGGCTGACCGCCTCGCGGCTGGTGTCGGTCAGCAAGGGCGGCGACGAGGACGCGGCCGGGGCGCGGCTGGAGCTGGTCCACGAGTCGCTGATCGCCCGCTGGGCCCAGCTGGCCCACTGGATCGAGGAGGGCCGCGAGGAGCTGGTGTTCCTCGCCGAGGTGGGCCAGGCCGCCGAGCTGTGGGAGAAGCGCGGCGCTCCCGCCGAGGAGGTGTGGCACGGCGAGGCGCTCCACGAGGCGCAGCGGCTGCTGGGGCGCATCTCCTCCCCCGTGCCGGCGCGGATCGGCCGCTTCCTGGCCGCCGGCGAGCAGCAGGAGCAGCGCAAGCAGCGCACCCGGCGGCTGGCCTGGGCCGCGGCGATCGGCGGGCTGGTGCTGATCACGCTGGTCAGCGTGATCGCGGCGCTGACGCTGGCCGAGAGCGAGCAGGTGGCGCGGAACGGCCGGGCCACCGCCGAGGCCCAGCGCGCCAGCGCCCAGCGGGAGGGAGCGCGGGCGGCGCTGGCGCGGGGAGACCTGCTGGAGGCCCGGGCGCTGCTGCGCGGCTCGCTGGAGACCGAGGACTCGCCGCTGGCCCGCGCGCTGTGGTGGCGGCTGTCCCGCGACCCGCTGCTGTGGCACCGCGAGCTGGGCTCGCTGGTCAACGCGCTGGCGTTCTCCCCCGACGGACAGACCCTCGCCGCGGCGTGCGGGGATCGCGCGATCTACCTGTTCGACGTCACCACCCGCGAGGCGCGGGTGCTGCGCGGCCACGACGATCAGGTCTACGCCGTCGACTTCTCCCCCGACGGCCGCCAGCTGGCCTCGGCGAGCTGGTCCGGCACGATCCGGCTGTGGGACCTCGCCAGCGGCGAGGCCACGCTGCGCAAGGGCCACGTCGGCGCGGTCAACTACCTGCGCTACAGCCCCGACGGCCGCTGGCTGGCCTCCACCGGGCACGACCGCACGATCCGCATCTGGGATCTGCAGGGCGACGCCGAGCCGGTGGTCCTCGACGGCCACCAGGACCGGGTCTACGGGGTCGCCTGGCGCCCCGACGGCGCGCGGCTCGCCACCGGTGGCTGGGACCGGGTCGTGCGGGTGTGGGACACCGCCACGTGGCGCGAGCTGCGGGCGCTGCGCGGCCACGAGGGCAGCGTCGCCAACGTGGCCTACAGCCCCGACGGGCACCAGCTGGCCTCGGGCAGCGCCGATCGCACGGTGCGGCTGTGGGACGCCGACAGCGGTGCACTGCAGCACGTGCTGCGCGGCCACGAGGGCAAGGTCTGGGACCTGGCCTACAGCCCCGACGGCGCGCGCCTGGCGACCGCCTCGTTCGGCGGCACCGTGATGCTGTGGGACCCCCGCGCCGGCGGGGAGCCGATCCTGCTGGGGCGCTCCGACGACGGGCTCTACGCGGTGGCCTACCGCCCCGACGGGGCCGCGGTCGCCACCGGTGGGGCGGACAAGACCGTGCGGCTGTGGGACACCCGCCGCGCGCCGGTGCGCCGCGTGGACCGCGGCCACACCGCCCAGGTGGTCGGGCTGGCGTTCCGACCCGACGGGGCGGAGCTGGCCAGCGGTGGTGCCGACCGCACCGTGCGGGTCTGGGACGTGGCCCGCGGCGAGCAGCGGCTGGTGCTCGACGACTTCGACCAGGGCATCACCTCGCTGGACTACGCCCCCGACGGCCGGCGCCTCGCGGTGGGCAGCTGGAGCGACACGGTGGACGTCTGGGACCTGGCGCTGGCCGAGGCCGAGCGCCACCTGGAGGGCCACGCGCTGGGCGTCCGCGCCGTGCGCTACGACCCCACCGGCACCCGGCTGGCGACGTGCAGCACCGACCACACGATCAAGCTGTGGGACCCGCTGGCCGGGACCCTGCGCCGCACGCTGGTGGGCCACCACGACACGGTCAACGACGTGGCGTTCTCCCCCGACGGGCGGTGGGTCGCCAGCGTGGGTCACGACCGCAGCGTCCGGATCTGGGACGCCGCCAGCGGGCGACTGCGGCAGAGCCTGGCGGGGCACCACGGGATGGTCCGCGGGGTGTCGTTCGTGCCCGGCCGCGGGCAGGTCGTCAGCACCTCGGACGACGGCACCGTCCGGCTCTGGGACCTCGCCAGCGGGCAGGGTCGCGTGCTGGCCGAGGAGGACGCCCGGGCGTACTACCCTGACGTGTCCCCGGACGGGCGCCTGGTCGGGGTGCCGCTCAGCGACGGCACGGCGCGGCTGATCGATCTGGACAGCGGCGACGAGCGGGTCCTCGCCGGACACGCCGGCGAGGTCAACGCGCTGCGCTTCCGCCCCGACGGCGCGGCGGCGGCGACGGTCAGCGACGACGGCACCGTCCGCCTGTGGGACACCGACGGCGGACGGCCGCTGTGGCGGGCGCCGATGCTGCACGACGACCCCGTCGAGGTGCTGACCCACACCGGCTGGCACCGTCTGGACGACGGGGAGGCCCCCCCCGCCGAGCCCACCGCGTGGCGAACCGCGGTCGAGCAGCGGGCGGCGGCGGCGGCGCGGGCCGACGACGGCTCGGTGGTGTGCCTGCTGGACCGCGACGGGCAGCTCGAGGTGTGGAACGCCCGCCGGGACCAGCGGGTGGCGACCCACGCGCTGGCCGACGCCCGCCGCGTCCTGGCGGTTCCGGGGGGGTGCGTGGCGCTGCACGGCGAGGGGGGCGGGAGCTACGGGCTGACCGGGGCGGTCCACGACCTTCCCGCCGGGACCACCGCGGTCGGCCGGGGCGGCGATCTGCTGCTGGTCGCCGCCGGGGACGAGATCGTGGTGCGCTCCCTGGACGGCGAGGATCTCGGGCGTCACCCCGTGGGGCGCGGCGTCACCGCCCTGACCCGCTCGGGGGACTGGCTGGTGGCCGGGTTCGAGGACGGGAACCTGGAGCTGGTCCCCACGCAGCCGTGGCAGGCCAAGCCGAGCTTCATCTACGAGGACGTGCCCTCGAGCCCGGTGGTGAGCCTGCTGGCGGGGCCGATGGACACGCTGATCGCGGGCTACGCCAACGGCCTGATCGGGATCTGGAACCGGGACAACGGCACCCGCCTCGACCACGCCCGCCTGCACGGCCCGGTGACCCACCTGCTGCTGCGCGAGCACCGGCTCTACGCCGCGTCGGAGCTGGGCGACCACCTGGTGGTGGACCTCGACGTGTTCTACGACGACTACTGCGCGCTGGTGCGCCGCGTGTGGGACGACGTCCCGGTGGTCTGGAAGGACGGCCTCCCGCTGCGCGAGGAGCCGGACGCGGCCCACGCCTGTGCCGGGACGGCGGTGGGCGATTGACCCCACGGCGCGGGCAGTCCATCCTCCCCCTCCGGAGAAGGATCTGCCGATGCCACGCCACCCGATCCCGTTCGCCCTCGTCCTCGCCGCCGCCCTGCCCGCGCTGTCCAGCTGCGGTGGGGGCGCCGAGCCCCCCGCCGATGCCCACGAGCTGTGCCAGCAGGGAGAGGTCGACGAGGGCTTCCGGACGATGAAGGCGGAGGCCCAGGACCCCGCGATCGGCCTGCAGGACGAGACCCTCGGGCGCTGCCTCGCCGCGGCCGTGATCGCCGCCGACGAGCGCGGCGAGTGGCAGGAGCTCCCCGACCGGCTCGGCGCCGCCGAGGCGCTGGCCCCCGCCGAGAAGGGCCCCGCGGCGACCGCCGCCGCGATCGAGGCCCGCGCCGCGCTGGCCCACGCGCGCTCCACCGATCGGCTGTGCTGCCTGCACGACGGCCTCGCCCAGTACGACGAGCTGGCGACCACCCTCGCCGACGCCCCCCCCGAGCAGGTCGAGATCGTGGAGCGCTGGTACGGCCGCACCCGCGACGAGCGGCTGCGCGAGGGGCAGTGGCTCGTCGAGCTCGGCGGCCGGATGATCTACGCCCCGACCGTCGGCGCGATCGTGCCCGCCCAGCCGGCGGACGCCTACCGCGCGCGGCTGGGCCAGGAGCTGGTGCTGCACAACGTGCTGCTGATGGCCGAGACCAAGGACGAGCCGCGCGTGGCGAGCGGCGCCGCGCTGCCCCGCGACCAGGGGGCCGCCACCCTGGGCCGCGACCACCGCGCGATGGTCGTCCGCCGCCCCGGCGCCGCCGACGGCACCGTGGTCGCCGCCCGCTGGAGCGAGGCATGGGACGCCCTCGTCGCCGAGCTCCACCCGGGCAAGCTGCACACCTGCCGCGGCACCGTCGAGGAGATCGACCGCGGGGGGAGCGCGGCCGGGGTCGTCGTGCTGCAGTCGTGCGCCCGGGAGGACGCGCGCACCGACGCGCTGTTCCGCCAGCGCCGCTGCACGGTGTGCGGGACGCGGGACGGCCGGGAGGTCTGTCACGACGGCTACGGGCGCAACGACGGCCAGGCGTTCCAGGCCGCCGGGACGGCGGTGTGCCAGGAGCTGCTGCTGTTCGACGAGCGCATCGAGGACTGCCCCCAGAAGGTCCAGATGTCCCGCTGGTGCGAGCCCAACGACGAGCTCCCCGAGGACGATCCGGCGACGCCCGCGGACGCCGCCGAGGCCCCCTCCCGATCCCTGGATTGACCGCCCCCAGCGCGCCCCGTACGATGGTCCGGCTCGGGAGGACCGCCGCATGGATCGAGCAGCCTACGACCGGGTCTGCCGTCGCCTGGACGGCTACCGCGAACGCATCGTCGAGCTCCAGTCCGAGCTGGTCCGGCGACCGGCGATCCACCCCGACAGCGGGGGGACCGGCGAGGCCGACAAGGCCGCCTGGCTGCGGGGCTGGCTCGCGGACCAGGGGCTGACCGAGATCGAGGAGATCCGGGCGCCCCACGACGCGGTCCCCGCCGGCTACCGGCCCAACCTGGTGGTCCGCGTCCCGGGGCGCGACTCGTCCCGCACGGTGTGGTTCATGGCCCACCTGGACGTGGTCCCGGCCGGCGATCTGGCCAAGTGGGACGGCGACCCGTTCGCGGTCCGCGTCGAGGGCGACCGGATCTACGGCCGCGGCGTCGAGGACAACCACCAGGGGCTGGTGGCCTCGCTGATGGCGGTGCTGGCGCTGCGCGAGGAGGGCGTCGAGCCGGCCCACGACGTGGGGCTGCTGCTGGTCGCCGACGAGGAGACGGGCAGCGCGCACGGCATCGGGCACGTCGTGGCGCAGGCCAACCCGATCCGCCCCCAGGACATCGTCGTGGTGCCCGACGGCGGCGAGCCCGACGGCTCGATGATCGAGGTCGCCGAGAAGTCGATCCTGTGGGTCCGGATGCACGTCAAGGGCCAGTCGACCCACGGCTCGACCCCGGACCGCGGCCGCAACGCGACCCGCGCCGCGGCCCACCTGATCGTCGCGCTGGAGGGGCTGCGCGAGCGGTTCGCGACCACCGACCCGCTGTTCGACCCGCCCGGGTCCACGTTCGCGCCGACCAAGCGCGAGCCCAACGTCGAGAACATCAACACCGTCCCCGGCGAGGACGTCTCGTACCTGGACTGCCGGATCCTGCCGTCGGTCCCGCTGGCCGACGTGGAGGCGCACATCCGCGAGCAGGCCGACATCGTCGCCGAGCGCTTCGGGGTCGAGGTCGAGCTGAGCTACCCGCAGCGCGAGGAGGCCGCCCCGCCGACCGACGCCGACGCGCCGGTGGTGGTCGCGCTGCGCGACGCGGTGCAGGACGTGTACGGCGTCGAGGCCCGGCCGATGGGCATCGGCGGCGGCACCGTCGCGGCGTTCCTGCGCCGCGCGGGGATCCCCGCCGCGGTGTGGTCGCGGATGGACGAGACGATGCACGGCCCCAACGAGTACTGCCTGCTGTCCAACCTCGTGGGCGACGCCAAGGTCTTCGCCCACCTGATGCTGCGCGAGGACTGAGAGCCGATGGCGACCAAGATCGACCTGGGACAGGCGGCCCGCGACGTGGTCCTGGCCTACGTGCCCCGCCAGATCGCGGAGATCGACGACTACCACGTGTTCCTGGTGCTGTTCGAGGGCACCTTCCCGTGGCACGACCACGACCACGACGAGTTCTTCCTGCTGCTCGACGGCGAGCTGCGCATCGAGTTCAAGGGCGGCCTGAAGGCCACCACCCTGCACGCGATGGACGCGCTGCGCATCGAGGCCGGCACCGTGCACCAGACCGTCGCCCCGCGCCGCGCCCGCGCCCTGGTGTTCGAGCGCCAGGACGTGACCCGCGAGACGCTCAAGGATCGCTAGTCGAACCGGGTGACCTCGATCCCGGCTCCGGCTCCCCCCGCGTCGGCATCGGCCGGCACGAACGAGCCGTCCGGCCCCTGCTTGCAGCCGGCGAGGGCCAGGGGGACGAGCAAGAACACCGGGGTCGTTCGCATCGGGCTCCCTCCCACGTCGACGATCGTCGACCTCGAGCGGCGGCGCTACGCCGGTCGGGCCCCCCGCCCCGCCGGACGCCGTGGGTTCGCCGGGGAGCTCGGAGGGACCGTCTGGGACCGCGCCGGGGGACCGTTGCGGGGCACGCTGCCCGACCTGCGGCGGGCCTGCGGGGCGTACTACGCGCCGGACGGTGTCTCGGACGAGGCTCCGTAGTCCCGTCGCGCCCGCGCCGACGTGACGTACCCCTCTTCGACGTCCCGCCGAACCGCCTCGGGGTCCCGCTCGCAGGGGTCGCCGAAGCCACCGCCACCGGCGGCGTCCATCACCACCACGTCGCCCGGCTGCAGCTGGGTCAGCCCATACGGGTCGCCCGCCACGCCGTTGACCTCGAAGCGAGCGCGGGCGCCGGGGCCGCCGCCGAACAGGCCCTCGGGGGGGTAGCGGAAGCGGCCCGACTGGATCCCCAGGTTGACCGCGCCGCGGGGGCCGGTCCCGTCGTCGGGGATCCGGATCACCAGCCGCCGGCCCAGGCCGCCGCGGTGCTTCCCGGGACCGCCGGAGTCGGGGATCAGCTCGCGACGCTCGACGATCAGCGGCGTGTCGCTCTCGAAGATCTCCACGGGGGTGTTGGCCCCGTTGGCGGGGAAGATGTAGCACTGATCGCCGTCGGCGCTCGCGCCGGCGCCCATCCCGCCGCCACGGATGATCACGGAGTGCCACGGCTCGCCGCCGGCGCGCTTGCCGTAGAACACGTTCATCGTCGCCGGGGTGCCGCCGCTGGCCGCGATCACGCGGTCGGGCAGCGCGTCGGCCAGCGCGCGGTAGACGATCTCGGTCAGGAAGTGGCCGATCTGCATCCGCGCCGCCACCGCCGCCGGGAACCGGCAGTGGACCACCGAGCCCTCGGGGGCCTCCAGCGTGATCGGCGCGGCGGTGCCGTCGTTGTTCGGGATCTCCGGGTCGAACATGCTCTTGAGCGCCATGTGGACGTAGGCGAACGTGAAGTTGAGCACCACGTTGCCGCCCCAGTCGACCTGCGGCGAGCTGCCCTCGAGGTCGACGACGATGTCGCTGCCGCGCACCCGCACGGCGCACTCGATCACCACGTCGTCCTTGCCCGCGGGCTGCTCGATCACGCCGCGGGAGCGGTACACGCCGTCGGGCAGCCGCTCGATCGACTGTCGCATCGAGTGTTCCGTGCGACCGATGATCTCGTCGGCCAGCGCCTCGAGGTCGTCCATCCCCTGGTCCTCGAGCAGCTGACGGACCTTGGCGGCGCAGACGTGGTTGGCCGCGATCTGCGAGCGGATGTCGCCGATCACCTCGTCGGGGGTCCGCACGTTGTAGCGGATCAGGTCCAGCACGGCGCGGTTGGGCTCGCCGCGGTCGTGGAGCTTGACCAGCGGGATGAACAGCCCGTCCTCGTAGACGTCGTGGTTGTCCGAGCTGACCCGGCCGCCGACGTCGGAGTGGTGGAACACGCAGGCGGTGAACGCCACCAGCCGCTGGCGGTGGAAGATCGGCGACAGCACGCAGACGTCGTTGAGGTGCCCGGCCAGCGCCCACGGGTCGTTGGTGATGAACACGTCGCCGTCGGCGAAGTGGTCCTCGGGCAGCGACTGCACCAGCCGCTTGATCCCCAGCGCCATCGCCCCCGACTGGCCGGGGGTGGCGAACGTGCCCTGGGCCAGCTCGCGGCCGCGGCGGTCGGTGAACATGCAGGTGTAGTCGTGGGCGTCGCGCAGCAGCGACGAGAACGCGGTGCGGGCCACGGCGCCGTCGGCCTCGTCGACGATGCTGATCAGCCGCCGCCACAGGATCTCCAGCGTCACCGGATCGATGGCGTTCATCGCACCCCTCCCCCCGGCAGGTCGATCCACAGGAAGCCCACGTCGTCGATGCGCGCCGCGGCGCCCTCCCCGATCACCACGGTGGACTCCCGCTCCTCGACGATCGCCGGCCCCTCGAACGAGGCCCCCTCCCCCAGCGCGTAGCGGTCCAGCACGCGGTGGGGCACGAAGTCGCCGCTCGCCGGGGAGTAGGCCGGACGCTCGCCCTTGGTGGCGGCGTCGAGCCCGCCGCCGCGGGCCCCGATCCGGGGCAGCTCCAGCAGGCGTACCGGCAGGCTGGCCCGCACCCGCAGGTTGATCAGCTCCAGCGGCGAGTCGGGGTACGTGCGGCCGTAGAGCTGCTCGTAGATCCCGTCGAAGCGGGCCCGCAGCGCCTCCCGCGACAGCCCGCGGACGTCGGCCTCGGGGATCGGCACGCGGGTCTCCGAGCCCTGGCCCACGAAGCGCGCGTCGAGGGAGCGCTCGAAGCGCACCGCCCCGGGATCGGCCTCGGCCTGCAGCGCCGCGACGCCGTCGACCTCCATCGCGGCGAAGCGGGCCTCGAGCTCGTCCAGGTCCGCCTGGGCCAGCGCCACCTTGTGGCTGCGCACCAGGTCGAACGCGCGCGGCGCGGTGAAGAACCCCAGCGCCGAGCCGACCCCCGCGTTGGGCGGCACGATCAGCCGCGGCGCCCCGAGCTTGGTCGCCAGCCCGTAGGCGTGCACCGGTCCGGCGCCGCCGAACGCCGCCACCGTCACCAGCCGCGGGTTGCCGCCCTTCTCGGCGATGTGGGTCTTGGCCGCCGCGGCCATCGTCTCGTTGATCAGGTCGTGGACCCCCCACACCGCCTGCAGGTAGGGGACCCCCAGCGGCCCGGCGATCTGCTCCTCGATCCCGCGGCGGGCGGCGTCGGCGTCCAGCGTCATCTCGCCGCCGAGGAAGTAGTCCGGGTCGAGGTAGCCGAGCAGCAGGTCGGCGTCGGTGACGCACGGCTGGTCGCCGCCGCGGCCGTAGCACATCGGCCCCGGTGCGGCCCCGGAGCTCTGCGGCCCCACCTGCAGCGTCCCCATCTTGCTCACCGCGGCGATGCTGCCGCCGCCCGCGCCGATCTCCATCAGGTCCACCACCGGGACCTGGATCGTCAGCCCGCTGCCCCTCATGAAGCGCTGTACGCGTCCCACCTCGAAGGTCGGCACGACCCCCGCCTCGCCCTTCTGGATCAGGCACGACTTGGCGGTGGTGCCGCCCATGTCGAAGCAGAACATCTCCTCGATGCCGAAGCGCTTGCCGTAGTACTCCCCGGCGATCACCGCCGCCGTCGGGCCCGACTCGATGATCCGCACCGGGAACCGCGCCGCGGTCTCCACCGAGGTGATCCCGCCGCTGCTGAGCATGATGAACAGCCGCCCGTCGAACCCCAGCGACCGCAGCCGGCCCTCGAGGCGCGCCAGGTACTCGCCGGTCAGCGGCTTGACGTAGGCGTTGGTCACGGTGGTGCTGGTGCGCTCGTACTCCTTGATCTGGGGCAGCACCTCGGTGGACACCGACACCGAGCAGTCCGGGGCCTCCTCGGCGACGATCTCGGCCAGCCGCCGCTCGTGGGCCGGGTTCTCGTAGCTGTGCAGCAGGCACACCGCGATGGAGCGCACGCCGCTGTCGCGCAGCTGCCGCACCGCCGCGCGCGCCTGGGTCTCGTCCAGCGGGGTCAGCACGCCGCCGTCGGCGCGCATCCGCTCGTCCACCTCGACGCGCAGCCGGCGCGGCACCAGCGGCGCCGGGAACTCGGCGAAGATGTCGTACGGCGCGTATCGGATCTCGCGGCCGAGCTCGAGCACGTCGCGGAACCCGCGGGTCGTGATCAGCCCCGTGGGCGCGCCCTTGCGCTCGATGATCGCGTTGATCACGAGCGTCGTGCCGTGGATCACCTCGCCGCAGCCGGCCAGGAACCCCGGCACGGCGGCGGCCAGCCCGCGGACCCCCTGCTCCACCGCGTCGGACGGATCGCCGGGGGTGGTCAGGCACTTGTGGGTGTGGACCGTGCCGGTGGCGTCGTCGAGCAGCACGAAGTCGGTGAACGTGCCGCCGATGTCGCAGCCGAGCCGGTAGTTCCGCTGGTTCATCTCCCACCTCTGCGCTCTGGGCGTCCTGGACGGGCGCCCTGTGCGGTCTGCCGCGTCCTGGACGGGCGCGCCCCATCGTAGAGGCCGGCGGGGCGGCGGGGCAAGGCGCGGGCCTGCGGGGGCGCGCGGGGCGGCCGTGTGTGTCGGGCTGGTGGCGAGGGTGTGGTACTTTGATCGGGGAGCCGGAGGTCCAGGAATCATGAGATGTCGCCGATGGTTGCTCGGTTCGGTGCTGCTGATGATCGTCACCGCCGCACCCCGCCAGGGGCAGGCCGGGACCGGAGGTCCCGACGCCTACGGATACACCTGGATCGACTCGTTCGAGCCCGGCGGACCGGTGTACTCGTACGCGTACGCGTCCACCAGCTACACGCTCGGGGACGACGACTACGCGGTGCTGTCGATCGGGTTCCCGTTCGAGTTCTACGGCAACACCTACAACACGATCACCGTGACCTCCAACGGGATGGCCCACTTCGACGGCTCGACCTACATCTCGTTCACGAACTACGCACTGCCCAACGGCAGTTATCGCCAGATCGCGCCATTCTGGGACGACCTCGACCCCAGCTCCAGCGCGGGTTCGATCTATGCGAGCACGACGGGAACGGCCCCCAACCGGGTGTTCGTCATCGAGTGGTGGAACATCGTTCACTTCGGCGGCACGGACGACCTGCAGCTCGAGATCAAGCTGTTCGAGGCCGACAACGCCATCGAGTTCCACTACGACGACGTCTACCTCGCCAACACCTCGTACGACTACGGCGCCTCGGCGACGGTGGGCATCGCGGACGGCAGCCAGTCGTACGGTCTGCAGTTCTCCTACGACCAGGCGTCGCTGTACGACGGCTACGCGATCCGGTTCGAGGCACCCCCGTCGTGCTGGGACAACGACGGCGACGGCTACCTGGACCAGAGCTGCGGCGGCGACGACTGCAACGACGGCAACGGCAACATCCACCCGGGGGCCGCGGAGTACTGCAACGGCGTCGACGACGACTGCGACGGCACCATCGACGACAACCCGGTGAACCCGAACACCTACTACCAGGACAACGACGGCGACGGCTGGGGCAACAGCGGCGTCCCGACCCAGGCGTGCTCGGCGCCGGCCGGCTACGTCGCCCAGTCGGGCGACTGCAACGACGGCAACGGCAACGTCCACCCCGGCGCCTCCGAGGTCTGCGACGGGATCGCCGACAACAACTGCGACGGGATCGACGACCCCGACGAGAGCGACGACGACGGCGATCTGTGGAACGAGTGCAACGGGGACTGCGACGACGGCGACAGTGGCGTCAACCCGGGGGCGCTCGAGGTCTGCGACGGCCACCCCGACAACGACTGCGACGGCGTCGACGATCCCGACGAGATCGACAACGACTACGACAGCTGGACCGAGTGCGAGGGCGACTGCAACGACGCCAACAACCAGATCCACCCGGGCATGACCGAGGTCTGCGACGGGATCCTCGACAACGACTGCGACGGCACGATCGATCCCGACGAGCAGGACGACGACGGCGACGCCTGGACCGAGTGCGGCGGCGACTGCAACGACGCCAACGACCAGGTCCACCCGGGGATGACCGAGGTCTGCGACGGGATCGCCGACAACAACTGCGACGGGGTCGACGACCCCGCGGAGATCGACGGCGACGGCGACGGCTACAACGACTGCGACGGGGACTGCAACGACAACGACGGCGACGTGCACCCCGGCGCCGGCGAGACGCAGTGCGACAACGTCGACAACGACTGCGACCCCGCCACCCCGGACGCCCCCGACGGCGACGGGGACGGCTACGACGTGTGCGTCGACTGCGACGACGGCAACGCCAACATCCACCCCGGCGCCGCCGAGATCCCGTGCAACAACGTCGACGACGACTGCAACCCGGCGACCTCCGACGGGCCGGACCAGGACGGGGACGGGTACAGCACCTGCGCCGGCGACTGCGACGACGCCAGCGCGGCGGTCAACCCCGGCGCCACCGAGGTCTGCAACGGCATCGACGACGACTGCGACGGCAGCGTCGACGTGGGCGCGGTGGACGCCGGGACCTGGTACCTGGACATGGACGGCGACGGCTACGGCGTGACCGCCAACTCGGTGGAGGCCTGCCAGCAGCCCGCCAACCACGTCGCGACGCCGGGCGACTGCAACGACGCCAACGCGGCGGTCCACCCGGCGGCGCTCGAGGTCTGCAACGGCCTCGACGACGACTGCGACCCCGCCACCGACGAGAACGGCGACGCCGACGGCGACGGCTTCTCGCTGTGCGACGGGGACTGCGACGACGACGACGACGCGATCCACCCCGACGCCGAGGAGATCTGCAACGGCGGGATCGACGACGACTGCGACCCCGCCACCGACGAGAACGTCGACGGCGACGGCGACGGCTGGACGATCTGCTACGGCGACTGCGACGACGGCGAGGCCACGGTCTACCCGCCCGCGGCCGAGCAGTGCGACGGCCTGGACAACAACTGCGACGGGGTGCTGCCCGCCGGCGAGCAGGACCTCGACGGCGACGGCGTGATGGCCTGCGACGGGGACTGCGACGACGACGAGCCCCTGACCTACCCCGGGGCGCCCGAGCAGTGCGACGGCCTGGACAACGACTGCGACGGCACGATCGACGAGGACGTCGGGCTCGACCAGGATGCCGACGGGTTCAACGCCTGCCAGGGGGACTGCGACGACGGCGACCCGGCGAGCTACCCGGGCGCCTTCGAGCAGTGCGACGGCGTCGACAACGACTGCGACGGGGTGATCCCGGCCGACGAGATCGACGGCGACCTCGACGGCTTCGCTCCCTGCGACGGGGACTGCGACGACACCGACCCCGACCTGCACCTGTACGACATCGACGGCGACGGCTGGACCACCTGCGACGGGGACTGCGACGACGGCGACGCCAACGTGCACCCCGGCGTCGCCGAGGAGTGCAACGGCATCGACGACGACTGCGACGGCGCCCCCGGCGCGGACGAGGTCGACGCCGACGCCGACGGCTTCCTGGCCTGCGAGGAGTGCGACGACGCCGATCCCGCGATGCACGGCGGGGATTTCGACGGCGACGGCTACTCCCCGTGCGACGGGGACTGCGACGACGGCGAGGCGGGCACCAACCCGGGGGCCGCCGAGGTCTGCGACGACGGCGCCGACAACGACTGCGACGGCCTGGTCGATCTCGACGACGAGGACTGCGCCACGGGCGACGACGACACCGGCGACGACGACACCGGCGACGACGACACCGCGGGCGACGACGACACCGCGGGCGACGACGACAGCGACGCGCCGGGCGACGACGACACCGACGACGGCTTCGGCGACAGCACCGACTGCGACTGCCAGTCGACGCAGGCACCCGGCCTGGGCGCACCGCTGGTGCTGCTGGTGGGGTGCCTGGCGCTGGCGCTACGACGCCGGAGCTGAACGGCTGGGGTCCAGCCGATGACCCCGGGAGGAGTTCAGAGGCGGCGGCGCAGCAGCGCCGCGAGGGGGACCAGCAGCGACAGCACGGTGGACGCGGCAGGCGCGCCGGCGGCGGAGCAGGCGCACGCCTCGCCGCCGTCGTCGTCGTCGCCCGCGGCGTCGTCGTCGCCCGCGGTGTCGTCGTCGCCGGTGTCGTCGTCGCCGGCCGGCTCGCAGTCGGGGTCGGGCTCGTCGCAGTAGTCGTCGCAGATCCCGTCGTCGTACCAGCCGTTGATCTCGCAGACGTCGTCGGTGCCGTGGACGTCCTCGATCTGCTCGAGCAGCCAGTCGACGGCCACGTCGGTCCGCGTGCTGCCGCCCACCTGGACGCAGTCCTGATCGCCCCACGAGTGCACGCCGGCCTGCACGAAGCGGCCGTTGTCGTGGGGGAAGAACTGGGGTCCGCCCGAGTCGCCGCTGCAGATGTTGGCCTCGCCCGGGTTGTCCGCCGAGTAGGTGTAGAGGAACATCTCGTCGAGGAAGCCGAGCACCAGGTCCGCGGAGCGCTTGGTCCCCGAGCCGGCCCCGTCGGCGCCGGTGGTCCCGAAGCCGACCGACACCATCTCGCGCCACTTGTCGTCCTCGAGGGTCAGCTCGCGGCGGTTGAACCACGTGGGCTCGATCTCCACCGGCTCTGCGAGCACGAACACGCTCATGTCGTACTGGCCGAGGGTGCCGCCCGGGGTCGACTCCAGCGGCACGTACTCCGGGTGCAGCCGGAAGTCCGAGAACCCCATGCGCTCGTCGTAGTCGGTGATCTCGGTGCCGAAGAACGCAGACCCGAGCTTGACGATCAGCTCCACCGGGATCTGCTCGCCGCAGTGGCCGGCGCACAGCACGATCTCGGGCGTGATCAGGTTGCCCGTGCACATGCTCATCACGTTGTCGCCGAACTCGGCGCCCATCGCGACGGTCGAGGGGAACCCCTCCTCGACCTGGCCGTTGACGATCGGCTCGATCTCGGCGGCGGTCACCACCGCCGGCGGAGCCTCGCAGCCCGCGAGCCACACCACCAAGCCGCACGCCGCGGCGGACACGATCCTCGGCGACATCACGCTCTCCTCCTCCGACAGCCTACCGCATGGAAGACGTCGGCGTCGCGGGAGTCGGGGACAGGGAGGACAGGGATGTCCGTCAGGGCAGGGCGCGGAGCAGCTGGCCGTCCCCGTCGACCAGGATCACCGACGGCCCACGGTGCTCGTCGAGGCCCACGCCGGCGCGGGTCACGCCCTGGCCGTCGACCAGCAGCAGCGCCGAGCCGTGGGTCCTGCCCACGCCCAGCGTCAGGCGCGGCTTGCCGGCCGGGTCGTTGAGGAACATCCCCGCGCCGTCGGGCGTCAGGGACAGCGCCGCGCGCTCGACGCCGTCGGCGTCGGCCATCGCCAGCCCGGGCCCCTCGGGCGCCACGGCGAGGCCGATCCGCTCGGTGCCGGCGGCGTCGGCCATCATCAGCACCGCGCCGTCGGAGCCGCTGCGCATCACCAGCTGGGCCAGCCCCGTGGCGTCGACCACCTCGATCTGCTCGGCGCGCAGGGTCTGGACGGTGGACACGATCGTGCTGGAGTTGCACGACGCCACCACCGCCGTCGATGCCGCCAGGGCGGCGACGGCGACGGCGGCGAGGGCCGCGGTCAGCCGCCGGTTGGCCCGCTCCAGCGCCTCGACGCGCCGCGCCAGGTCTTCGCGCATCGGTCCCCCCCTCCTCATGGTGCGGACAGCTCCGGCACCGCCGCGAGCAGCTCGGGCTGCTCGGCCAGCTGGCCGCCGGACTCCACCGCCTCGCGGACCACGTTGGCCAGCCCGGTGTCGCCGTACAGGTTGGCCCCGACCAGCACCCCGTCGCGGACCACGAACCGCTGGTAGGCGCCGTCGCCGTCCCGCTCGAGCACCCGGTAGCTGCCGTCGCCGGCCGCCACCTCGCCGATGCTGTAGACGTCCACGTCGACGACCTTGAGCCGGTTGGACGGGGCCAGCCCGGTGAACTCGGCCGCGCCGCCGGCGGCGTTGATCCCGGCGACCATGCCCTCGGCATAGGATGCCGGCCAGATGCCGTACAGCACGCCGCGGTGCTCGGCCACGTCGCCGGCGGCGAAGATCGCGGGATCCGTGGTGGCCATCCGGTCGTCGACCAGCACCCCGTGTCCCACGTCCAGGTCGCAGGTCCGGGCCAGGTAGGAGTTGGGCCGCACCCCGGTGGCGATCACCACCAGGTCGGCGGGCACCACCTCGCCGCCCTCGAGCCGCACCCCCTGGACCCACTCGTCGCCCTCCAGCGCCTCGACGCGGACCCCGGCCCGGATCTCGATCCCGATGCCCTCGAGGTGCCGGGCCAGTCGCCGGCCGGCCGGCTCCGCGAGCTGCCGCGGCAGCAGGTGGCCGAAGCCCTCCAGGACGGTGACCCGCACGCCGCGGCGCTGGAGCGCGCCGGCCATCTCGAGCCCCAGCAACCCGCCCCCGATCACCGCGCAGCGGGCCGCGCCCTCGGCGCAGCGCTGGACCAGGCGGGCGTCGGCGAGGGTCCGCAGCGGGTGGACGCCGCCGCGGGTCACGCCGGGCCACGGCGGCACGAACGGGTGGCTCCCGTTGGCCAGCACGAGGCGATCGTAGGGCAGCGCCGCGCCGTCCCGCAGCCGCACCTGCCGCGCCTCCCGGTCGATGGCGACGACCTCCCCCTCGAGGCGCTCCACGCGGTGTCGCTCGAACCACGCCTCGTCGTTCATCCGCAGCTCGCCCTCGGTCACCTCCCGGGCCAGGAAGCGGGTCAGGTTGAGCCGGAAGTAGGGCAGCCCGGGCTCCCGCGAGACCACGGTGATCGCCGCGTCGGCCGCGGTCTGCCGGGCGTACTCGGCGGCGGTGATCCCGGCGACGCCGTCGCCGACGATCACGATCCGGCCGGGCGTCTCGCCCCGGGCCGCGACGCCGGAGCCCTCCTCCTCGGGCTCGAACAGGTTGGCCGCCGCGCCGCACACCGGGCAGGTCCCGGGCGCCTCCGGGCCGCGGTGCACGTGGTCGCACACCGTGCAGCGCCAGGCGGCGGCCGCGGGGGCCGGAGGAGGGGCGGCGACCACCTCCAGCGGCACGAACAGCTCGGCGCCGACGCCGCACACCGGGCAGGTCTCCGGAGGCTCCGCGCCGGTGTGGATGTAGCCGCAGACCTCGCACTTGTAGGTGGTGCCGCTCACGTCTTCCTCCTCAGGGCTCGTCGTCGCGGTAGCGGATCCAGCCGCGGCTGCTCAGCGCGTGCAGGAACAGCGCCAGCCGCTTGTGCTCGGGGTCGAAGTCGTCGCCGAAGCGCTCGGCCAGCCGCGCCGCGATGGTCCGCACCTGGGTCTCGCCGTCGCACCGCAGCCAGACCAGCGTGCCGACCTCGTCCAGGCGGGTCTTGATGTACGGCGTCTGGATCCGCGGCTGGAGCAGCTTGCCCAGGATCGGCCCGGTGAACTTGGGCTCCAGCAGGTGGACGCGGCCGTCGTCGTCGACCTCGTGGTCGAGGCCGCGCTCGGGGAACAGGTCCAGCAGGTTGCGGGGGTCCTTGCGGGCCATCGTGCGCCTACGCCCGGCCGTGCATCCACTTCTTCAGCAGCGGCGTGATCAGCAGCAGGATCACGCCGGCCCCCATCGAGGTGGCGATCAGCGTGGTCCACAGCCCGATCCCGAAGTGGTGCACGATCGACTCCATCCGGCCCGAGAGGTAGTCTGCCACGGCGGTACAGGCGAACCAGATGCCCATCATCAGCGAGACCCGCCGCACCGGCGAGAGCTTGGTCACCATCGACAGCCCGATCGGCGACAGGCACAGCTCCCCCAGCGTGTGCAGCAGGTAGACCATCACCAGCCACTGGATCCCGGCCATGCCGTGGGTGTCGGCGACCTGCTGGCCGAAGTACATCACGATGAAGCCGGCGCCCAGGACCAGCATCCCGACGCCCATCTTGGCGGGCAGCGACAGGCCCCAGCTCTTGTTGTCGTTCCAAGCCCAGATCACCGAGAACACCGGCGCCAGGATGATGATGAACAGCGGGTTGAAGCCCTGGAACCAGGTGGCCGGCATCTCCCAGCCGAGGATGTGTCGATCGGTGCGCTCGTAGGCGAACAGGTTCATCGTCCCGCCCGCCTGCTCGAACCCGGCCCAGAAGAAGATCACGAAGATCGACAGGATGATGATCGTCCCGATCCGCTCCCACTCCTCGCGGGAGTTGTCGCGGTTGGTCCACACGAACCCGCCGCCGGCGCCGATCAGCAGCACCACCCCGAGGACCAGCTTGATCAGGCCCGGGATCGCCTGGATCACCGGCCCCAGGCCGTGGTCCCACACGAACACGAACGCCACCACCAGCGCCGACACCCCCGCGGCCCACACCAGGATGTCGCGCCAGTCTCGCAGGTTCAGCCGCGACGCCGTGGTCACCTCGCGTCCCGGCGGGAAGCCGGCGGTGCCCAGCAGGCCCTGGCCGATCTGGAACAGCGCCAGGCTGAGGATCATCGCCCCGCCAGCGACCACGAACCCGACGTTCCAGCCCCAGCTGTGGGTCTCGGCCAGCTTCTCGGAGAACCCGGCGCTGAAGATCGCGAAGAACGCCCCGAGGTTGATCCCCATGTAGAAGATCGTGAACGCCGGGTCGCGGCGCTTGTCGCCCTTGGGGTACAGCCCGCTGACGATCGTCGAGATGTTGGGCTTGAAGAACCCGTTGCCGGCGATGATCAGCCCCAGCCCGTAGAACAGCAGGTCCGGCCACCACATCACGAACAGGCCGGACATCATCACGATCCCGCCGAGGAAGATCGCCTTGCGGGAGCCGAGGACCCTGTCCGCGAAGTACCCGCCGAGCAGCCCCGAGAGGTACACCAGCAGCAGGTAGGTGCCGTAGACCATCAGGGCCTGGTCGCGGACCTCCTGGTTGTCGCTGGAGAAGTCCTTGTAGATCACGTTGGCGAGGTAGAGGATCAGCAGCGCCCGCATCGTGTAGAACGAGAACCGCTCGGCCGCCTCGGTGCCGAACAGGACGTACAGGCCGGGCGGGTGGCCCTTCTTCCCCGCGACTGCGTCTGCCATCGGTGGCTCCCTCTCGTGCGCGCCGGGGCGCACCCGTTCTCCGGTCGAACGCTGATATCACGAAGCCGGGTCGAACGATAGGGGCGTGGGGCGGGTTCGGCGGGGTGCGGGGGCTCAGCTGCCGCCCGGGGCCTCGGTCTCGATGCGCAGCATCATCGTCTTGCGGTCCACGTTCTGGCCCGCCTTGACCGCCACCTCGGCCACCGTGCCGGCCACCGGGGCGGGGATCTCGTTCTGCATCTTCATCGCCTCGAGGACCAGCAGCACGTCGCCCTCCTGGACGGCGTCGCCGACGGCGACGTTGACCTCGATGATCGTGCCCGGCATCAGCGGGAAGATCGCGCCGTCGGCGGCCAGCTCCTCGCCGCCGCCGCGGCCCTTGCCGCCCTTGGCGCGGCCGGCGTACAGGATCTCGTAGGCGGCCCCGCCGCGCTCCAGCGCCAGCCGGTCGCCGCTGCGGCCGCGGGGCTCCTCGCCCTCGCGGGTCAGCTCGTAGTCCTTGCCGTCGACGGTGACGCGGTAGGTCGCGCCGCTCTGCTCCACCGTCGCGGTCCAGGTCACGCCGTCGCGGGACACCAGCAGCGCGTCCCCGTCGCGGGTCACGTCGAAGTCCACGGTCTCGCCGTCGATCTCGAGCCACAGTTCCATGTCGTGTCCTCGCCCGGCCTAGGGCCGGCTCCGCGTGATCTCCCAGCGTCCGGCCATCTTCCACGGGTTGATGCCCCCGCGCGGTCCGGTGCCGTCGTCGGCCACCCGCTGGTTGCGCTCGTGGATGTCGAACGCCACCGCCGCCAGCGCGGCGCGGAACTGGTCGGGGTCCTCGCCGCCCTGGTCGCGGATCCGCAGGTACTGCTCCAGCAGCTGCGGGAAGATCGCCGCCGTGATGACGTCCTCGTCGGACTGCTTGCGGTCGCCGACGAGCGCCTCGGCGGCCGGCAGCTCGGGCTCGAGCAGGTCGGCGTGGCGCCCCGTGATCGGCGTCTCGTCGCCCACCGCGAGCTTCACCACCGCGGGGTCCATCGGCGCCGGCGGCTGGCCGTACTTGCCCAGGCAGTACAGCTTGGTCTCCCGCGTCACGGTGCCGTAGCGCTGCCCGGTCAGCACGTTGAACGTCGCCTGGGTCCCGACGATCTGGCTCGACGGCGTGACCAGCGGGGGGTAGCCCAGGTCCTTGCGCACCCGCGGGACCTCCTCGAGCACCTCGTCCATCCGGTCCAGCGCGTCCTGCTCGCGCAGCTGGTTGGCCAGGTTGCTGATCATCCCGCCGGGGATCTGGTAGGTCAGCACCCGGCTGTCGACCCCGGTGAACGCCGACTCGAACCGCCCGTAGCGCTTCCGCGCATCGCGGAAGTGGTCGGCGATCTCGCCCAGCCGGCCCAGCTCGAGGCCCGTGTCGTACGGCGTGCCCTGCAGCATCGCCACCAGCGTCTCGGTGGGCGGCTGGCTGGTGCCGCCGGCCAGCGCCGAGAGCGCCCCGTCGATCACCGCCACCCCGGCCCGGGCGGCCTCGTAGTAGGTCGCCTCGGCCATCCCCGAGGTGGCGTGGCAGTGCAGGTGCACCGGCAGCCCGACGTCGTGGACCAGCGAGCCGACGAGCTCGTACGCGTCGCGGGGCGACAGCAGGCCGGCCATGTCCTTGACGCAGACCAGATCGCAGCCCATCTCGCGCAGCGTCTTGCCCACCGCCACGAAGCTCTCGATCGTGTGCACCGGGCTGGTGGTGTACGACATCGCCCCCTCGGCGATCTTGCCGTGCCGCTTGACCGCCTCGATGCTGCTCCGCAGGTTGGCCGTGTCGTTCAGCGCGTCGAACACGCGGAAGACGTCGATGCCCTCCCCCGCGGCGCGCTCGACGAACGCGTCGACGACGTCGTCGGCGTAGTGCCGGTAGCCCACCAGGTTCTGGCCGCGCAGCAGCATCTGCAGCCGGGTGTTGGGCATCTCGCGGCGGATGATCCGCAGCCGCTCCCAGGGGTTCTCGCCCAGGTAGCGGATGCACGAGTCGAACGTCGCGCCGCCCCACATCTCGACCGACCAGTAGCCGACCTGGTCCAGCGCGTGGAGCACCGGGGCCATGTCCTCGATGCGCATGCGGGTCGCCAGCAGCGACTGGTGCGCGTCCCGCAGGATGGTGTCCATGATGCCGACAGGGGCCATCGTGCGGTCTCCTACAGCGGGATGTTGCCGTGCTTCTTGGCGGGGCGGGCCTCGCGCTTGTTGCGGCACGCCCGCAGCGCGCTGATCAGCGTCGGGCGGGTCTGCTGCGGCTCGATCACGTCGTCGACGTAGCCGCGGTCGGCGGCCAGGTACGGCGAGGCGAAGGTGTCGCGGTACTGCTCGATCAGCTCCTCGCGGCGCTGCTCGGGGTCGGCGGCGCTGGCCAGCTCCTTGCGGTACAGGATGTTGACCGCCCCCGACGCGCCCATCACCGCGATCTCGGCCTGGGGCCACGCGTAGTTGTAGTCGGCGCGGATGTGCTTGGAGTTCATCACGTCGTAGGCGCCGCCGTAGCCCTTGCGGGTGATCACGGTCAGCTTGGGCACGGTGGCCTCGCAGAACGCGTACAGCAGCTTGGCGCCGTTGAGGATGATCCCGCCGTACTCCTGGTCCACGCCGGGCAGGAAGCCGGGCACGTCGACGAAGGTGATCAGCGGGATGTTGAACGCGTCGCAGAACCGCACGAAGCGCCC
>CAZOYV010000013.1:0-54411 GCA_964584075.1 uncultured Rickettsiales bacterium | reverse complement strand
ATGATGCGGTGCTCAGGCGACGGGAGGGGATAGATTCACAAGCTCTCAGGGCTCGCGGTAGTCGGGGATCCGGGGGAAGTCGCGGGCCTTGACCGTCTTGCGCCCGTCGGCGCGGGCGCGGTCGATCGCCTCGTCGCACAGCGCCACGACGTGGCGGGTCAGCGCCTCCATCGCGTCGCCGCTGGTGTTCATCTCCGCCGCGTCGCGGATGTACTGCTTGACCTTGGACGCCACCACCAGCACGTCGACGTCGATCCGGCTCGTCACGCTCGCGGCCGTGCCCTGGCCCCGCACGAACACGCGCTTGCGGGCCCGGCCGAGGCGCTCGCCGCGCTCGCGGGCCTGCCGCTCGCGCTGGGCCTGCTCGCGGGTCGGCGCCCGCTCCTCGATGGCGCTGGCGTCGCTGCGGTGCCGGGCGGTGGGCAGGTGCGCGTCCCAGCAGCGCACCGAGCAGAACGTCAGCGCGGTCCGGGCCCGGTTGCAGGTGCTCACCGAGCAAACGTAGTAGGTGTCGCCGAACGGGATCGGGGCCTTG
This sequence comes from uncultured Rickettsiales bacterium, assembly GCA_964584075.1. Taxonomy (GTDB): domain Bacteria; phylum Myxococcota_A; class UBA796; order UBA9615; family CAYRNR01; genus CAZOYV01. Next base: position 53,876 of record CAZOYV010000013.1, on the reverse strand, counting down.
CAGTTGCTACAACGCTTCCAGGTGTCGTCCATCGGGTCGGTTCTCCGCCGGAGCGTCCGCCACCATACCGAAGCTCTGGATGCTTGTGAATCGGGGCTCGGAGGAAGGGGAAGGTCGGTGCACGGCCGGGGCTCGCCGGGCCCGCCGCCGTGACCGCTGCATCTGCAATGTTCTGCCCCCGCCTGGTGACACGACTCGCCTGGTGGCCCTGGCGATCCCGTCGAGATCAGTCGTGCACCGACCTTCGAAGACCGAGCCTAGAGTGACGGGATCGGGGCGTCAACGACGAATGCCGAGCGAAACGAGACGGAGACGATTCCGTCTGGATTCTCATGACTTACCATGGTTCTTTCTTTTCAGAACAATGGTATTGCGTCGATTCCGTGACGGCGCGTGGTAAAGAACGCCAGCCTCGGCATCCTCGCATCTCCCGGCCCCACGCCGCTTTCCCGGTCTGGTACGCTGCGCGGCGATGCTGTCCCTTCGCCACGCGAACGCCACCGATGTCGATCTGATCCTGGACCTGATCGCCGAGCTCGCGGCCTACGAGCGGGAGCCGCAGAGCGCTCGAGCGACCCGCGAGGACCTGCTGCGCGACGGCTTCGGCGCCGAGCCGCGGTTCTTCGTCGAGATCGCGGAGTGGGACGGGGAGCCGGCCGGCTTCGCGCTGTGGTTCCTCAACTACTCGACGTGGTCCGGGCGGGCCGGGATCTACCTCGAGGACATCTTCATCCGCCCCGCGTACCGCCGCCGCGGCATCGGCCGCGCGCTGGCGGAGCACCTGGCGCGCCTGTGCCTCGATCGCGGCTACACCCGGCTGGTGCTGCAGGTCCTGGACTGGAACGCGCCCGCGATCGCGTTCTACGAGTCCCTCGGCGCGCGCCCGATGTCCGAGTGGATCACGATGCGGCTCGAGGTCGAGGCGCTGCGCCGGCTGGGGGGCGGGTAGCTCACTCCGGGTTGATGATCTCCTGGTCCAGCCCCCCGGGGTAGGCGTAGGAGTCGTGCTGGTCGAAGCCGACCACGACGACGCCGAACGGGTCGCTGCCGGTGAGGACCTGGACGCCGTCGGCGATCCGCAGCCGGACGGCCTCGTACGCCCCGCCGCCGATGGGCACCACCTCGGACCAGTCGGGCCACGTGTCGATGTCCAGCGGCCCGACGTGCACCGTGGCCCCCACCGGGCGGGTGATGATCAGGTAGTCGTTGTTCCACGTGCCCGGGACCAGGATCACGTAGTTGTCCATGTACTGATCGACGGGCACCGCCTGGACCATCGCCGGGTCGCCCTGGTCGTACTGCGCGGACTGCTGCGAGCTGAGCATGTACTGGGTCAGCAGGAACGCCGCGTCGCCCGAGACCTCGAAGTCGCCGGGGTTGGCCGTCGAGCCGCTGGCCTGGAACTCCAGCACCTGGCCCGGCTGCAGCTGGGTCGGCCCGGGCAGGCCGGTGACGTCGGCGTGGGCGGTGAAGGTCAGGTTGACCGGGTCGCTGCCGGCGACGATCTGCCACAGGCACGCCTCCACCGGCGGGCCACGGTGCGGGATCCGCGCGGCGACGTAGCCCTGGCCCCAGGTCTGCTGGCCGATCACCTGCTCCTCCATGTGGTCGCAGCAGCAGGTGCTGGGGTTGGGGATCAGCGCGCACTCGTGGCCGGCGAACACCGCCACCGGCTGGTTGGTGGTCTCGACCAGCGTCCCGGCCAGGCTCTGCTGGTTGGCGTCGCTGGCGATCTGGACGTAGTCGCCCACGTCGGCGAGGGTGACCTGGAACGGGACGCCGGCCGTCCCGGCGGGCACGTTGCCGCCGCCGAGCGTGGCGATCGAGGGCGTGATCGTGACCTGGGTGTTGGGCACCGTGGCGACCACGTCGATCGAGCTGTGCTGGATGATCCCGGTGTTGTCCACCGCCTGGTCCCAGCCGGGCACGCGGTAGATCGTGTCCAGCGCCGGGGTCGGGATCAGCAGGGACGCGTCGGAGAGGTACGAGTTCTGCCCGTCCACCGGGTTGAACTGGTAGGCGATGATCGGGATCGTGCTGGTGATCCGGTAGGCCCCGCCGGGGTTGATCGCGGTGTCGTCGACGTGGCGGTCGGGCAGGTTGACGGTGACCAGGTCCTGGGGGTTGATCGACCCGCCCCACTCCTGGGTCCAGCTGTTGCCGTTCCACGCCTCGATCACCGCCTGGGCGGTCAGCGCCGGGTCGACGTTGGACAGCGCCACGGCGTACTGCACGGTCTCCGGGCCGAGGTCGTGCTGGTCGGTGTCGACGGCGAAGAACTCGCAGCCGATCGTGGACCCGTCCTGGGCCGCGAGATCGCACAGGCTCCAGCACGTGTCGGTGATGCAGACCTCCCCGTTGAGCACGTCGCAGGGATCGATCACCGTGAAGTTCTGGCCGTCCGGATCGCACTCGACGACGTCGTCGCCCTGGCACCACTGCTCGCCCGGGGAGCACATCACGCAACCCAGCGAGGGCAAGCAGAACAGCCCCACCCCCGGGTCGCAGAACTCGGTGGTCAGGATGTCCCCCAGCGCGTCGCACTCGACGGCGTCGCTGCCGTCGCAGATCACCTCGCCGGGGTGGTTGTCGCAGATGTCGGTGTCGTCGTCCCCGGTGTCGTCGTCGGCCACGTCGTCGTCGGCCACGTCGTCGTCGGCCACGTCGTCGTCGGCCGCGTCGTCGTCGGCCGCGTCGTCGTCGGCGCCGTCGTCGTCCGCCGCGTCGTCGTCGGCGCCGTCGTCGTCCGCCGCGTCGTCGTCGTGGGCCGGGGGCTGGTGGCCGGGCTGCCAGGTCCCGCAGGACACGAGCCAGGTGACGGCGGCGAGCAGGATCAGAAGGGCGGGGCGTTGCATCGGTACTCCTCTCCGACTCCTAGCCTATCAGCCGGCCCCCTCGCCGGGAATCGCCTCGCCGCCCGCTTCACCCTGGACTTCACCGTCGAACGCCGCCTCGAGCGCCCGCAGGTACGGCTCGTGGGCCCCGAGGCCCCGCGCCAGGTCGTCGAGCAGCCGCTCGAGGGCGCCCACCTCGCGCCCCTCGCCCCGCTGCAGCGCCCGCTCCACCGCGTCGCGATCGCGGCGGCTGGCGCCCTCGGCGCGCAGCAGCCGGCCGAGGCCGTCGGCGAGCCGGGTGAGCAGCACCATCTGGGCGTCGAACAGCCGCCGCAGCAGCTGCTCCAGCGGGCGGGTGTCGACCCGCTCGCACGCGCGCTCGATGGCGTCGCGGACGCGGTCGAGGTCCTCGTCGCGGAGCGCCCCGGCGGGCAGCACCCCGCGGCTGAGCGCGTACTGCAGCAGCCAGCCCTCGTGCAGCAGCCTCGAGGCGACGTCGACGCAGTCCTTGACCGCGAGGAAGTACAGGATCTTGCGCGAGATCTTCCTGATCGCGTACCACACCACGCCGACCAGGCACCCGAGCAGCAGCCCCCGGCGCTCGGTCCGCGTCAGCCGCCGCGCCTGCGCTTCCGTGGCGTCGTGGCCGGCCCTCCGCAGCAGCGACCGCACCATCCGCCGGCGGATCGAGCGCACCAGCACGTCGTCGAGGAACGGCAGCGGGATCAGCGGACACAGCCCGCCGAGCAGGCTGTACAGCAGCACGCTGCGCAGGCCCACGCCGTCGGCGCCCACCGCGGAGGTCAGGCGCTCCAGCGCGACGTCGGGGGTCCCGCCGCGTGCGGGGGAATCGGTCGTTGCGTCCACGGGTTCGTCGGATTGTACAATGCGTCCGGGGGGGACGGGAGGACCACCGATGTCGTACGGGATCAACAACGGACGTGGGTGGCTGCTGGCCACGCTGCTGGCCCTCGGGCTCGTCCTGATGCTGGGGGCCGGGCTCGGCTGTCCCAAGCAGGGTGCCTCGGGGCAGGTGCGCAGGGGGGGGCCGGCGTGGCTGTCGGTCAAGACCGCGCCGTGGTCGGAGCTGTACGTCGACGGCGCCCACATCGGGCGGACCCCGGTCCGCAAGTACCAGATCGCCCCGGGGAAGCACACGCTGACCGTCCGCTGCGGCCCTTGCAAGTCCAAGCAGGAGGAGTCCGTCGAGTTCGTCGTCGAGCCCGGCGGGACCTACGTCAACAACGACATCTCGTTCGACGTGAACAAGACCAGCATCAAGTAGCGCCACCCCCGGGACTCGCTTCGCCAGCCGAGCCGATCGCCGGCAGCGCGACGCGACGCAGCAGCGCCCGCCGGTGCTTGACTCGTCCGCCGAAGATGCCCATCCTGCGGCGAACGCGTTCTGGAGGGTGCCATGGTCAGCAAGCCGTACCAGCAGTTCTTCGACAACATCGAGCAGGTCGACATCTTCGCGCGCGGCCTGTACTGGCTCTCCGCGATCGACGGGGTCGACGAACAGGAGCTCGACGTGATCCGCGAGTTCCTCGCCGACATGGGCGAGCCGGAGCTGATCGAGACCCTCACCAAGGTCCCGTTCGACGTCCGGATGCTGGCGAAGTCGCTGGCGACCCGGCACGAGCGGGAGATGTTCCTCAAGACCGCGATCCTGCTGATCCGCGCCGACGGCATCATCACCGACGAGGAGCGCGGCGCGCTCGCGCAGGTCTGCGACGCGTTCGGCTGGGAGAGCGACGATCTCGAGGCCATCGAGTCCCAGATGAACGAAGGCTCCGTGTTCTAGCCCGGCGACTCCGCCCTCTCCCGTTCCCGGTCGACGCACCCCCTCCGTCCGCCGTACGATGGTCGGCGCGGGGGAGCAGGACGCCTCCCAGGTGCTGCACCACAGAGGAGACGCTCCGGTTTGGCGCTGAGCCTGCCCACGACGATCGCCATCGCGCTGTCGGCGGTCGGCCTGTTCATGACCGCGATGGTGCTGCTGCTGCAGGGCCTGCGCCCCGACCGGCGGCCCTACCTCGCGTTCGCCGCGTTCTGCGGGTGCTTCACGGTCTACACCGCCCTGGCCGCGCTGCGGTTCTCCGGCGTCGACGACGACGTGGCGCGGATGGCGCGGCTGGCCGAGATGGGGTTCGGGATCGTCGGGATGCCGGCGCTGGTGGCCTTCGCCTGCGGGTTCGTGGGCCACTGGCGGCGGCTGGACCAGGCGTGGCTCGCCGTGCTCGCCTTCGTGCTGGTGGTCTACGTCGCCGCGGTCCCCACCGAGCTGCTGCTGTCCCGGGAGACGTTCACCCACGCGCTGTGGACCCCGGGCGGCTGGATCGAGGTCTCGGACCAGGCGATGGGGCCGCTGCTCGGGGTCGTGCTGATCGTGGCGGTCGCCACGCCCCCGGTGGTCGCGTCCAACCTGATCGTGGCGGTGCGCCGGGGCACCTCCGGGTCGGGGGCGTTCCTCGCCGGGGTCGTGGTGCTGTCGCTTACCGGGCTGCACGACCTGGCGGTGGGGCTGGGCCTGCTGCCCTCGATGTACCTGGTCGGCCTCGGCTTCCTGGTGATGATCGTCTCCGGCGCGATCAGCCTCGCCGCCGACGCGCGCCGCCGGCTCGAGGACCTCACGGCGGCGTACGCCGAGCTGCGGCGGCTGCGCGAGGTGGAGGAGAAGCTGGCCCAGTCCGAGCGGCTGGCGATGATCGGGCGGATGCTGTCCGGGGTGGCCCACGAGCTGAACAACCCGCTGACCGCGGTGGTCGGGCTGACCGAGGAGTTCCCGCTGGACGAGGTCCCGCCGCGGATGCGCGATCGCATCGAGCTGGTGCGCGGCCTGCTGGAGGACGTGCGGGGCGAGGGCCGCAACCTCGAGGCGCTGTCGCTCGCCGACGTGGTGGACGACGTCCTGGCGGTGCGCGGCGACCACCTCCGCGCCACGGGGATCGAGTGCCGCGTCGAGATCGACGACCGCGACCTGCCCGTCCACGGCGACCGCGAGCAGCTGACGCAGCTGCTGCTCAACCTGGTGCTCAACGCCGAGCAAGCGGTGGCGGACCGCCCCGAGGGGACGCGCACGATCCGGATCTCCACCGGCTGCGACGGACCGGATCGGACCCTGTCGGTCGAGGACGGCGGCCCCGGGATCCCGCCCGAGCAGCTGGCCCGCGTGTTCGATCCGTTCTTCACCACCAAGCGCCGGCAGGAGGGCACCGGGCTGGGGCTGTTCCTCGCCGCGGCGACCGCCGAACGCCACGGCGGGCGGATGACCGCCGAGAACGCGCCGGGCGGTGGCGCGCGGCTGACGCTGCGGCTCCCGCCGGTCCCGGCCGAGTGGCGCAGCGGCGAGCTCCCGCCGCCCGCCGTGGTCCGCGCGGCCGTGCGCCAGGCCGCGGCGGGGTCCCGCGCTCCCGGCCCCGCGGGCGACGTCGAGCACCTCGAGGGGCTGCGCATCGCGGTGGTGGACGACGAGGAGGGCGTGGCCACGTTCCTGCGCATGGCGCTGGAGGAGCGGGGCGCCGAGGTGGCCGTCGCCGCCTCGGGGGCCGAGGCCATCGAGCTGCTCCCCGCAGGCCACTGGGACGCGGTGCTGTGCGACGTGATCATGCCCGACGTCGACGGCCTCGAGCTGCTGTCGTGGGCCCGCGGGCGGGACCCGCAGCTGGCCGAGCGGTTCGTGTTCATCACCGGCGACGTGGTGGGCTCCCAGCTGTGGGAGATGACCTCGCCACCGGACACGCCCGTGCTGCAGAAGCCGTTCCGCGTGCGCGACCTGCTCCGGGCGATCCGGGCGGTCCAGGGGCACGATCCCGCCGCCGAGCAGGCCTCGTGGGACCGGGCCGTGCGCCACCCGTGACGGTCAGCGCTGGGGGGCGACGCGCAGCACGAACGGGTCGAACACCTGGCCGAGGTAGAGCTGGTCGCCGGCCAGCACGGCCGTGGAGCCCGCGCTGATCGTCCCGCCCTCGTCGGTGTACCACAGCGCCGCCTCCCCGCTCTCCAGATCGACGCGGTACACCCGCGTCGGCGAGGTCTTCGCGGGATTGCGGCTGTGGGCCAGGAACCGCCCGGGCTTCTCGTGGGTCGCGACCAGCACCCCGCCGTCGACGAGGGTCAGGTTGTCGGGACCCACGAGCCGGGCCACCCGCTCGCGCTCGCCGAGGCTGCCGTCCGCGGCGCGGCGGAACCGCAGCAGCGCGTTCTCGCGGGTCAACGCGACCAGCACGGTGTCCCCGTCCACCGCGATGCCGTTGGGCATCCCCAGCTCGCCGGCCGCCACCGACCACGTCCCCGCGCCGTCGTAGTACGCCACGGTGGCGCGCTTCTGGCGCAGGATCACCTCGCCGTAGCCCTGATCGTTGGCGCGGTCGTTGGTCACGTACAGGCCGCCGTCGGGCAGCGCGGCGAGGTCGTTGGGGGAGGTCAGCAGCGGGTCCTCGAGCCGCTCGAGGAACGACAGCCCGTGGGGCAGGACCTCGTAGACGCAGACCGCGTGGCGCGGGCCCGCGCCCTCGCCCTCGCGCCGGTGGGAGATCACGTACAGCCGGGCGACGCCGTCGTCCCCGGTGACGAGGTCGATGCCGTGCGGGTGGAACGACAGGTCCTGGGGCTCTCCGATCCGGGGCAGCTCCTCGGGCTCCAGCAGGGCCAGATCGATGGCGAAGATCGCCCCCTCCGAGCCCGGCTCCCGGCGGTTCTCGGACGAGACCAGCAGGCGATCCCCGTCGAGAACGAGGTCCTCGGGCCCCGGAATCCCCTCGATCGCGAGGCTGCCCTCGGCCTCCCCGGCCCCTGCCGGCCCCGCCACCGCCAGCAGGGCCAACAGCATCCCGATCGTCGCGACTCGCAGCATCGGCACTCCCATCGATCGATCGGGATGCTACGGATGCCGAGGCGCGGTGTCCACGACCGTCGGCTATGCTGGGGGGTCGAACCGGAGGCGACGTGGCCCACCAGACGGCCCGCTCCAGCTACCAGCAGCTCGCGGCGCGGCTCGAGCGGGTCCCGCAGGGGGCGGCGCCCACCGAGGTGCTGTACCGGATCCTCGAGCTGCTGTTCAGCGAGCGGGACGCCGCGCTGGTCTCGCGGCTGCCGGTCCTGCCGTTCCCCGCCCGGGTGGCCGCCCGGCGGTGGTCGATGGCCGAGGCCGAGGCGCGGGCCGTGCTCGACGACCTGGCCGGTCGCGCGCTGCTGCTCGACATCCGCCACGACGGCCGCCAGCTGTACGTGCTGCCCCCGCCGATGGCCGGGTTCTTCGAGTTCACGATGATGCGGGTCCGCGACGACCTCGACCAGGCGCTGCTCGCCGAGCTGTACCACCAGTACGTCGAGGTCGAGGACGACTTCGTGCGGCTGCTGTTCACCGAGGGCGAGACCCGCTTCGGCCGCGCGCTGGTCTCCGAGAGCGCCGTGGAGCGCTCCGGCGAGCGGGGCGCCGCGCTGCACGTCCTGGACCACGACCGCGCCTCGCACCTGATCCGCGAGGCGAGCCACGTCGCGGTGGGGCTGTGCTACTGCCGCCACAAGGCCGCGCACCTGGGCACCGCGTGCGACGCGCCGCAGGACGTCTGCCTGACGCTGAACAACGTCGCCGCCGCGCTGGTGCGGCACGGCCACGCGCGGCGGATCGACGCCGGGGAGGCGCTGGAGATCGTGGCCCGCTGCCGCGAGCTGGGGCTGGTCCAGTTCGGCGAGAACGCCCGCGAGGGCGTCAACTTCATCTGCAACTGCTGCAAGTGCTGCTGTGCGGCGATGATGGTGGCGCGGCGCTGGGGCTTCCTGCACCCGGTGCACACCACGCCGTACCTGCCCGAGCTGTCGTGGGACGACTGCCGCGGGTGCGGCCGGTGCGTCGAGCGGTGTCCGGTGGACGCGCTGCAGCTCGTGTCGGCCGGCGATCCGGCGCGACCGAAGCGCCGCAAGGTCCACTTCGAGCCCGAGGGCTGCCTCGGCTGCGGCGTGTGCGTCGGCGCCTGCCGCCACGGCGCGCTGACGCTGGTGGAGCGCTCCGAGCGGGTGATCCCGCCGCTGAACGCCGTCCACCGCACCGTGCTCGCCGCCCTAGAGCAGGGCAAGCTGCCGAACCTGCTGTTCGACGATCCGGAGCAGCTGACCCACCGGACGCTGGGGGCCGTGATGGGCGCGATCCTGCAGCTCGGCCCCGTCCAGCGCGCCACCGCCAGCGAGCAGCTCCGCTCGCGGTACCTGGACCACTTCCTGCAGCGATTCTATCGCTACGAGGAGGCGCAGGAGAGGGACCCGCAGGAGGGCTGAGGGGCCGCCGGCCGGGGGCGCCGGGTCAGTCCATGAACCCGCCGACCCACATCACCCAGCGTACCGACAGCGAGTGCTCGACGCCGGGCAGGACGCCGTCCTGCCACAGGTGCTGGGGCTCGATGCGCACCCCGAACCCCAGGAACCCCTCGTCGATGAACGGCATCGCCGTGATCTGGATGTACTCGTGGAACCCGTGGGAGGGCAGCTTGTCCGTTGGGCTGGGGTCGGGCTCCTTGATCCAGCCCAGCCCGGGGCCGCCACCGACCGATATCCAGATCGGCCCCAGCGGGATCCGCAGCTGGAGGTCGAGCCAGGTGGTGTGCCGCGCCGCCGCGCGCCGTTCCACGCGGTGGAACGGGTGGTCCGCGGTCCAGCCGGTCTCCAGCTCGAGCCCCACGGCCCCGACGTGCCCCCCGAGCCCCAGCCGCAGGTCCAGGCCGTCGCCGACGTCCCACGAGTGGCGCGGCCCCGCCGAGGAGTGGAAGTAGGCCATCACCTCGACGGCCGCGGCGGGGCGCGCGGCGCCGGCGGCGGCGATCAACGTCGCGCCGGCCAGGACGGCGATCAGGGCACGGCGGGCGCCGCGCATCGGATCACGGGTCGCCATACAGCCCCACGGTCATGAACACGCCCGTGGCGTGGTCGGTGTCGAACGTCTCGAGGAGCTGGTGGTACTGGCGCTGCTCGACGCGGACCGCGAAGCGCACCATCTCCCACACCACCACGTCGAACGCCAGGAACTCTCGGACCGCGCCGCTGAACACCGGCGTGTCCTGCCCCGGCCGGAAGGAGCCCAGGCCCACGCCGGCCCCGAAGGTCAGGTGGGCGTGGGGCGTCAGCGGCAGCCGCGCCAGGCCGTAGCCCCACAGGGTGTAGCGCTGGTAGGTGCGGCCCTCCTTCGGCCGGAAGCGATAGTCGCTGACGTGCTCCAGCTCGCTGCCGAACCCCAGCCCGCTCCACACCAGCTCGGTCCCGGTGCGGAGCACCGAGGCCTGGGTGTCGGCGGACCACGAGCGCAGCGTCCCGGCGGCGAGGTGGAAGCCGAGCCCGCCCACGTCGCGCATCGGCGGCGGCGGCCGCGGGGGGCGCGGGCGCGGGTCGGGGATCGGGTCCGGATCCGGCGGCGGTTCCACCGGCGGTTCGACCGGGGGGAGCGGCGGCAGGGGCACGACCTCGGGGCCCGGGAACGGCGGCGGCTCCGCGGGGCCCGGGCCGAGCCGCTCCAGCTCGTCACAGGCCGGTGCGGACCCCGCGACGCACGCGCGCTGGAACAGGTGACGCGCGTGGGACACGCCGGCCGGCCGCGGCGCCTCGTCGCCCTCGAGCTGCCAGGCCAGCTCGACGCAGCCGGCGTGGGAGCCCGCGCGGCACAGCCCCAGCAACAGCGCCCCGGCGTATGGCGCGGTGCCGGGACCCTCGGCCCGCTCCCGGCGGGCGAGCATCAAGCAGGCCTCGTGATCCCCGCGCCGGCAGTCCTCCTCGAGGCCCCTCGACGGTGCCCCGGACGGCGCGAACCCGGGCAGCGCCTCGCACGACGGTGCATACCCGTGGTCGCAGGCCCACCGCAGCCGCCCCTCGGCCTGGTGGGGGTTGCGCAGCAGGCCGGCGCCGGAGCGCTGCGCCAGCGCCAGCTCGTGGCACGCGGCCATCTCTCCGCCGAGCCCGCGCTCCCCGTCGCAGGCCCGGTCCAGGGCCGCGGCGACGCCGTCGCGGTAGATCTCCTCGAGCTCGAGGCAGGACGGGCGGTGGCCCCCCTCGCACGCCCGGCGGCGGGCGTCGCGGGACGCCGCGCTGCCGGTCACCGTGATCCGCGCCTGGTCCAGCAGTCGCGCCTCGAGGGCGCATGCCCGGGGGATCTCCGCCTCGTCGCACAGCGAACGCATCACCGCGGCGGCCGGCCACAGGGCGGAGTCGACCGGGGACGCCGGCGCGGACAGGTCGTCGCGCACCACGCACGCGGACGACCGCGGGTCCAGGGCGCACATCTCGCCGGCCAGCTGGGCGATCCGCGGCGGTGGGAGCGCACCGGCCGGCCCGTTGACCGTGCGGGCCAGCTCGAGGCAGGCCGCCGGATCGCCGGTGCGGTCACAGCCCGCGACCGCCTCGACCAGCTGCTGCTCCATCTCCAGGAAGTCCCACGAGGTGGACCACCCGCCGCCCCCGGTGGCGCGCAGCGCTTGGCGCCGCTCGCGGGCGCTGGTCACCGGCGCCGGCGCGACCGCCCACGCCTCGGCCGAGCCGGCCTCGGCCGCCTCCAGCGTCCGCGTCAGCGACCGCACCGCCGCGGCGGGTTCCGGCTCCAGCCCGGGGGTCGACACCCACGCCCAGCAGGCGTCCGCGTGGCCGTACAGGCACGCCATCGAGCGAGCCGCGCGCGCTTGCCCGCACTCGGCCCCGGCGGGGCTCCAGTCGCACTCCCAGGCCAGGCGGTCGGTCCGGTGGCGCCGATCCCGGGCCTGCTCTTCCGCCCCCGACAGATCGCTGCGCTGCCGCAGCAACCGCTCCTGCTCGAGCACGATCCACAGCGCCAGGCCCTCGTCGGGCGCCCAGCGCTCCGCGTCCTCGCAGGAGATCGGGTCTCCCTCGAGGCACGCCTCCGCCAGCAGCCGGAACACCGGGTCGGGCTGGGCCGCGGCGGCCCCGCTCGCCAGGGCGCAGACCGGCGCCAGGAGCAGGAGCGACAGCGGGGTTCGCAGGGGCATGCGAGTACAACGGCCGAGAAACGTGGTCGATTCCATCCGCCCGTCAGGATAGAACGATCCCGCCGCAGGGAGGACCCCCCGATGCACGTCCCGATCTACCAGGTCGACGCCTTCACCGATCGCGTGTTCGCCGGCAACCCCGCCGCCGTCTGCCCCCTCGAGGCTCCGCTCGACGAACCGCTGATGCAGGCGATCGCGGCGGAGAACAACCTCTCCGAGACCGCGTTCTTCGTGCCCCGCGAGGACGGCGACTACGACCTGCGGTGGTTCACCCCGACCACCGAGGTCGACCTGTGCGGCCACGCCACCCTCGCCACCGCGTGGGTCCTGCTCCACCGCCTGCGCCCGTACCTCGAGCAGGTGCGGTTCCACGGCCGCAGCGGCCCGCTGACCGTCACCCGCGACGGCGAGCGCCTGGTGCTGGACTTCCCGGCGCGGCCCGCGACCCCCTGTGAGGCCCCGGATGGCCTCGCCGAGGCCCTCGGCGTCCCCCTCGTGGCGACCTTGCAGGCCGCGGCCCACGTCGCGGTGCTCGAGGACGAGCCCGCGGTCCGCGACTGTGCGCCCGACCCCCGAGCGCTGATCTCCTGCGGCGTCGGCGAGGGCCTGATGATCACCGCCCCCGGCGACGCCTGCGACTTCGTCTCCCGGTTCTTCTGCCCGCTCCACGGCATCGACGAGGACCCCGTCACCGGCTCGGCCCACACCACGCTGGCCCCCTACTGGGCCGAGCAGCTGGGCAAGACCGAGCTGCAGGCCCGCCAGATCTCCGCCCGCGGCGGGGACGTGCACTGCCGGGTGGAGGGGGAGCGCGTGTTCCTGGCGGGGCACGCGGTGCCCTACCTCGAGGGGGCGATCGAGGTGCCGGGATAGCCGGGGCGGGTGCGGTCGGCGGCTGTGGACGGCCGTCGGCACTGTGGATTTGTGGAAGGGCAATCTGTGTGGAGACCGAAACCCCTAGTCAGCTTCCTCTAATTGCGCACACGTGTGCGCATCGCGGGGGCCCTTCCACAACTCCACAGCGCCTGAAGTCGCGCCCTGCGTGCGCGCCTTCCCGCCCGCCCACAGCGTCTACTACTGATTTTCGGTTGATTTTTCTTTGGAGAATCAGTCGTCGAGGCGCTGTGGAGCCTGTGGGCGGGCGAAGGCCGTCCAAGGGGATGTGTGAAACGCGCAAGCGTTTTGCATATCCCCGGCAGGATCCACAGCGAAGGCTAGCGGGATGGTAGCTGCGTACCCTCGTACCCAATCCCTGGCTTGAGCATGTCCCCCAGCACAAAGCTCTGACGGCCTCTTGGGTAGCCTTGCCTACTTGCGCACACGTGTGCGCGTTCGAGGTCGTCCCGGTCGAGGAGACACCAGGTACCGGCTTCGCCCGCGAACGCGGAGAGGTAGTCGTGGTCGAGCTCCGCGCGGTCGATGCCGACGCGGAGCAGCATCGCCAGCGGCTCGCCGGATCCTCGGGTCCAGGTCAGGGTGCCGTCGGCGTCCCGGGTCACCCGCAGCACGTCGCGGTGGAGCAGGTCGTGGTGGGTGCTGCAGACCACCACCAGGTTGTCGGGGTCATGGCCACCGCCGTCGGCCCGCGGCCGGATGTGGTGCAGGTCGAGGTAGCGGTGGCCGCGGCAGCCGGGGACCTGGCACTTGCCCTCGTCGCGGACCAGCACCGCTCGGCGGACCGCCGGGGGGATCTCGCGGGCGACGTGACCAGCGTGGTCGTGGTCGGCGTCGCCGTGGACCACCTCGCAGTCGCACTCGACGAGCTCGCGGGTCTCGCGGGGGATCTCCTGCTTGCCGCCGCGACCCTCGGTCCAGGCGCGGTCGCAGTCGGGGCAGCGGTGCTCGATGACGCGGTAGTTCTCGCGGTAGGCGTTCTCACCGCGGGGGGTGGCGACGACGTCGTCCTCGTCGCCGCGCTGTAGCTCTCGCTCGGCGAGAATCAGCAGGATCTGGCCGAAGGACAGCTCGGGGTCCCCCAGCCGGGCCCGGACCTTCACCGCGGCGCGCATCAGCTGCTCGTAGTGGTGCTTCTCGAAGCGGATGGTGGCCCAGGCGTACTCGAGCACCTCGAGGTCCTCTTCACAGAGGTCAGGGGGCGCCTCTCCGGGGCGACAGCGGGAGACGAGCTCTTCCAGCTCCCGGCTGGAGGTCTCGGCGGCGAGGCGGACCCACTCGTCTTCGTTGTCCGGGGTGGCCACGGTGACCACGGTGCGGACCTTGGTCCAGCCCAGGGCGCCGAGGGCGAAGGCCTGGTCGAGCTTGGGGAGGTCGCGGAGCTTCTCCCCGGCGCGGGCGAGCTGCTGGGTCTTGCGGCATGCGAATCCGAACTCGGCCTCGGTATATTCCAAGAGTCCTGCGTAGCCGAGCTGTTTGTAATATTGCGTCTGCTTCATCTCGGCGAGGCCGTGGGCGATGGTGTGCATCGCCCGTCGTTCCGCCTGGACGGCGGCGCGGATGGTGCTGTGCAGGCGGGTGGCCCGCGTGGCTGTTTCATTGGACTCGGACAATGATCCCCTCCCGGAGCGTGACAACATTGTTAATGTACAATATCGGCGCAATCACGTCAATTTTAAAGACCACCCGATGAAATATAAAATGACCACTCGAGAGCGCTCTGCTACGAGGCTGGCATCGAGGCGCGTTGCAGGCGGATCTTGGCGAGCCGGCCGGTCGCGGGTAGGCTGCGCGCCGCGAAGGGGGTGGCGATGCGGCGCTCGTGGCTGGGACGAGGACTCGTGGGGCTCCTGGGGGGCTGGCTCGCGGTGGGCGGGCTGGCGGGGTGCCCGGAGCCTGTGGGGGACGACGACGACTCCACCGTCGAGGGGGACGACGACGGCGGGGAGACCCTGGGGGGCGAGATCCACGGGCCCGAGACGGTGGACTTCGGCGAGGTCCGCCAGGCGCAGCCGGTCACGGAGCCGGTGGAGCTGCGCAACCGGGGGCTGGAGCCACTGGAGATCACGCTGGTGCAGGTCGCCGGGGACCCCGAGGGGGCGTTCGCGGTCGAGTACGACGCGCCGCTGCCGACCACGCTGCCGCCCGACCTGATGGAGACGGTGTACCTGCGGCTGGAGGTCACGTACGACCCGGTGGGAGCCGGGGAGCGACTGGCGCAGCTGGAGATCTACAGCTCGGACTCCCACTACCAGCCGGACGAGCCGCACGTGATCCCGCTGTTCGGGCTCGGGCTGGTCGACCAGGACGGCGACGGCGACTGGTGGGCCCCGGGGTGGGACAGCTCCCAGGCCGACTGCGACGACGGGGACCCGACCGTCGGCCCGTCCCAGGACGAGATCTGCGACGGGCTGGACAACGACTGCGACGGCGCCCTGCCGGCGGACGAGGCCGACGCCGACGGGGACGGCTGGATGGCCTGCGACGGGCCGCTCGGCGGGGACTGCGACGACCTGGACCCCGACCGCTACCCGGGCAACGCCGAGCTGTGCGACGCGGTGGACAACGACTGCGACGGCGTGGTGCCGGCCGACGAGGCCGACGCCGACGCCGACGGGTTCCGCATCTGCGCCGGCGACTGCGACGACGCCGACGACGCCGTGTTCCCCGGCGCACCCGAGCTGTGCAACCGTCAGGACGACGACTGCGACGGCGCCCTGCCCGCCGACGAGCAGGACCTCGACGGCGACGGCACCACCCCGTGCGAGGGCGACTGCGACGACGTCGACGCCGCGCAGAACCTGGCCGACGCCGACGGCGACGGCCACACCACCTGCGCCGGCGACTGCGACGACGCCGACGACGCCGTGTTCCCCGGCGCGCCGGAGCAGTGCAACCGCCTCGACGACGACTGCGACGGCCTGCTGCCCCCCGACGAGATCGACGGCGACAGCGACGGCGCCACCGCCTGCGAGGGCGACTGCGACGACGCCGACGTGGCGTTCAACCTGCTGGACGTCGACGGCGACGGCCACACCAGCTGTGCCGGCGACTGCGACGACAACGACGACGAGATCCACCCGGCGGCCACCGAGATCTGCAACGACGGCATCGACCAGGACTGCGACGGGGGGCCGGGGGCGTGTTCACACACGGGGGTCATCGAGTTGCCAGTCGATGCCGAAGCACACTTCGCGCCTCAAGGCGGGGGAGCCCCCAACGGTGTCGGGTCTGGCGTCGATCTCGGCGACGTGGACGGTGACGGTCTGGACGACGTCATCTTCGGCATCCCGTATGCGGATTCATTCACTGTGGGGGATGGTGCGGTTGTATTGTTCCTGGGCCCCGTGTCGGGGGACCTGGACTTCGAGGATGCCGACGCGGTCTACATGGGAAACGGCCAGTTCAACTCGCTCGGAAGAGCGGTGGCCCATACCGGCGACGTCGACGGGGACGGGTTCGGGGATATCCTCTTCAATGCGAAGAATGACTCGGACATCGGCCAGGCGTTTCTCGTGTACGGGTACCTGGGTGGTGAACTCGAAGCCGAGAGCAATGCGGCTCGGCTCGAAGGATCGGAGACCTACAGCCGCTCGGCAGACACTATCGCTTTCGCGGGCGACTTCAATGGCGACGGCTTCGACGACTTCATCATCGGAGAATCCGCCGAGGCGTCTGTGTCCCAGGGTGCCGGGGCGGCATTCATGTTCCTCGGTTCTGCGACCCGGCTCCCCTCAACAGGTCTGTTCACGGATGCGGACCTGGCTTTCGTGGGTGAAACTCCCGGGGACTATGCCGCCTGCAGTGTCAGTGGCGGAGGGGACATCGACTCGGATGGCTACGATGACATCGTCATCGGCGCAGAATACGAGAGCTCAGGAGCCGTGGACGGTGGCGCAGCCTACGTCCTTCGTGGCTCGAATTCACTCCAGGGCCCCACCTTGGACTTGAGTCTGAGCGAGGCCAAAATCACCGGTGGAACGGAGTTTGCGGGACACGGCCTCGAGGTTGCGGTCGCCAGCGACATCGATGGGGATGGCCGAGACGAAGTCTTGATCGCATTCCCCTACGATTCGACAAACGGTCCCAGTTGCGGCGCCGTACACCTGTTCCTTGGGCCCTTGGCAGGAGACCTCACGACGACGGACGCCGACGCGAGCATCCATGGTGCGGTTGCTGCGATCAAAGCTGGAAAAGCCGCGCAAGGAGTCGGGGATATCGACGGGGACGGATACGGAGACCTCGCGATTGGCGCGCCATTCGACGCGACGGGCGGTGTGAACTCGGGCACTGTCTTCCTGTTCTATGGGCCCGGTGTCTCCTGGTCATCGACCGACGATGCAGACGCTGCCATCGTAGGACCAACCCACTTCACCGCGGGATACGGTCTCGGCACAGGAGGAGATGCCAACGGCGACGGCTACGACGATCTACTCGTAGGAGCACCACAGTGGGGAGGATTGACGTACGGAACCGGATTCATCTACTTGCTGCTGGGAGCCGGCATGTAGACGTCTCTCTTAGAAATTCTTGTCGCCCTCGTTACCATCAGAACCAGGACTGCCATCGTTTACCACCGCGGGGCCGTAGCCTCCCAGTCCACCCTGACCTGCCATGATGAATCCGAGCGTGTTCCCATTCCCGTAGTTGGGCCCAGGTGCCGCACCCGTCACGTGCAGTCCGTAGGAGGGGCCGCCACATCCACCACCGCCGCCACCACCGTGTCCACCGCGACCGCCGTTTCCGCCGTCGCCCCCGCTGAATGCACACCACAGGAGATCGCCCGGCGTCTTGGCTCCACCAAATCCGGCGATGCCGGCCTCTCCGCCCTGGCCACCGGAACCGCCGTCTCCCCCATCTCCCCCGATGTCGGCCCAGATCTCGTTATTGTCGAGCACCGGGAAGCTCCCTGGTGCGGACGCGTAGTACAGGAACAGGCCAAATGAACCGCCGCCGCCGCTACCACCCGTGCCCGCTTCTCCTCGACAGCCACCGCTACCGCCACCGCCACCGGTGCCACCAGCGATATCCTGATATGGGCTGCACCCAAGGTTGTTTACCGCGGAACCCGTGCCCCCGCCACCACCACCGGACCCATGACTGCCATGAACTCCAGTAATGCCTCCGTTCCCCTGGAACAATCCGCCCGTGACTTGTCCGATACTCAAGAAGCAGCCGTTTCCGCCATTTCCGTCGGTCCCCTCGTCACCAGCACCACCGGTATCTCCGGCGTCCCAGAGCTGGCTGGTGGGGATGAAACACGAGCTGCACGAGTAGAGGGGATCGAACTTTGCTGCGTCGTAGCCATCGCCTCCAATACCCGGTGATGTGCCGTTGCCGTCCGCGCCCGACGGTGCTGTGTCGTTCCAATCGATCAAGCAGTTCGTCCCGCCCCCGTTGCCACCACCTACGTTCGTGTTCCCGCACATCTTCACACCGCCGACCCCGCCGGCTGGACCGGGAGAGCAGTTCGTGAACTGCACGTCCTGCCCCCCGGTGCCGTCCACTCCGTGATCCCCGTGGTCCCCGGCAATTCCGTCCTCCCCATCCGCACCTGGACGCGCCTCGACGTAGTTGTCGACGATCTCGGTGCCATCGTCGCAGCCGTCGAGGTAGATGCCGTAGCTGGAGTCGCCGGGGTTGGTCGGGGTGGTGCCGATCACGGTGAAGCCCTGGATCCGCTGGCTGTCGAAGGTGGTGCAGTCCAGGGTGATCGCGCCCGGGGCGCTGGTGGTCATGTCCCGGCCGTCGATCAGGGTCTCGTAGAGGGCGACGTCGTAGTCGTCGAATGCATACGAGTACCCCCCGACCAGCGAGATCCCGGGCTCGAGCACGACGGACTCGTAGTAGGCGCCGGTGCTGACGATCACGTAGTCGTAGCCGCCGGCGTCGGCGCGGTCGACGCCCTCCTGGATGTCGCGGACCGGGTCGTCGATCCCGCCGGTCCAGCCGTTGTCGCCCCAGATCGCCACGTGGATCGCGTCGTCGTGGTCGCCGTCGTCGCCCGAGCAGTCGGCGTCGAGGCCGTCGAACGGCTCGTCCTGGGCGTTGACGAAGTAGCACTCGCAGCCGTCGTCGTGGTCGCCGTTGGCGTCGTGCCAGCCCGGGTCGCAGTCCGGGACGCACTCCGGGGTCTGCAGGGTGGTGTCGCACATCGGGTCGGCGTGGTCGTAGGTGAAGGCCGCGCAGTCGTTGCCGCAGAACCCGCAGTCGTCGAAGTTGGTGTACTTGCCGCTGAACAGGTAGCCGTCGTCGACCACGCCGTTGCAGTCGTTGTCGGCGTAGTCGCAGACCTCGGTGCCCGGGATGCCGGGGTCGCCGTCGTCGCAGTCGCCGCCGCACGAGGTCAGGCCGTCGTTGTCCTGGTCGAAGCCCTCGTCGATCTGGCTGTCGCAGTCGTTGTCCGCCCCGTCGCAGACCTCGGTGGCGCCGGGGTGGCTGTCGGCGTCGAGGTCGTCGCAGTCGTCGCACAGCGGGTAGCCGTCGTTGTCCGCGTCGACCTCGTTTGCCGGGATGCTGCCGTCGCAGTCGTTGTCCGCCCCGTCGCAGATCTCCGTGGCGCCCGGGTAGGTCGCGGCGTCGAAGTCGTTGCAGTCCTCGCACAGCATGTAGCCGTCGCCGTCGAAGTCGGTGGACTCGTTGGCCGGGGTGACGCCGTCGCAGTTGTTGTCGAGGCCGTCGCAGGCCTCGATCGCCCCGGGGTAGGTCGTGTCGTCGGTGTCGTCGCAGTCGTTGCACTCGCAGGAGCCGTCGTTGTCGGCGTCGGGCACGTCGGGGTCGGCGCAGTCGGCGAAGCCGTCGCAGTCGTTGTCCTGGCCGTCGCACACCTCGGGGTGGCTGGGGTAGTTGGCCGGGTCGCCGTCGTCGCAGTCCTCGCACTCGCAGACGCCGTCGTTGTCGGCGTCGGCGACCTGCGGGTCGGCGCAGTCGACCAGCCCGTCGCAGTCGTTGTCCTGCCCGTCGCACTGCTCGGTGTTGCCCGGGTGGTTGGCGGCGTTGAGGTCGTTGCAGTCGGTGCAGATGCAGGCCCCGTCGCCGTCGGCGTCCTGGACCTGGATGTCGTCGCAGTCGACGTCGCCGTCGCAGTCGTTGTCCTGGTTGTCGCAGACCTCGGTGTTGCCCGGGAAGTTGTCGGCGTCGGTGTCGTCGCAGTCGTCGCCGACCGTGATCCAGTCGGGCCCCGGCGCGCCCTGGCAGCCGCTGACGAACGTGGCCGGGTCGCCGTGCCCGTCGCCGTCGGTGTCCTGGTAGTAGTCGGTGTTGGAGACGTTGTCGTCGATCAGGCCGTTGCAGTCGTTGTCCAGCCCGTCGCAGGTCTCGTTGTTGCCCGGGTAGTTGGTGGCGGCGCTGTCGTCGCAGTCGTCGCCGAGCTGGACCCAGCCGGGGGCCGGCGGACCGTCGCAGATGTTGACGTGGCCGGCGGGGTCGCCGTGCTGATCGCCGTCGTTGTCCGGGTACCAGTCGAGGAACTCGAGGCCGTTGTCGGCGGTGCCGTCGCAGTCGTTGTCGGCGCTGTCACAGACCTCGTCGTTGAACGGGTAGTTGGTGGCGTCCGCGTCGTCGCAGTCGCCGCCGTACTGCACCCAGTTGGCGCCCGGCGGGCCCTCGCAGGTGGTGATCTCGGTGTCGTCGTTGCCGTAGCCGTCCTGGTCGCTGTCCTCGTACCAGGTGGCGAAGTTGAGCCCGTCGTCGATCTCGTCGTTGCAGTTGTTGTCCTTGCCGTCGCAGATCTCGGGGTTGCCCGGGAAGTTGGACGCGTCCGCGTCGTCGCAGTCGGTGCAGATGCAGGCCCCGTCGTTGTCCGCGTCGGGCACGTCGTTGTCCGCGCAGTCGGCGAACCCGTCGCAGTCGTTGTCCTGGCCGTCGCAGACCTCCTCGGCGCCCGGAGCGTTGTCGGGGTCGCTGTCGTCGCAGTCGTCGCACAGGCAGGCGCCGTCGCCGTCGAGGTCGGCCATGTCCGAGTCCTCGCAGTCGACGTACCCGTCGCAGTCGTTGTCCTGCAGGTCGCAGACCTCCTCGGCGCCCGGGTAGATCTCGGGGTTGGAGTCGTTGCAGTCCTCGCCCCCGTCGGACACGTTGTCGAACCCGTCCTCGTCCCGGTCGCGGTTGGCGTCCTGGATCGCGACGTCCGTGCAGCCGAGCCCCAGCGCCACGAGCGCGCACACGCAGGCGACCGGGAGCGTTCCCCTCAACAGGCTCATGTCGTTCTCCTTCAAGAGAATGCAAATAATCGGGTTCTCCCGAAGCATATCATCGGACCGTCACCAGCTGGAGAACGAACCGACACGGGCGGCGAAACTCGCGCGCGCCGCGCTGCACGACTTGCGGGTGGCCTCCCACGCGCGCATCCTGTCGCCCCACAGCTCCGCGGGTAGGACGGGAGATCGATGCACCGCAACAGCCGCGCGCTGCGCGCCGAGGACGGCACCCGCATCGCCTGGGACCGGGTCGGCGAGGGCCCGCCCCTGGTGTTCGCCAACGGCTTCACGACGTCCAACTTCTTCTGGAAGCGGGTGCTGCCCCGCCTCGCCGAGCGCGCCAGCTGCATCACCTGGGACTACAAGGGCCACGGCGACTCCGAGCCCGCGCGGACCCGCGCCGGGACCCGGATCGAGGCCGCGGTGGACGACATGCGCCGCGTGATGGACGCCGCCGGGGTCGAGGCCGCGACCCTGGTGGGGTTCTCGATGGGCTGCCAGGTCGTGCTCGAGGCGTGGCGCCACCTGCCCGAGCGGATCGACGCGCTGGTGACGATCCTGGGGCCCTACCGGGCGATGCTCGACACCGCGTTCCACCCCCGGATCGGCGGCACGATCCACTGGCTGATGCGCCACGCCGGCGACCGCACGGCGCCGCTGGCGATGGACGTGCTCGGCCGCGTCATGCTGCGCCCGTGGTCGTACGAGCTGGGCCAGAAGCTGGACCTGGTGGGTCCCGTCGCCCCCCGCGAGGACATCCGCGACTACGTCGAGCACTTCGCCACGCTGGACCCCGTCACGGTCCGCGAGATGGGGCTGCACGCCGCGGCGCACACCGCCGGCGACCTGCTCCACACGATCCGCGTGCCGACCCTGATCGTCAGCGGCGAGCACGACGTCTTCGCCCCGTCGTTCCTCGGCGACGACATGGCCGCCGCGATCCCCGGCGCCGATCTGGTGCGGCTCCCCGACGGGACCCACACCAGCCTGTTCGAGCACCCGGACGTGATCGTGCGGGCGGTGGAGACGTTCCTGCTCGGGCACGGGCTGCTCGGGACGCCCGGCCGTCAGACCCCGGTGCGCAGCCGGGCGTCCTCCTCGGCGTAGACCTCGGGGCCGATCCGGCCGGCGGTCCTGAGCAGCTCGAGGCACTCGCGGTAGCCCAGCCCGCCGCTGGCGGCGCCGGTGTAGGTGCCGAGCTTGCCCAGGTCCCCGGTCCGCAGGATCGCGCGTACCGCGTTGTTGGGCCACAGCGCCTCGACGCAGGGCGTGCGGCCCCCGTCGGTGGACGGCAGCAGCTTCTGGAACACGACCCCGACCAGCGTGCCGGCCAGCGCCTGGCGGATGCGCGGCTGATCGGCCTGGGGGAACGAGCCGATCATCCGGCTGATCGCGGCCAGCGCGTCGTCGGTGTGCAGCGTGGTGATCACCAGGTGGCCCATCTCGGCGGCTCGCAGGACCTGCTCGATGGTGTCGTTGTCGCGCACCTCGCCGACGAAGATCACGTCGAGGTTCTCGCGCATCGCGCCGCGCACGCCGTCGGCGAACGACGGGGCGTGGACCCCCACCTCGCGCTGGAAGATCAGCCCCTTGTCGTCCTCGAGGATGTACTCGATGGGGTCCTCGAGCGTCAGCATCGCCACCTGCCGGGTGCGGCTGATGTGGTCCAGCAGCGACGTGCAGGTCACGGTCTTGCCGGCGTCGGTGGCGCCCGCGACGATCAGCAGCCCCTGGGTCAGCGCGGCCATGTTGCGCTGGACCGGGTCGGGCAGCCCCAGCGAGGCGAACGCCCGGATCTGGCTCGAGATCAGGCGGATCGCCGCGTAGGGCCCGGTCTGGCCGCGGGCGAAGTGGACCCGGTAGCGGGCCTGGTCGGTGGCGTAGACCACGTCGGCGCTCATCCGCTGGCGGAACTCGAGGCGGTCGTCCTCGTCGAGGAAGCAGTTGAGGATCCACTCCATCGACTCCTTGGTCACGCGGTCCGACTCGAACGGCACGACCTTGCCGCCGACCTTGAAGCGGATCGGGGCGCCGACCTTGAGGAACAGGTCCGAGGCCTGCACCGCGGCCATGCCCTGCAGCAGCTCGGCCATGCTGGTGTCGCGGCCGCGCACCTGCATCAGCTTGATCTCCATCGGGGCGGACATCGGAGCGTCGCTCACAGCTCACCTCCGTCGCTGTAGTGGAACTTGACCGGGCCGACGGCGATGGTGGCGCCCGGCCGCAGCTCGACGCGGCCCTTGACCCGCCGGCCGTCGACCGCGACCTTCGACCAGAACGACAGCGTCGTCAGGTAGACGACGTCGTCGCGGGTGTCGACGCGGCACTGCTCCTTGCCGAGCCACTTGCTCCCCGGGAGGCGGAACGTGGCGCCGTCGAAGTAGCCGATCGTGACGGGGTCGCCGCCCACCGGAATCCGCTCGAAGCTGCCCTCGACGCGGACCTTGAGGTGGGGCCCCTGGGAGGTCAGCAGGGTCGCGCGGACCTTCTGCATCTCGTCGCCGGTGACCATCATCGTGCCCTTGAAGTCGTCGTCGGTGTCGGGCGCCCGGACCGCCTGCAGGTGCGAGGCGCTGACGGACGCCGCGGCGGCGGGCTTGTGGGACCCCGAGGTCATCACCGGGCCGTGGCCGCTCGCGGCCAGCCCCTCCTTCCAGAACTGCTCCGAGCTGGCGTCCAGCTGGCTGCTGGGGGTCGCCCCCTCGGTGGAGGCGGTGGTGTCGTACACCAGCGTGTACTTGCCGATCGCGATCTGGTCGCCGTCACGCAGCGCCTGGTTGGTGGTGCGCTCGTCGTTGACCAGCACGCCGGTCTTGGACAGCAGATCCTCGATCCGGTGCTGCTCGCC
This sequence comes from uncultured Rickettsiales bacterium, assembly GCA_964584075.1. GTDB lineage: Bacteria > Myxococcota_A > UBA796 > UBA9615 > CAYRNR01 > CAZOYV01. The sequence goes on along the minus strand of CAZOYV010000013.1, from coordinate 30,121 downwards.
GTCCCACGTCACCTGGGCGTGGACGCGGCTGATGATCTCGCTCTCGAGTACCAGGTTGGCGTCCGCGGCGCGGCCGATCGTGAGCCTGGGCGTGTCGAGCAGGATCGAGCGCTCCAGCTTCTTGCCGAGCATCACCTTGAGCTGGGCCATCGGTGCTCCTCCAGGGGGGCGGAGATCCGATGATAGGAGAGATCCGCGCCGGGGTCAGTCCCGCGGGGTGACGATCTGCGCTCGGGGGGCGCGCAGGTGGCGCAGGGCGGGCCACACGCCGGCGATGGCGAACGGCAGCGGGATCAGGAACGCGCCGGTCAGGGCGAGGAACACGCTGTCGGAGTTGCCTGGCGAGAACAGGCTCAGCAACGGGACCCCGAGGACGCAGAACAGCCACACCGACGCCAGTCCGATCACCGCACCGCGGCGGTCCCCCACGAGGCCACAGGCGGCCAGCCCACCGAGCGCAAGCGTCATCCACCCCGCGGGCAGCAGATACCAACCGGCGGCGTCGCCGTCGAAGTCCCGCAGCGCCACGGCACCGGTGGTCAGCACCGTGTGGAGCGTCACCGTCAGCAGCAGCAACCCCCAGGCCGCGAGCCCCGCGACCGCGCCGTGAACGAACGCACCGCGCGCCAGCGCCCGGTGGGGCAACGGCAGCGCGCTCAGCGCCCGCTGCAACGATCCGGGCGGGTGTGCACCGGGGTAGAACACGCCCGCCAGCGCCAGGCGTGACCCGAGGACCGGGACGAACGCGGCCCCCACCACCAGGCCCGCGCTGACCCCGAAAACGAGGGTCCGCACGTCCTCGACCAGGGGGAGCACGGCGTCGACCACGGCTCCACCGAGCACGAGCGCGACCGCTGCTGCCCGCAGGGCCCCCGAGCGCCGCAGCCCCTGCCACACCAGGTCCCCGTGCCAGCGGGCCAGCGGATCCGTTGCCACCCGCGCGAGCGGTCCCCGCCACGCGCTCCGCCGCGATCGCGGCGAGTCTGATCGGGCAGCGCGCCACCCGAGCAGCGCCAGCCCCATCAGCGAGGCGATCACCGCCAGAGCGGTCCCCACGGAGGCGAGGAGTCCCAGCTGCCGAGCGGCAAACATCAGCACGGCCACCGCGATCACGCGCGGCCACGCCCCGCGAGCGGCCATCGCCGGCGCCGACCACGCCACCACCAGTGGCGCCAGCAACAACCCGTCCACCAGCCAGCGAGGAGCAAACACCAGCGCGTAGGGCAGGCCCTCCTCCGAGGGCGCGGGCAAGGGAGGCCAGTACGGCGCGACCTCGCCCAGGACGAACCCCGGCAGTCGCGCCACCAGCACCAGCCCGACCACCACCGCGGCCTCGCCCAGCGCCCGCCCGCGGGGCCCCACCGGCAGCGCCGGGAGTGCCACCCGCCAGGACCCCGAGCCCGCCACCGCCGGACGCCCCGCGACGACCCAGCCACACAGCCACGCCGTCAGCAGCCATCCCATCAGCGCGCTGAGGGGCATCAGCAGCGTCCCCTCCATCCAGGTCGGGGAGGCCTCCACCCCGCTCCAGGGGTCCCCGCGCATCGCAGAGCCCGGGAACCACGCCAGCGTCATCAGCCCGGCGAACAGCACCAGCGCCAGCGACCCCGGCCGCCGCCACAGCGCCCACAGCCGCGCCCGGGCGTGGCGCCACGGCCCGCTCATCCCGCCGCCCCCCAGGCCTCGATCGCCTCCTCGAGGGTGCGGTCGTCGCCCACCAGCTCGTCGGCGGGGCCCTCGCGCACCACCGCGCCGCGGTCGAGCACCAGCAGCCGGTCGGCGATGCGCTCGACGTCGGCCAGCAGGTGGGAGCTGACGATCACGGCCCGCTCGGGGTCGGCCGCCACCTCCAGCACGCTGCGCAGCAACGCCCGCCGGCCGCCCAGATCCAGCCCCGCGGCCGGCTCGTCGAGCAGCAGCAGCCGCGGCCGGAACGCCAGCGCGGTGACCAGCCGCAGCCGGGTTCCCTGGCCCCGCGAGAGGTGCTCGGCCTTGTCCCCGGGGTCCAGCCGGAAGCGGTCCAGCAGCCGCTCCACCAGCGCCGCGTCCCACGTCGCGTAGTAGCCCGACAGCAGGCGCAGCAGCTCGCCGATGCGCAGGTCGAGCAGGGGCATCTCGTCGCTCATCAGGCCGGTCCGCGAGCGAACCCCGACCGGGTCGGCCCACGGGTCGCGGCCCAGCACCCGCAGCGCGCCACCGGCCACCGGGCGCAGCCCGGCCAGCGCCTCCAGCAGCGTGGTCTTGCCCGCCCCGTTGGGGCCCACCAGCCCGATCACCTGGCCGGGTGCCACCGTCCAGGAGGAGATCGCGAGTTCGAACGAGCCACGCACGACGCGCAGGTCGCTCGCCATCACCAGGGGTTCACCCATCGTCGCCTCCCTCGCCCTCGAGCAGCTCGTCCACCGCCGCCCGCAGCGCCTCTCCCCGCAGGCCCAGCTGGCGCGCTCGCACCACCGCCTCGGCCAGCACCGCACGGGCCTCGGCGCGGCCCTGCGCCCGGGACGCCGCCGCGACCCCGTCCGCCACGAACGTGCCCTGCCCCTGGCGCCGCTCGATCAGCCCCGCCGCCTCCAGGTCGGCGTACGCCCGCCGCGTGGTGATCAGCGACACCAGCAGCTGGGCCGCCAGCTCGCGAACCGAGGGCAGCCGCGCCCCCGGCTCCAGCCGACCCGACCGCACCAGGGCCGCGATCTGGTCGACGATCTGCCGGTAGCGCGGGACGCCCGACGCGTCGCTGAGCTGCAGGGGCAAGGGGGCCATCGCCGCTCCGTGGTCAAAGTGTGCTTATATCTATACACACATACACACCTCGGTCAAGGGAATTCTGGCGGGCCCACGGACTCCCGAGACCGGGGACTAGACCTGCGGGCGTTCGAGGAACCGGATCTCGGACTCGGTGAGCTGGGGGGCGCTCTTCTTGGCCGGGAAGAGCTTGGCGAGCACCGTGGCGCCACCGCCCAGGGCCAGCGCGGCGACCGGAACGGCGACCAGCCAGTTGCACATCAGCGTCATCCCGATGAACACGCCGATCGCCGGGATCGCCGAGATCCCCGCCATCGTCGCGAAGCGCCGCGTCTTCGCCGAGGCGTCCATCTCGTCGAGCATCAGCCGCACGTCCTCGTCGGCGAGGTCGAGCAGCGGCTCGCCGGGGCACCTGGGACAATCCCCGGGCTGGTCGAACCGCCCGTGGCACTGCTCGCAGAAGTGGCGGCCCAGCTGGTTCGTCGCCTGATCGGTCAACGGCTCCCCCTCACGCCCCGCCGAAGCGGAACGGGTAGCTGAACGTGATCGCGCCCCCGCGCGGCCGGGGATAGGACTTGGCGCGCACGTGGCGCGACACGCACGACTCCAGCTCGTCGTCGACCAGCGACGAGCTGGCGCGGTCGGCGCGGACCCGCGAGACCCGGCCATCGGTGCCGATCGTCACGGACATGTTCATCGTGCCCTTGAGCCCCGGCTCGTCCTCGAGGCGCTCGGTGTAGCAGCGCCGCACGTGGGGGTTGACCTCGTGCATCACCGCCTCCACCGCGCCCATGTCGATCCACGGCCTGTCGTCCTGGTCGGCGAGCTCGGCGTCGAGGATGTCCATCGACTCCTTCTGCAGGTCTCGCAGCAGGCGCTCCTCGGGGCTCAGCTCGGCCTCGCCGTCGTCCGCCACCGCCCCGCCGGAGACCGTGAACCCGCCGCCGGACTCCGCGCCACCCGCGGACCGCCCGGACCCGCTCCCCCCGCCGCCGCCGCCGGAGCTCCGGCCACCGGTGGCCGCCGCGGCGCGCCGCTCCGCGCCCAGCTCCGCCAGCCCGCCCCAGCCGCCGCCCTCGTCCTCGAGGTACGCCTCGCCGCCGCCGCGGACCTCCGTGGCCTTGCGCGCCTGCTCCTGGACGTACAGGTACTGGCGCAGCCACAGGCCGCCGGCGACCGCGCCGATCAGCAGCACCACGGCCACGACCCCGTACCACTTGCGGCGCTTGGCGGCGCGGTACTCCGGGGAGATCGTCTGCATCGCCTGCTCGGGCAGGGACGGGGCCTTCGGCGGTGGCGCACCACCGGGAGGTGCGGGGCTGGGGCTCATGGTCGCGTCGTCTCCGGAGAGGGGGGTCGAACCACCAGTCTACGCCGATCGCCCCCTCGACAGGGAGAGGTGGGGGTGGCTACCCACCCAGCGCCGCGACGCGCTCCCGCGCGTAGGGCAGGAACTCGGCCTCCTCGGGCAGCGCCTCGGCCGACGCCAGGTAGGCCTTCCAGATCTCCAGTGCCTCCGCGCCGTCGCCGACCTTGTCCAGCGAGAGCCCCAGGTTGTACAGCGCCTTGGGGTAGTCGGGGCGGATCGCGATCGCCTTGCGGTAGGCCCCGATCGCGCTGCGGTCGTCGCCCATCTGGTCACAGCACACCGCCACGTTGAGCCAGCACTTGGCGTCGTCGGGCTTGGTGGTGAGGTGGCGGATGTCGTAGGCGATCGCCCTGCGCATCATCTCGTCGCGCTGCTGGAGCGACAGCTGCTCCAGCGCCACGTGGTAGGTGGCGTACCCCAGGTGGAAGTAGCCCTCGTAGCCGTCCGGGTCGAGGGCCACGGCGCGCTCGCCGTACTCCACCACCTGGGCCTGGTTGCCCTTGTCGCTGTGGGCGTAGGACAGGCTGGCCAGCGCCTTGAAGTAGTCGGAGTCGAGCTCGATCGCCTTCCCGTAGGCGGCGATCTCCGCGTCGTAGTCCTTCTTGAAGCTGTGCGCGTGGCCCAGGTTGTACCAGGCCTCCTTGTAGGTCGGAGACCGCGCCACGACCTGCTCGTAGAACGCGATCGCGTCGTCGTAGCGCTGCTCCTGGATCGCCACCCAGCCCAGGTTGTACAGCTCGTCCACCGTGGCCGCCTGCTGTGCGGCCGCCGGTGCGGCGAGCCACAGCGCCAGCGCCAGTCCCGCCGCCACCGTTCGCATCCCATCGCCCTCCAGGTTCGCGGTTGCGGTCCGGCAACACGCCGAGGCGGCATCCCATTCCAGCCGTTGCGTCCCGCAATGTCCGCCCCCCCCCGGGCGGTGCCCGGTGTACGCTGTCGGTCGGAGGATCGGGAGGAGCGAGATGACACGATGGCGATGCGGGCTGGCGCTGGCGCTGGCCCTGGCCCTGGCCGGCTGCGGGGAGTCCCCGTTCGGCGGCGGGTTCGACGACGACGACGCGGCCGACGACGACGACGCGGCCGACGACGACGGCGGAGACGACGACGGCAGCGACGACGACGCGGCCGACGACGACGCGGCCGACGACGACGACGCGGCCGACGACGACGACGCGGCCGACGACGACACCGTCGACCCCCTGGTGGTCGAGACCTGCGAGCGGTGGAACGACGACCGCGCCAACCTCTCCGAGGGGAGCTGGAGCGGCGACGTGGGCAGCTGCGACGCCGGCGACGTCTCCGCGGAGGGGCGCGAGAACGCGCTGCGGGTGCTCAACCTGTACCGCTGGCTCGCCGACCTGCCCGCGGTCCAGACCGACGCCACGCGCGACGCGATGGCCCAGGAGTGCGCGCTGATGATGCACGCCCACGGGGGGCTGTCCCACTACCCCGACCCGTCCTGGGCCTGCTACACCTCGGACGGCGCCACGGCGGCGGGGAGCAGCAACATCTCCACCGGGCCGGGGGTCGTCTCGGTGGACTACTACATGGAGGACTGGGGCAACGAGTCGACGATGGGGCACCGCCGCTGGATCCTGAGCAACGGCCTGGGGCCGGTGGGGCTCGGGACGACGAGCTCGTACTCGTGCATGTGGGTCCTCGGTGGGTCGGGCGGCGGCACCAACGACTGGACCGCGTGGCCGGCGCCCGGTCCGTTCCCGCTCGAGGCGATCAACCCCGCATGGCTCTCGGTCGACGAGACCGGCTGGAGCGTCCAGAGCGCCTCGGTCAGCGTGATCGGCGCGTCCGTGACCGTCACCGACGAGGGCGGGCAGCCGATGCCCGTGGACGTCTGGGACCTGTCCGGGACCTACGGCGGCGCCAGCGCGATCGCGTTCGCCCCCAGCGGATGGCAGAGCCAGGCGGGCAAGACCTACCACGTGGAGGTCGGCAGCAGCCCGCCCATCAGCTACGACGTGGAGGTCGTCGATTGCAGCCAGTTCTGATCCGCGTCGGTCCCGCACCGCTGCTGCTCTGCACCGCCCTGTTGCTCCCCGGGAGCGCCCGCGCCAACGGACAGACCTCCCACCTGTGGATCTCCGACACCGCGCTGGACCACCTGCCCGAGGGCGAGCTGCGGGCGCTGCTGACCCGCGACGACCTGCAGGTCATGCTGCGCAACGGCTCGATGTTCCCCGACGGCGGCTACGCGGTGGGGGACGGCTACGGCGAGATCGCCCACTGGGAGCCGCTGCAGTCCGCGTACCTGGAGTGGATCCGCGAGACGTACGAGCCGCCGTGGACCGACGAGGCCGCCCGGCACGTCGCGTTCCTGCTCGGGATGGCCTCCCACGGGATCGCCGACCAGACCTACGACTCGATGTACATGGAGCGGGCCAAGGCCCACGACGCCGACTCGCCGTGGGACACCGAGAGCATGGACGAGGCGACCGACGTCGCGTTCGCCGCCGAGGCCGGCGCCTGGGAGGTCCCCGCGCTGTGGGTCCCCGCCGACGTCCTCGCGCCGCTGTTCGACCAGGTCGCGGGCCACGCCGTGGACCCCGACACGATCGAGACCGGCCAGGCGATGCTCGGCTTCGCCGTGTGGGGCGTCGGCGAGATGGCGGGCCAGCCCGAGACCGTCGCCGCCTACCACGAGCAGTTCCCCTGGGCCTGCGCCCACCAGCTCGACGCGGCGGTCCCCGGCAGCCCGCCGGTGGAGGCCGAGGTCGTCGCGGCGTACTGGCAGCGGCTGTGGGCCCGGCTCCACGGCGACGAGTCGCTCGACGACCCGCTGCTGGCCCACTTCCCCCGCGCCGGCGAGCAGGGCCACCCCACCGGCGCGGACGACATCGAGGCGATGGTCTCGTTCGTGATCGTCCGCGGGCTGGACGCCGCCACGGTCGGACCCCAGACGGTGGTCGTCGAGGACGCCGACGGGCCGGTGGCGGCCGAGGTCGATCTGTTCTACGGACAGGGCTCCCACGCCATCGACCTGCGCCCCGTGGACGGCTGGAGCCCGGCGCGCGAGCACACCGTCACGATCGGTCCCGGGCTGCGCACCTTCGACGGCGTCGACGTGCCCGGACCGGTGCAGTTCACCTTCGACACGACGCCTCCCCCCGATCCCCCGGCGGACGATCCCGGGGGGTGTCAGTGCACCTCCGGGAGCCGTTCCTCCGCGACCCCGCTCCTGCTGCTGATCGCCGTCGTTGCTGCATCCCGTCTTATTGTGCGTTAATGTGCATATTTGCTTATTCTCATATCCGGAACGGACCGTGTGGTGCAGGTCCGTTCCCCCGGCCGCCCCCACTCACCCCTTGATATGTGCGCTTTCTTGCACATAATAGATCCGTGCCTGGACACGACGACGACTCCCCCCTCGACACCACGCTGTTCCGCGCCCTCGGCGAGCGCGTCCGCGTCGATCTGCTGCTCCACCTCGCCGCGGTGGGTCCCGCCGACATCGGCCAGATCGCGGTCCACTTCCCCCAGGACCGGTCGGTGATCTCCCGGCACCTGCAGCAGCTGGAGCAGACCGGCGTGCTGCGGCGCGAGCGGCGCTCGCGGAGGGTGATCTACGCGGTGGATCGGGACGCCCTGTTGGGGCGGCTGGGGCAGACCCTGGAGCGCCTGCGCGCCGCCCTCGGCGACGGCGAGCGGGACCTCCCCGCGTCCCCTACCCCAGCACCTCCCCCAGCCACAGCCGGACCGTCCCCAGGATCCCCTCGTCGATCTCGTCCTGGCTCGTTCCGACCTGGGCGGCGAAGGTCTTCGTGATCCGCAGCGAGTGGTCGCCGCTCTCGACCACGTGCAGGGCGTTGGGGGCGGTCATCCGGTCGCGGACCTCGCCGAGCGTCGCCAGCGGGCACAGCGGATCGCGGGTGCCCTCGATGAACAGCACCGGCTGGCGCTGCTGGACCAGGACCTCGTCCCGCAGCTTGGTGCCGCTCCTGCCGCGCAGCACCAGCGGGTAGCCGAAGCAGATCGCGGCGTCGACGTCCTCCTCGACGGCCAGGTGCAGGCCGATCCGCGAGCCCATCGACTTGCCGGCCAGGACCACGGGGCCGTCGTGCCCCGCGCGGGCCTCGGCGAGGGCCTCGCGGTGGGCCTCGAGCAGCACCTCGAAGCGGTCCGGGGCCTTCTTGCCGGCCCGCGCGTAGGGGTAGTCGAAGGTCACCACCGGCCCCACGGTGCGCAGGCGCTCGGCCCAGGCCCGCATCCAGTCGGAGGAGGACGGCACGCCGGCGCCGTGGGCGAACAGGATCAGCGGTCGGGTCATGGTCGTCTCCCGCGGTTCAGTCGACGAGGGTGCTCTCCACCGGCTCCACCTCGCGATCGCAGATCGTGCCGGTCGTCTCGCAGGCCAGGTCGTCGCCGCAGTCGAGCACGGTGTCGATCGGGCACGAGTCGGCCTGCTCGATGCGGTGGCTGGTCTCGTCGGACCACGCCGCCCCCTGGAACACCAGCAGGTCGCTGCCGAACGCCAGGGTCAGCGCGCCCCCGCCGTTGCCGAACGGGCCCACCTGCGAGACCTGGCCGTGGAGCTCCAGCTCGTACTGGTCGGTGGAGGTCTCGAGGCAGTCCTCGAGATCGTAGACCAGGTCCGCCTGCAGGACCTCGATGCCGTCGAGCTCGCTGACCGTACCGTCGATCGTCGCGGTCCCGCCGTGGGTGCAGTCCTGGACGTCGTGCATCGGGCCGATCACCGCCGCGGAGCGGTGGAAGATCGCCATCACCGCCTGCTGGATCCCGAACGCGATCACGCCGTCCTGGCAGGCCTGGTCGCAGTCGTACTCGTCGCCCGGGCCTCCGCTCTCGACGCAGCCGGCGGTCGCGAGCAGCAGCGCGGCCACACACCATCCCGATCCCCGCATGTCGTGCCTCCCTGTCCCACCGGTTGGGTGTCCTCGACATGATGCCTCTTTCGAGGCGTTGCGGCCACGCAGCCGTCGGGCAGGGCAACGGGGAGGACCGGACCGCCACGGAGCGGGCCTGAACGCCGGACCATCCGGCAACTCGTGCCGGCCCGGCCACTCCCCGTTGCCGGTCGCGGGGGCTGCCCCGCTCCCGAACCTGCCCCCACGAGGTGCACGCCTCGTGCCACCCGGCCAGCCTGGCAAATGCCTTTCGGCGCGCCCTTCGGCGACGTGTCTCGCGTACGCGCGTGCTACCCTGTTGGGCGATGAGATCCCTCCTCCTCCCGCTGACGTTCCTGGTCGCGGCGACGCTCGCGCTCTCCCGGCCCGCGCGCGCCGACGACGCCGAGCTCGAGGCCGTGCGCGCCGCCATCGAGGCCGCCGACGCCGACTGGCAGGCCGGGCCGACCGCGATCTCGGCCCTGCCCCGCGAGCAGCGCGCGGCCCTCGCCGGGGCGCTGCCCTCGGAGCCGCCCCCCGGCGCCGGGGTGCGGAGCTACGACGGCCGCGGGCTGCCGTCGCAGTTCGACTGGCGCGACCACGGCGGCAACTGGCTCAGCCCGATCCGCTACCAGGACTGGTGCGGCTCGTGCTGGGCGTTCGCCGCGCTGGGGGTGATGGAGGCGGCGCACAACATCACCGCCGGCGACCCCGACTGGGACCCCGACCTCTCCGAGCAGATCGTGCTGTCGTGCTCGGGCGGTGACTGCGGCGGCTGGTACCTCGAGCTGACGATGGACCACCTGCTCTACGAGGGCACCCAGCTCGAGACCTGCATGCCGTACCAGAGCGACGACGGCGTGTCCTGCGGCCAGGCCTGCGGCGACTACGCCCAGCACCCGTGGCGGATCGCCTCGTACCACTGGATCGACGACAGCATCCCGGCGATGAAGGCCGCGATCCTCGACGCCCCGATCGGCGTGTGGATGAACGTCTACGAGGACCTCTCGTACTACGAGGGCGGGGTCTACGAGCACGTCTGGGGCGGAAGCTTCGGGGGGCACTTCGTGGTGCTCGTCGGGTGGAACGACGCCGAGCAGTGCTGGATCGCCAAGAACTCGTGGGGCGACTGGTGGGGCGAGGACACCTACGGCGTCACCGGCCAGCGCGGCTGGTTCCGGATCAAGTGGGGCGCCAGCGAGATCGGCGACTGGACGCGGCTCGGCGTCGAGGTGCCCGGCTGCTCGTGCCCCGACGCCGACGGCGACGGGTTCCAGACCTCCGACTGCGTCGATCCGCTGTGCCTCGAGCCCGGCGACTGCGACGACGCCGACGCCGGCAGCCACCCCGGGGCCGCCGAGGGCTGCGACGGGCTGGACAACGACTGCGACGGACAGCTCCCGTGGGACGAGCTCGACGAGGACGGCGACGGCTTCATGGCCTGCGAGGGCGACTGCGACGACGCCGACGGCGGCGTCTCCCCCGGAGCCGACGAGGAGTGCGGCAACGCCGTCGACGAGGACTGCGACGGCGTGATCGACGATCCCGACGAGTGCGACGACGACGACGACGGCGGCGACGACGACGGCGGCGGCCCGCCGCCCGGCTCGCAGTTCCTCGACAACGAGCGGGACGGCTGCCAGTGCGACCGCGCCGGCGGGGTGGTGGTCTCGTGGCTGCCGCTGGTCCCGCTGCTGTCGTGGTTCGGGCTGCGCCGCCGCCGGGGCTGACGCCCGGGCGAGCCCGCACGCCCCCGGTCCGCCCCGCTGCCTACCATTTGGTAGAGTCGTTCACCGTACGCTTCTTTGGACGCGCGAGAACGCCGTTAGGCTCCCGATATCGGCCCTGAGGGAGCACCACGACCGTGCCATCGCCGCGCACCCCCCTGGTCGCCTCGTCGGTCCTGACGACCCGAGGCCTCGTGATCGGCCTTCTCGTCCTCGGCGTGCTGATCTGGGCACCCGGAGCTCGGGCCGACGACGCCGAGCTCGAGGCGATCCGCGCGGCGATCGAGGCCGCCGGGGCGGACTGGCAGGCGGGCCACACCTCCGTCTCGGCGCTCCCGCCCGAGGAGCGCGCGGCCCTGACCGGGGCGTTCCCCCCCTCCCCCGGTCCCGACGACCCGATCGTCGAGGCCGAGGAGGGCCGCGGGCTGCCCTCGAGCTTCGACTGGCGGGACCACAACGGCAACTGGATGACCCCGATCCGCGACCAGGGCAGCTGCGGATCGTGCTGGGCCTTCGCGGGTGTGGCGATGATGGAGGCGCGGTACAACATCGCCACCGGGGATCCCGGCTTCGACCCCAACCTCTCCGAGCAGATCCTGCTGTCGTGCTCGTGGGGCTCCTGCGGCGGGTGGTACATCGAGGACACGATGGACTTCCTGCAGCAGCACGGCACCCACCTGGAGACCTGCCTGCCGTACCAGGCCAGCGACTGGGTCGGCTGCAACCAGGCCTGCTCCGACTACGACAGTGATCCGTGGCGCCTCACCGAGTGGCACTACATCGACAACGACGTCCAGGCGATGAAGCAGCAGATCATGATCGCGCCGATCGGGGCGTGGATGGAGGTCTACTCGGACTTCTCGTACTACGAGGGCGGGGTCTACGAGCACGTCTGGGGCGGCGGCGGTGGCGGGCACTTCGTGGTCCTGCTGGGCTGGAACGACGCCGAGCAGTGCTGGATCGGCAAGAACTCGTGGGGCGACTGGTGGGGCGAGGACACCTACGGCGTCACGGGCTACGCGGGCTGGTTCCGGATCAAGTGGGGCGAGGCCGGGATCCAGTACTACCAGCCGGTGGGGATCTCGGTCCCCGGCTGCAGCTGCACCGACGCCGACGCGGACGGGTTCCTGCCGTACAGCTGCACCGACCCGCAGTGCTCCAACATCGGGGACTGCGACGACGGGGAGCCGGACGCGTTCCCGGGCAACGCCGAGGACCCCTGCGACGGGATCGACAACGACTGCGACGGGCACCTCGCCTACGAGGAGGCGGACGTCGACGGCGACGGCTGGACCGCGTGCGACGGAGACTGCGACGACGAGGACGGCAGCGTGCACCCCGCCGCCGCGGAGGTCTGCGACAACGGCGTCGACGACGACTGCGACGGGGCGGTGGACGAGCCCGACGAGTGCGGCGAGGGCGACGACGACGACGGCCCCGGCGACGACGACGACGGCGCCCCGCCGGGCCCGCCCGGCGGCAGCAGGCCCCCCGACCAGCCGGGCGGCTGCCAGTGTGGCGGCAGCGGCGTGGCGGTGTCGCTGCTGCCGTGGCTGCTGCTGCCGTGGATGGGTCTCCGGCGACGGCGGGGCTGATCAGGCCAGCCCGCCCGCGGCCATCAGCTCGCGCACGTTGTCCCGGCGCAGCGGGCGCTCCCCGGCCTCGATCTCCTTGATCATCGCGACCAGCGCCCGGTTGAGCGGCACCGGCACGCCCGCCTCCTCGGCGCGGCGCACCACGTAGCCGTTGAGGTAGTCGATCTCGGTGGGGCGGCCCCGCTCGATGCTCTGCAGGCTGGACGACCTCAGCGCCCCGTAGCGGCGCCCGACGAACCGCATGATCAGGTCCTTGACGCCGCGCCGCAGGGCGCCCGCACCGGCCGGCAGGTACAGCAGCCCCGGGGGGGCCGCGATGCGCTCGAGGCGCACACCGCAGGCCTCGGCGGTGTCGACCACCTCGCGGTACAGCCCCAGGAACGCGCGGCGGGTCGCGGGGTCCCGCAGCATCTCGCCGAGGGTCTCGCCGGTGACGGCGCCGCCGCTGGTGATGATGCAGTTGATCGCCAGCTTGGACCACAGCGCCCCGCGGATGTTCCCGGTGGTGACCACCGGGGTGACGGGCTCCAGCAGCCGGGCCAGGCGCCGCACGCGTGGCCCGATCGTCCCGTCGAGCTCGCCGACGTGCAGCTCACCCTCGCTGGTCCGCTCCAGGTCGCCCGGGGCGTGCATCGTCGCCCCCCAGCCGACGATCCCGCTGACCACCCGGTGGGCGCCGACGGCGGCCGCGACGTCGTCCTCGACGATGCCGTTCTGGAGCGTCACCAGGTAGCCGGCGCTGGGCTCCAGCAGTGGCGCGGTCTGCTCCGCGGCCTCGACCACTGCGGTGGCCTTCATCACCAGCAGCGCGATGTCGAACGGCGCCTCGCGCGGCACGTCCTCGACCCGGGTGTGGACCTGGGCCTGGAACCGCTCCTCGCCCCGGGGCGTCCGCACCCGCAGCCCGCTGCGCTCGATCGCCCGCGTGATGTCGGGGTTGCCGGTCACCAGCACCGGCTCGTGGCCGGCGCGGATCAGCCCTCCGGCGATCACGCCGCCGACACCGCCAATGCCCTCGATCAGTATCCTCGGCCTGTCCATGGCCCTCTCTCCGCTTCCAGCGCTTCGAGTCCACCCACCACGAGGCAGGGTATCACCGACGGTGCGCAGAGGACGGACTCAGGCTCGCCTTCCAGCACCACCGCAGGCAACCGGGCCCCGCCACCGCAGGGCGGTTCCCGCCCGAGTTCCAGATTTTGGCGTCATGAGTGCCAAAACCAGGAACTCGGACACTCGACTTCCAGAAATTGGCCCGGATCGGGACAGAAAGTGGAAGTCGGGCGGGACGCGGTGCCGGACGGCAGGCGCCGATGGTGCGGAACGACCTGGCGCAGGAGGCGTTGTGGAGCCGCTGTCGGGCGCCCTGGGTTCTTGACTTGGTACACCCGGCATACCTTGAGTAGTCGAGGTAGTTCGAATGAATGAGCAGTTGGGGGCACGTCTCGGACGCCGTCATCGAGGAGAACCACTCGACCGACGGCGGTGGAGGGGTCACCGTCCATTTTTCTGGCGTGACGATGGAGAACACCATCATCCGAAACAACACGGCCGCGAACCACGGCGGCGGCGTATCCACCTGGTGGAACCCGGAGAGCCACATGGACGCGGGGGCCTTCCGCAACGTACAGGTGCTGGAGAACCACGCGCTGGGAGGAGGTGGTGGACTCTACATCCGGGGAGGCGGGATGCAGATCGAGAACGTGATCGTGGCGGGGAACACCGCCGCCGCCGGAGGTGGGATGAGCCTGCGGGACGCCGACATCCTGATCGACAACTCGGTGATCGTCGGCAACGAGGCCACGACGGGGGGCGGCGTCCGGTCGGTGAACTTCGACGGGTACGTACGCTTCTCGAACTGCGTGTTCGCGGACAACGCCGCGGAGGCAGGTGGCGCCTTCGCCGTCTGGGAGGCGGCGTCGGTGCCGGTGGTGGAGCACTCCGACTTCTGGAACAACGGAGACGCGCCTTTCGACGGCATCGGCGATCCCGCGGGGAGCGACGGCAACCTCTCGGTCGACCCGGCCTTCCTGGACACCAGCAGCCCGGCCTACCAGGACTGGGACCTGCACCTGGACACGCAGTCGCCACTCGTCGACGCGGGTTCACCTGGTCTGCTCGACCCGGATGGTTCCATCTCGGGCATCGGGATCTACGGCGGAGAGCGGGCCGGCAGCTGGGATCTCGACAACGACGACTACTTCGAGTGGTGGTTGCAGGGACCGTACTCCTCGAAGACCTCCCCGGACGAGGACTGCGACGACCAGGACCCGGATATCTACCCTGGCCAGGGTTGCTGACCCGCCGATCCCTTCAGCGCAGCCACCGCCACAGCTCGTGCTGGCCCGTGTCGATCACCACCAGGTAGACCTCGTCGCCGTCGACCAGCACGCGGTGCTCGAAGGCCTCGACGGGGAGCCCGCCGTCCTGGCGCCAGTCGTCCTCGCCCGGCGCCCACGACCACACCTCGCTGCGCAGCCCCTCGTCGAGCAGGTCCCCGTTGGTGACCCCGCCGAACACGACGTAGCGCCCGTCGTGGGCCACGGCCCCACTGTACAGCAGCGGCACCGGCAGCGACGGGGCGGCGGTCCACCCGGCGCCCGGGTCGGCGGTGTCCAGCAGCGACACGTCGTCCACGGCGATGCCCCAGTAGGTGCCGCCCTGGCCCTCCTGGTACTCCAGGTCGGCCCCGCCGCCGGCGACCAGCAGCACGCCGTCGAGCACCGCGGCCAGCGGGTACATCACCTCGCGCGGCATCGGCGGGTGGTAGTCCCACATCTCCTCCTCGAGCCGGAACTCCTGCACCGCCGCGGTGGGGTTCATCCCGCCCCCCGCGTTGCCCCCGACCACGATGCAGCGGCCCTCGTCGCGGGCCACGCCCGGGGCGTGGATCGGGAAGTCGTGGTCCCCGCCCTCGAGCCAGGCCGGGGCGACCATGTCGTAGACCTCGTAGTGGTAGTCGGCGTAGGGGCTGAACACGCCGTTGCCGCCCCCGGCCAGCAGGTACGCGCGATCGCCGTGCCAGCAGGTCACGCTCTGCTCGAAGTACCCATCCGGCCAGCCCTCGTACGGCCGCTCCTCGTGGGTCGCGTCGGCCAGCGACCAGCGGTGCCCCTGGGTCACGAGCCAGCCGTCGTGCAGCGCGACCCACTCCAGCGCGCCGTAGGCCCCCAGGTCCAGCGGGCCGACGAGCTCCCACGAGTCCGGGTCCACCGGGACGTGCTCGTCGTCGCCGAGCGCGTCGTCGTCCGCAGCGTCGTCGTCCGCGCCGGCGCCGAAGCCGTCGTCGTCCCCGGCGCAGCCCAGCAGCAGCGCGGCGATCGCGATCCATCGGGGGGAGGTCCACACCGGCTCCAGGATACACCGTCTCCGATGGGGGAAAGCATCGCGGGGGTTGAACCGTCGCGCGCGGAGAGGTAGAGGACGACCCATGCGTACCCCGACGACCCTGCTGCTGTGGATCTGGACCCTCCCGCTGACCCTGACCGCCTGCGTGCCCCAGGCCAAGTACGACGAGGCGCTGGCGCAGTCCGCCTCGCTCCAGCTGGACCTGGACGTCGCCGGCGCCACCCGGCGCGCCGTCGAGGCCGAGCGCGACGAGCTGGCCGCGGCGCTGGCCGACGAGGCCTCGGAGCGCGAGGCGCTCGAGGGCATCGTCGCGCTGCTGCGGGAGCGCAACGACACGCTCAAGGGCGAGCTCGAGCGGCTCTCCGAGCAGCTCCGGGCGATGAGCGCCTCGAACCGCGTCGATCGCGAGCGCAAGGCGGCGCTGGAGGAGCTGGTGGCCCACCTCCAGGACGCCCAGGCCGAGACGGCGCGCCAGGCGCTGGAGGCCGAGCAGCGGGTCGCCGAGCTGCAGGCCGAGCGGGAGCGGCTGCTGGCCGAGAAGCAGGAGCTCGAGGAGAAGACCTCGGCCTACGACGACCTGGTCTCGGAGCTGCAGTCCGAGATCGAGTCCGGCCAGATCACGATCAGCGAGCTGCAGGGCAAGCTCACCGTGCAGCTGTCCAACGCGATCCTGTTCGACTCGGGCTCCACGGCGATCAAGAGCTGGGGCCAGGAGGCGCTGGGCAAGGTCGCGGGGGTGCTGGCCACGGTGGACGACCGCGCGATCCGCGTCGAGGGCCACACCGACGACGTGCCGGTCAACCCCGGCGTGCACTACCGCGACAACTGGGGGCTGAGCGCGCTGCGCGCCTCGGCGGTGGTCGGGCTGCTGGTCGACAACGGCGTCGACCCGGCCAACATCGCGGCGGTGGGCTACGCCGACACGCGCCCCGTGGCGACCAACGAGACCGACGAGGGCCGCGCCGCCAACCGCCGCACCGAGATCGTGCTGGTGCCGCGGCTCCAGGAGAGCGGCGAGGTGGCGCCCGACGCCGTCGACGACCCGCCCGCCGAGGGATCGCCATGACCGAGACGCCGGCCGCCCCGCCGGCCGCCGCCACCAGCGGGACTTCACGGCGGACGACCTGACGACCTTCCAGCGCGGCGTGGCGCTGCCGACCGGCGTGCGCTACGCCGGCGACACCCCGCCGCAGCCCCCTCCCCTGCACCCCGTGACCCCGCACTGCGGGGGCACGCCAGAATCCTCTTGACACATGTTCTGAACATGTTCAGTATGTGTTCAAGACACGTCGAGAGAGGCACCCGCGATGACCGAAGACGATGTCCGTAGCCGCATCATGGAAGCCGCCGACGCGCTCCTCGACGAGGGCCTCGAGCCCGAGCGCATCACCGTGCGCCGCATCACCGAGCGCGCCGGCGTCGGCACCGGCTCGATCAACTACCACTTCCAGTCCAAGGACGAGCTGCTCCACGAGGTGGTCAACGAGAAGATCGCCCAGGTGGGCGCCGAGTGGCTGACCCGCTTCGCGATGCCCGAGGGCGACGCCCGCCAGCGGCTCAAGCAGATGCTGATCGAGGTGGGCGGGGTGGTGATCCGCTACCCCCAGTACACCCGCGTCTTCGTCCAGCACGAGCTGCTCCACGGCGAGATGGGCGCAGCCCAGGTGATCATCCCGGTGCTGCGCGAGATCGTCGGCCCCGAGGTGGACGACCTGCGCCTGCGGCTGCTGGCCTTCCAGCTCGTGGTTCCCCTGCAGTACGCGTTCCTCCGCGAGGACGCGCTCAAGGCCTACCTGGGCCTCGGCCCGCTGTCCGACGTCGAGCTGATCGATCTGGTCGAGATCGCCTTCGACAACCTCCTCCCCGAAAGGAGCGACCCATGAACTGGCTCACCATCGCCATCGCCGCGCTGACCGTGCTGATGCTCGGCTTCACCGCGCTGTGCGGCTTCTGGATCCACACCCATGGCCAGGAGCCTGGCTCGATGACCTGGCACATGGGCCTGGCCGGCACCACCGCGCTGTGCGCCCTGGTCACCGTCGTCGTGGCGCTGTTCTGAGAACCCCGGGGCGAGGAGGAGCGATGAGGATCGTCTGCGTCACCGACTCCGACCACGAGACCGGCCTCTCCGCCGACCTGCTGCGCCGGCTGCGGCGTGCGGCCGAGGCCCGGGGCCACACCTTCGAGATCCACGGCGTGGTCCGCGGCGACGTGGCGTTCTGCACCGGCTGCCTGCGCTGCTGGAGCGGCGGGACCGGGCGCTGCGTGGTCCCCGACCGGGCCCGCTCACTCGAGGAGCTGCTGCCGGGCTGCGGCCTGCTGGTGCTGGTCTCCCCGGTCCACTTCGGGCACTTCTCGTCGACCATCAAGTCCGTGATCGACAAGGGCCTGGGCTGCAAGCTCGAGCTCGACCTGCTGCTGCCCCAGCTGGTGATCGGCTACGGCGAGGACGTCACCGACGACGAGCGCGACTGCTTCGTCGACCTGATCGCCCGCCACCGCGGGAACGCCGACATCGTCCACCCCGAGTGCGCCGGGGTCCCCTGGCACGTGGCGGTGACCCGCTCGCGGGACGACAACGCCGACATCGCCGCGGCCTTCGAGCGGCGTCACGCCGGGGAGGAGGCCCGCGAATGCGCGTGTGCCTGATCAACGGGAGCCCCAGCCGGGAGAAGGCCACCTCGCAGGTCCTGGTCGACCTGATCGACGCCGGGCTGGACGTCGCCGCGGTGGAGAACCACCGCATGCTGCTGCCGCTGAAGCGCCGCGCGCCGGTGCCCGACGGGACACTGGATGCGCTGATCGACGCCGACGTGTGGGTGCTGGCCTTCGGGCTGTACGCCTACGGCCTGCCCGCCGCGCTGACCCGCGTGTTCGAGGAGCTGCCCCGGCGGGTCGAGGAGCGCGGTGCGTCGCTGGACGGCGTGCGCGTCTACGCCGTGGTCAACAGCGGCCACGGGGAGCCGTGGGTCAACGAGGACGCCCTGCGCGTGGTGCGGCTGTACTGCCGGCGGATGGGCCTGCACTGGCGCTTCGGCGTCGCCATCGGAGGCGGCATGGTGGTGACGATGATGCGCGACATCCCGCTGGTCAACGGCCCGCTGCGGCGGGCCCTGCGCCGCGTCTGCGACGACGTGCTCGACCCCTCCGAGGCACCTCCCGCGGACCGCTCGATCCGCCCGATCCTGCCGCTGGCGCTGATGAACTACATGAAGGACAGCCCGATCTCGAAGCGCTGGGCCGAGCAGCGCTAGGAACCCGGTACAATGCGGGGCTCCGGCCATGCCCCGCAGCACGCCCACCGCCGCGGTCCTCGCCCTCGCCGTGCTCCTCGGCGCCACGGCACCCGGCGCGGCGCTCGCCGACGACCCGCCCCCCGAGCTGACGATCCCGCGGCTGGACGGCAGCGCGGTGCGGATCGACGGCGCACTCGACGAGCCGGTCTGGGCCGAGACCACGCTGATCGTCGACACCTGGTGGAACTACGACCCGGTCGACGAGGGCCGCTCCGCGATCCCCACCGAGGTCCGGATGTTCCACGACGAGCGGGCGATCTACTTCGGCTGGCGCTGCACGCTGCCCGCGGGGGACCGGGTCCGCGCCCACCTCGCCGCCCGCGAGGACGTGGACCGCGACGACCAGGTCGGGATCTACCTCGACACCTTCGACGACGACCGCCGCGGGTACGTGTTCTACACCAACGCGCTGGGCCAGCAGCAGGACATCCGCGCCGGCGACGACATCGGGTTCTCCAAGGAGTGGGACACCCGCTACCAGAGCGCCGGGCGGCTGACCGCGGACGGCTACGTCGTCGAGATCGCGATCCCGTTCGCCTCGCTGCGCTTCCCCCGCGGCGACGAGCACCGCTTCGGGCTGGTGCTGACCCGCCGGGTGTCCCAGCGCAACGCCAAGATCGTGTTCCCCGAGGTCGAGCGGGCCGGCAGCATCTTCGCCCAGGCCGCCACGCTGGTCGGGATCCGCGGCGCGGTCCCCGGCCGCCCGATCGAGATCATCCCCTCGGTGGTGTTCGGCCACGGCTGGGCGCGGGACGACGGCGGCGCGATGGTCGCCGACCGCGCGCTGGGCTTCGACTCGCTGCACCAGGGCGCGACGTTCCGCTTCGGGCTGACCCCCAACGTCTCGCTGGGGATGGCGCTGAACCCCGACTTCAGCCAGGTGGAGAGCGACCCCGACCTGCTGGACGTCAACACCCGCTACGCCCTGTCGCTGGACGAGAAGCGGCCGTTCTTCCTCGAGGGCATCGACGTCTTCCGTACGCCGTACCACCGGCTCTACACCCGCTCGATCGTCCATCCCGCCGAGGGGATCAACCTCAACGGGGTCGAGAACGGCTGGACCGTGGGCGTGCTGCACGCCCTCGACCAGGCCCCCGGCGCGTCGGTGGTCGCCGAGGCGGAGACCCCCGGCTTCGGCCCCGCCGACGTGGACGGCGCGGTGGCGGTCAACAACATCGTGCGGGTCAAGCGCGATCTCGGGCGCCGGGCCGCGGTGGGGATCTACCTCGCCGACAAGGAGCTGGGCCGCGACCCCGCCGCCGGCCCCACCGGCTCGCACCAGGTGGGCAGCGCCGACGCCTACGTCCGCCTCGGCCCGATCCTCAAGATCACCGGCCAGGGGGCCTACTCGACCACCGCGGCGGCGGGCGGCGCGCGGATCCACGGCGGGGCCTACGACCTGGCGCTCGAGCTGGACGACGGCCGCGGCTCGGCGTGGTTCGAGCACGGCAACGTCGCCCGCGGGTTCCGCAACGAGACCGCGTTCCTGCAGCGCGCCGACGAGATCGAGCTGGCCACCGGCTGCGACTACCGGCTGGACACCGGCAAGCGGTTCCTCACCGAGCTGTACTGGGGCAGCGAGGGGGAGGTCGACTTCGCCCACGACGGCACGTTCCAGGAGCACGAGTGGGACGCCTGGCTGCGGTTCAAGTTCGGCCACCAGACGTACCTGTCGACCTGGGCCGGCCAGTGGCACGAGGTCTACGCCGGCCAGCGCTTCGACGGCGCATGGGCGATGGCCGAGCTGAGCAGCAACGCGCTGGACGCCGTGCGCTGGTACGTCGAGGTCGGCGGCGGCCACGAGCTGAACTACGACCCGGCCGACCTGTTCCAGGGCCGCGCGTTCGAGGTCGTCGCCGGGGCGTACGTGCGCCTGCTCCGGCGGCTGACGCTGGACATCGCGGGGACCCACCACGCGATGCGGCGCCCCGACGGCGAGCCGCACTACGACATCCAGCTGCTGCGCACCGTGGCGCTGCTGTCGTTCACCCGCGAGTGGTGGCTGCGCGGCGTGCTGCAGCTCAACACCTACCACCGGGACCTGGACCTCGAGCTGCTGCTCGGCTGGACCCCCCACCCGGGCACCGCCGTCTACCTCGGCTACGCCGAGGGCGCGGCGTGGGGGAACGATCCGCTGCAGACCCGCAGCCGCTCGCTGTTCCTCAAGGCCCAGGTGCTGTTCCGGCCCTGATCCCGCGAGTTCTCCACTGGGTTCACCATGGAAGTCGAGTTCCGGTCAGGATCAGGGCTGGGCCCGTCCCAACCGGGTCCGAGGAGGTCGACATGCCGAGGATCCTGGCCGGAGTCCTCTCCGCTTCCGTGGTACGAACGCTCCCCATCCCCGCGCTGGCGGCCCTGCTGCTGCTGCTCGGGACGGGCTGCAACGACTACAACTTCGACGATCCCACCGACTACACCGACGACGACGACGGCGGCCCCGGCGACGACGACGACGACGACACCAGCTCCGGCAGCGACGACGACATGGGGCCCAGCGACGACGACGCCACCGACGTGACCGACGACGACGACGGCGACGACGACGGCGAGGAGGACGACGACGACAGCGACCCGCCCCCCGACCTGATCGACGACTGCGAGGCCAACACCGGCTTTTCGTTCCAGGACTCGGACGGCGACGGCTGGCTGGTGGTGCTGTCGTGGAGCCCCACCGAGGAGGAGGGGATCATCTGGGTCGACACCAGCGGGATCTACCACCTGTACGATTCGTACATCGCCGAGTCGGGGGCCAGCCAGACCAACGAGACCGGCTACCTGACGATCACCAACTCGCAGAACACCGACGGCTTCCCGGGGGTCACCAACTGCGGGGACCACTGGCTGGTGCAGGACAGCGACAACAACGGCAACCCGCCCCAGCAGGCGATCTACGTCGGCACGTTCCTGCTGCTCGCCGGCGAGGACAACCTCATCACGCTGCACCACTACTGCCCGCTGTACCGCGCCGGGCAGTGCCAGAGCTTCCACATCGGCGACCCGTACGACAGCGGCGGCTGCGAGGACGGCGGCCCCAACAGCATCCACATGGACATGAGCGGGATCTGCCTGATCCCGGCGTGACCCCCGGCAGGACCTAGGCGTCCACCGTCGCCGGCAGCATCGGCGGCATCGGGACCCCCAGCCCGCGGCACACCGCCCGCAGGAACTCGGCCTCCCCCGGCACCACGATGCCGTCGGCGAGCACCGTCTCGGTGCAGGCCCGCACCAGCTCCTGCTTGACGTCGGGCGCGGCCCAGTCCAGCTCCTCGATCATCTCGCGCAGGTGCTGCGGGTCCGCCATCGGGCCCTGGGCCATCGGCTGGTCGGGGGCGCCGAGCACGGCCATGCCCTTGGCGTAGGCGACCTGCTGCTCGGCCGCGTCGTCGCTGCCGGCGATGGCCAGCAGGGTCAGCAGGTTGGCGGCCCCGCCGCGGATCTCGGGCACGCTCCCGTAGCGGACCTGGCGCTTGCGGAACCCGGGCTTGAGCTCGCGCCAGACCAGCACCTCGAGCACCGCCTCGAAGCGCTCCACGACCTGGTCGGCCCAGATCAGCTGGTGCATGTTCTCGGTCAGCGCGATCTGGCGGGACTCGTCCAGCCGCCGCAGGGTCGGCAGCGCCATCTCGAGCAGCGGCAGCCGCTCCCGCTCGGGCAGGTGGAAGACCTTGTCGAAGGCCATCACCACCGCCGTCGAGGTCTCCTGGCCGAGCCGCTCCTTGAGCCCCGCGACCTGGCCCATCCGGACCTGCTCGTCGCGGCGGTCGAGCAGCAGCGCGAACACCACCTGCATCGCCCCGTCCGGGTCGTGGGCGCGCTCCACCAGCTCGGGCGGGATCGCCTTGCGCACCTCGCGGGCGTACTGCACGTGGCGGGCGGACGGCTCGCCGACGCTGGCGACCACCGCCGCCGGGGCGGCGCGCAGCTGCCCGCCGGCCGCCAGCGGGGAGTAGACCGCGTCCTGGAGCAGGTCCGACGGCTGGCTGGGGTCGAAGATCCCCTGGTGCACCTTCTCCAGCCGCTCGCGGACCAGCTTGCCCAGCTGGATCTCCTCGTCGTCGTTGGGCGACCACCCCGGCTGCAGCCTGGCGATGCGGTCCTCCAGCGCCGGGTGGGTCGAGAACCACCCCGCCTTGGGCTTCACCGAGCCGAAGAAGAAGTGGCTCGCCTCGCCGGCGTGCATCGCCTCGACGGTCGACCCCTGGTCGCTGGCCCAGATCTTCTTGAGCGCCTTGGCGATCCCCTCGGGGTTGGCGGTGAACTGCGCCGCCGAGGCGTCGGCGAGGTACTCGCGGTTGCGGCTCAGCGCGCTCTGGATCAGGCGGCTGAACAGCACCCCGACCAGGCCGATCAGCCACATCGCGAGGCCCGCGGCGATGATCACCAGCAGGATCGCGGCGGCCTTGCCGCGGACGCGGATCCGGCCGCGGAACACGATCTGCAGCAGGAACGCGCCGATCGTGCCGATCGCGGCGATGCCGGCGAGCACGCTGATCATCCGCACGTTGAGCACCATGTCGCCGTGGAGGATGTGGCTGAACTCGTGGCCGATGATGCCCTGCAGCTCGTCGCGGTCCATCACCTCCAGCGTGCCCTTGGTCACGGCCACGACGGCGTCGTCGGTGTTCAGCCCGGCGGCGAAGGCGTTGATCCCCGGCTCGCCGTCGAGGACGTACACGTCCGGCACCGGGCAGCCCGCGGCCAGCGACATCTCCTCGACCACCTCGAGCAGCTGCCGCTCCAGCGGATCGGCGGTCGCCGGGTCGACCGGCCGCCCCCCGAGCCACTCGGCCACCGAGGCGCCGCCGCCCCGCAGCTTGTTGTAGCGGAACAGCCCCACGACCCCGATGACGAACAGCGTCACGAACGTGATCAGCACGGTGTAGGGCGAGAATACGATCTGGAAGACGTTGGCCCCGCGGGGGAACGCCTCCATCGCCGCCAGCGCGGTGAGGAACACCGCGTTCATCGCGAACACGACCCCCGCCACGGCCACCAGGAACAGCAGGATCAGCACCTTGGACTGGCGTCGGGCGCGGTTCTGCTCATCGAAGTAGTTCATGTGAGGCTCCCCGGGGTCCGAACGAACTACACCTGGACCGATTCTACATTCCGGGCGCGCGCGGCCGCGCCTGGATCAGCGCCAGTCCCCGATCAGCACGAACGGCGCCCAGTAGTAAGGGTGCCCGTGCTGCTCGGAGGTGCGCAGCGCCAGCTGGGCGGCCCGCAGCGCGTCGGCCTTGGTCCCGTTGCCCTGCTCGAGCTGCTCGTAGAACGCCAGCATCAGCTCGGTGGTGCTGGCGTCGCTGACCGCCCACAGCGAGGCGACCACCGAGTCGGCGCCGCGCATCTCGAACTGGTAGGCCAGCCCGGCGATCTCGGTCCCCTCGCCGCGGTCGCCCATCGCGGTGTGGCACGCCGACAGCACCACCAGGTGCACGTCGGACAGCGGCAGCAGCGGGATCTCGCGGAACGACAGCTGCGCCGCCGGCCCCTCCCCCGCCAACAGCAGGTAGGAGGCCTCGGGGTTGTCGTGGCGCAGCACGCCGTGGGTCGCCAGGTGCAGGATCTGGTGGTCCGCGACCTGCTGCCGCAGCACCGCCTTGGTCGCCTCCCCGCCAACGTAGGTCGACACCGCCTTGCGGCTCCACGCCTGCTGCAGCGCGTCGACCTCGGCCTCCGCCCCGGGCAGCGAGCCGTCGGGGTTGCCCAGCGCCAGCAGCGGCGCGCGGCGCGGGATCGCCTCGTGGTCGGCCAGCGCGCCGGCCTGGGTCAGCATCACCACGCGGTAGCGGTCGACCAGGTACTGCTCGCCGTCGTACAGCGCCGCGAACGGGATGTAGCGCAGCCGCCCGCTGGGGCTGACGATCAGCGTCTCGACTCCGTCGAGGTCCGCGGCGACCGGCGCGATCAGCAGCTCGTACAGCGCCTGCGCCGAGGCGGCGGGGTCCAGTCCGCCAGGGTTCGCGGTCAGCGCCACCGTGCCGCGGGTCGCCTCCCACGGCACCGCGGGGGTCTCCAGCCGCACCCGCATGTCGCGGATCAGGCGGTGCACCTCGCGCTCCTCGACGGGCACCTCGCGGTACAGCAGCGGGGCGCTGCCGGCGCGCACCACGAAGACCACCACCCGGTCGGGCAGGATCACCGGCTCGAGGAACGCCTCGCCGTCGCGCAGGTCGGCCTGCAGCTTGAAGAAGCTCGGCGGCGAGATCTGCAGCCGCCCGTACAGCTCGGGGTGGTCCTGCTGCAGCGCGCGGGTGAAGTCCTGGAACCGCAGCTGGACCTGGTCCAGCTCGCTCTGCAGCCGCGACACCAGATCGGGGCGCTGGCGGTCGGCGGGCTTGTCCAGCTCGGCCCGCAGCTGGCGCTCGAGATCGAGCTCGCGGGTGCGCAGCTCCTCGGCCTGCTCCAGCGCCGCGCGGTCCTCCTCGGCGACCACCTCGGACAGGTCGCCCGGCGCCAGGTCCTGCAGCTCGCGGGTCTTCATCCGACCCAGCCGCTCCCACGCCTCCTCGCCGCGGCCCTGGCGCTCGAGCAGGTCGACCAGCTCGAGGTAGACGTCGTCGTGGTCCACCTGGAACCGCTCCTCGGCGTCCTCGCTGCCGCCGATCCCGGCCTTCATCTGCTCCAGCGTCGCCACCGCCTCCTCGTAGACCTCGATCGCGCCGTCGACGTCGCCGCGGTCGCGCAGCGTGCGGCCCAGGTAGAACAGCGGCTCCCAGCGCTGGTTGGGGTTGGGGTAGCGGCGGGCCTCGTCGGCGGCCTCCCGCAGCAGCGCCTCGGCGGCCTCGAGGTCGCCCTGCTCCCACGCCACGATCCCCAGCTGCGAGCGGGCCTGGATCGCGGCGAACACCATCCCCAGCTCCTCGGCCTCGTCCAGCGCCATCGACAGCACCAGCTCGGCGTGCTCGTGGTCCCCGAGCTGACGGTGCGCCAGCCCCTCGAGCCGCCGCAGCTGCGCCACCCGCGGCGGCACGTCGGCGGCCAGCGCGGTGGCCAGCCCGTCCTGGGCCAGCGCCAGCGTGCGCTCCGGCTGATCCAGCTCGGCGTAGCAGTACGCCAGGTTGCCGGTGGTGGTGGTCAGCACGTCGACGTAGCCGATGCGCTCGCCGATCGCGAGGGCCGCCTCGAGGTGCTCCACCGCCGCGTCGTGGTCGCCCAGATCGATGTGCAGCGAGCCGATGTTGTTCAGGGAACCGGCCTCGCCGTAGGGGTCGCCCCAGCCGCGGCGGATCCGTAGCGCCTGGTGGTGCCACTCGAGGGCCTGCTGGTAGTGGCCCAGGTCGTGGTGGATCGAGCCCAGCGTGTTGTAGGCGTTGCCCAGCCCCCAGGTCTCGTTCAGCTCCTCCATGATCGCCACGGCGGCCTCGGCGGACTCGATCGCCTCGTCGTAGCGCGTCAGCCCGGCCAGGACCCACCCCCGCTGGCTCAGCGCGTTGGCCTCCAGCCGGCGGTTTCCGCTGTCCCGCGCCGCCTGCAGCGACGCCTCGTACAGCGCCAGCGCCTGCTCGCGCTCGCCCCACTGCTCGTAGAGGTAGGCCACCGCCCCGCGGGTCTGGATCGTGCCCTGCAGGTCGCCGATCCCCTCGTACAGCTCCAGGGCCTGGCGGTAGTGCTCGTAGGACTCGTCGAACGCGCCGGCGTTGGACAGCACGTCGCCGATCACCGCCAGCGCCGCGGCCTCCTTGGGCACGCTGGGCATCGCGCGGGCCAGCGCCAGCGACTCCTCGGCCAGCGCCCGCGCGCGCTCGTGCTCGCCACGCAGCCCGGTGAACAGCGAGGCCAGCTGGCGCAGCGTGTCGGCCTCCCCGGCGCGATCGCCGATCTCCGCCTGGATCGCCCGGCACCGGTCGAAGCGCTCCAGCGCGCCGTCCCCGTCTCGGCGGGCCTGCAGCGAGCTGCCCCACCACAGCAGGGTCAGCGCCTCCCCGACGCGGTCCCCCACGGCGACGGAGCCCTCCAGCGCGCGGGCGTAGGCCGCGTCGGCCTCCTCGTGGCGGCCCTGGGCCTGGAGGTTCTCGGCGATCTCGCGCTGCACGCCCACGCCGCTGGAGACGTCGCCCTGCTCGTCGTGGATCGCCGCGGCCTGCTCCAGCAGCGCCAGCGCGGCGGTGTAGTCCCCGAACGCGCGGTGGTCCTGGGCCATCCGCAGCAGCACGTCGGCGACATCCCAGCGCTCGCCGCGGCGCTCGTGGATCGCCCGCGCCTGCTCGTAGTGCTCCTGTCCCGCGGCGCGGTCGCCGATCACGCCGTACAGCTCGCCGAGGTTGGTCAGGCACACCGCCTCGGCGTACTCGTCGCCCAGCGCCCGGTGGTCGGCCAGCGCCTCCTCGCGAGCCGCGATCGCATGGGCGTAGTCGCCCAGGTTCCAGTAGCCGTCGCTGATGTCGCCCAGCGCCTCGGCGACGGTCTCCTGCCAGCCCAGCTCGCGGGCGATCCCGAGGACCTGCTCGCGGGCCTCGATCGCCAGGGCGTAGCTGCCCATCGCCTCGTGGACGTCGCCGACGTCGAGCAGCGCCTGGGCCTCCCCCTCGATGCCCTCCACGTCGGTCTGCTCGCGGTAGTGCTGCAGCGCCGAGCTGTAGGCCTGGAGCGCCTCGGGGTAGCGGTACTCGGCCTCGAGGCAGCGGCCCATGCCCCAGTAGGTCGCCTCGATGCCCCACGCCGCCGCGCCGCCGGCGACGATCTCCTGCTGCAGCCGCAGCGCCCGCTCGTAGTGCGGCAGCGCCTCGGCGCAGCGCCCCGCGCCGCGCAGCGCGCCGCCGAGGTTCAGCAGCGTCACCGCCTGGCTCGCCGGGTCCGCGGCCGCGACCTCGAGGGCCCGCTGGTGGGCCTCCACCGCCCCGTCCAGGTCCCCCTGGTTCTTGCGCAGGTCGGCCAGCGCCGACCAGGTCAGGTCCCAGTCTCGGTCGCGGCCGGTGATCGCCGACGCGGACTGCATCAGCGCCACCACCTGATCGGCCCGCGCCAGCTCGCCCGCGCCGATCAGCCGGTGCGCCTCGCGGTAGAAGTCGTCCACGGCGTCATCCGCCACGAGGCTGTCGGCCAGGCCCGCCAGGTACGCCTCCCGCGCGGCGGCGTCCATCCCCGCGGTGCGCACCAGGATCTCCTCGGGGCACGGGGGCAGCTCCGCCACCGCCCAGGCGCCGTAGAGGTCGATCGTGCGCCACGAGTTGCCGATGAAGTCGCCGGGGTAGTTGACCAGGTACAGCAGGAAGTCGCGGAACTCCTCGGCGGTGGCCCCCTCCAGGATCTGGCGCAGCGTCTTGCCGGCGAAGCGACCCGCGGCCAGCGGCTCGCGGCCCACCTCGACGGCGTCGGCCAGCGGGGCCACCGAGCGCATCAGCGCCGCGCCGCGCTCGCACACGACCGCGTCGTGGTCGGCCGCCGGATCGGCGGCGATGGCGCGGAAGTCGAACAGCGGCGCCTCGTCCTCGTCCAGCAGCGTCACGCCGTAGATCGCCAGCCGCCAGCTGACCGGGCGGGGCTCGATGCGCGGCACCCGGGCGGGGACGTAGACCGCGTCGCCCAGCGCGAAGCCGGGCCCCGCGGGGTCCGCCGCGGCCAGCGCGACGCGGGCCTCCTCGTCCTCCACCGCGACCACCGTGGCCTCGCCGAGCTGCAGCAGCTCGCCGCTGTCGAGCAGCCGGTACACGACGCCGCGGCCACCCTCGATCACGCCGTCCACCGCGCCCCGGCCGACCGTGCCGACGACGGCGCCCTCGGGGCTCGTGTCGAGCCCCACCAGGGGGCACACGACCTCCACGTTGACCCGCTCGACGGCGTCCTCGGCCGCCGCCCCGCCGGCCCCCGCGATCGCCGCGAGCAGCCACGCCAGGGCCGCCACCGCGGCCCGCCTCGGCTCCCGTCTGTTCACCGTCGGACCTCCCCACGCGCGCATCCCATTATGGTATGCATCCCACACCAACCATGCGAAGTCAGGGGAGTCACACGATGAAGAAGCTGTCGATGCTGGGCGTCACCGCCCTCAGCCTGTGGATCGTCACCGCCGCGCTGGCCGCCGGCGACGGGGGCGCCGCCAACCGCTCCACCGACAAGGTCGCCGCGCCGGACGCCACCGCCGCCGACGCCGAGATGGCGCTGCAGCTGGCCGACTGGGGCCGGGCCAACCAGAGCGCCGAGGCGCTCGCCGCCGCGGCCCAGATCCTGGCCGCCAGCGCGCCCGAGGCCGCCGCGATGGAGAAGACCACCGAGACCGGCGAGGGCGAGGCCGCGGAGAAGGCCGACGAGCCCGCCCCGGCGGTGGACGCCGAGGCCCTGCTCGGCGAGGCCAAGGCGATGGCCAAGCAGCAGAAGGCCAAGAACCTGGGCAAGCACCTCGACGGCCTGGCGCTGGGCACCCGCGGCGCCACCGGCGGCCCCAAGTTCACCGTGGACAAGGTCCAGGCCCACACCACCGACATCTTCGTGGTCGAGTTCCAGGGCGGGCAGTTCGCCGAGGTCGCCGTGGTGGGCGACGGCGACACCGACCTGGACCTGTACGTCTACGACCAGTACGGCAACCTGATCGCCAGCGACGCCGACTCCACCGACACCACGTACGTCTCGTGGGTCCCTGCGTGGACCGGCGCGTTCCGCATCGAGATCAAGAACCTCGGCGCGGTCTACAACCAGTACACGATGCTCACCAACTAGCGCACCACCCAGGCAGCCGCGTCGGCCGACGACTTGCCACGCGCCTTGTCCTCGATTCGAGGGCGAGCGGCGGAGGCGTGTCGGAATCGAACCCGGGGGGAGCGGGGGGAGCCCGTCGCCTGTTGAGGGTGCCATGGCTACCTGGAGCGCCCCAAGGCCAAGCTCGGCGGCTTCGCCGCCTCGTGGCCGCGCCGCGGGGGCGCGACCAGCCTTGACCCGCTCCAGGCAGCCATGGCGTTCGGTTGGTGGGCGACGGGGGAGGGTGGGCTCTTGCGGAAGGTGGTGTTTGGACCGGAGCCTGATCCCATCAGGGAGAGCTATTCCCCGGGCCGGCCGTTCGAGAAATACGAAGTTTCGGCTGGGGTGAGCTATCACCCCGCCCGTTACTTCGTAATAAGCGAAATATCAGGGAGGATGAGCCGTCACCTCGACCGTTACTTCGCGAAAAGCGAAGTTTTTGATGGGGTGAGCGGTCACCCCGCTCGTTATTTCGCCAAACCACCTTCTCCAAGAGCCCACCCTCCCCCGTCGCCCA
>CAZOYV010000012.1:0-54953 GCA_964584075.1 uncultured Rickettsiales bacterium | reverse complement strand
CGACACGTGGCCATGATACTGGATACGGACGCTCCAGCGCCGCTGCCGCAGCCTGGCCAGCAGCGGCCCGTCGCCAGCGACGTGGACCGTCGGGGACGCTCCCCCTCTCTCCGCCAGGAGCTCGCATGCCCGGATCAACGTCGCCAGGTTCTTGTTCCGGTCGACGCGTCCCACGAAGAGAACACGCGCCTCTCGGCCCAGCCCACGCTTCGATCTCCTGTTGTCCAACCAGAAGTCGTTGATTCCATTCGGGACCACCATGAGCTTCCGCTGCACCTCGGCGTACACGTCGTCCTGGAGCGATTGTCGGAGCTGGACCTCTCCATAGGCGGGCGAGAGGACCACGACCCTCGATGCGCCCCGGAGGATCCTCGCTCCGATCTTGCGGAACGGCGGAAATCGCTTCATGAACACGTTGACGTCCGTGTTCCGGACGGTCACCAGATAGGGTCGCCTCCATCGTCTGGCTGCTCCGAGCGCGACGAGGCCATTGACGAACAGGGAGTGGGCGTGGAGGACGTCTCGGTGACCCACCCGGTACCGCCGTGCGAAGTCCCGCCAGATCAGGGCCATCTTCACGGGCCAGAGCCGTCTGGTCCCAGGTCCGAAGCAGTGAGAGTACTCGAGGGAGCCGTGTCGCAGCGGTCGGTCGGGTCGGTTACGCCCGATGTCCGCGGCGCGCTGGACCGGTACGTAGATGAGCTGATCCAGGGGGACCTGGTCCAGCGCTTCGACCAGCTCCGCGTGGAGCCGGTTGGTGACGAAGTACGAGTTCAGGTGAACGACCCTGGTCAAGGCGGTGCTCAAGGCGGTGCCGGCTCCTTCCCCTCGGTCCCCGGGCTGGTCAGGAGCGGGCCAGGCCAGCGTAGGTGGTAGGGGACAGCGCTCCGACGCGCCGCACGAACTCGGCGCTCCGCATCAACTCGTACTCCATGATCCGGGTCTCCTTCAGCTTCGTCTCCGGGAGGCCGACGGTGTCCGTCGCGGGATGGCAAGCGATCTCCACCACGCACGCCGGCAGGTCGGAGCGGTCGACGTTGTGGAGCTCTTCGAGAAGATCGAGCGTCCGGTGACTCCGGGTCATCAGCAGGCCGTCCGGATGGACGAAGTGCCTTTCGAGCCAGCGGGTCCGCAACCGGAGGACGGCCTCCACGGCGGTTCTGCGGGCCCCGAACTGCAACACGTTTCGCAGGCGTGGATGCACGACCCGTACCCCGCCGGACGACCGCGACAGGTAGTACTTGTTGTAGACCCTCAGCCCGAGCCGGCGTCTCACCCCCTTCGAGAGCTCGATCAGGGCGCCGGAGACGAGGGCGTACTTGTTCACGCCCTGATGCGAGTCCAGGTGGTCGAGCCGGTCACCGACCAGGTCCCTCAGGAGCCGGTACTGCGCCTCCAGCTCGATCTGGACGTGGCGGCGCCGGACCCGGCGCAAGGTCATCGCCCGCTGGAGGCCCCGTTTTCCCAGGAACAACCCATCCCGGTTCACCAGGCTCGGGATGCGGTGGGGCGGGGAGACCGGCTCGCCCTGGGTCAGCGTGACGTGCAGGCCGATGCCCAGGTGCTCGTGCTGTACCAGGCGCACTGCCTCCTGGGCGTGGGGCATGTTCACCATCACGGTGGTGGAGGTCACGGCCCCCGCCGCCGCGAGCTCCTCGATGGCGCGGTTCGCCGACGCCGTCATGCCGTAGTCATCGGCGTTGATGATCACCTTCATCACTTCTCGACCTCGCTCGATCGGCGCCAGGGCAGGAATGCCCGGAGCTTCATGTAGAACACGGGCCTGGTGGACCGGGTCAGGGCATCGAAGAACAGACCCGCCATGGCGTACGACACCACCGTCGCGATCGCCGCACCCACGTTGCCGCAGAGCGGGATCAGCACCAGGTTGAGCACGACGTTGGTGACGGCGCCCAGCAGACTGCGCTGCAGCAACAACGTCTGACGATGCTCGACGATGTACCACTTGGTGCTCGCCGCACCCAGGGAGAAGAACACGCCGGCCCAGATGTGGATCGACAGGATCGGCCCGGCGGCGGCGTACTCCTGTCCAAAGATCAGGGGGACGATCTTGCCCGCGAGGAAGGTCATCGGGAGGGCAACGGCCAGCGAGATGATGACCATCAGCCGATAGAGGCTCTGGAACCGCGTCTGATAGAGTTCGGAGCTCTTCTTCCTCGCCTCGATGATCGCCGGGAACACCGAGCTGACGATCGCTCCGGGAAAGAAGTACCAGACCTCGCTGATGCGTGCCGCCGCGGCGTAGATCCCCACGTGTCGGTCGTCGAGGAGCTGACCGATCATGATCTGGTCGATCTTCAGGTAGACCATCATCGCCAGGCCCGAGAGGATCAGCGGCCAGCCCTGGCCGAGGAGGTAGACAACGCGGTCCCGGGTCGGCCGCCATCGCGCCAGCCTCCCGCCACGCCACCGATAGACGGCGAACAGCGCCAGCGCGACGACCAGGGCCTCGACGAACAGGACCCAGGCGAACGAGATCAGCGGTGCACCGAGCTGGATCAGGACCAGCTTGGCCCCCGAGGCGATCAGGAACGCCGCATTCTCGACCCAGACGGAGTACTTGGACTGCACCTGGGAGCTGAACCAGTACTTGATCACCTCAGATGCCCGGAAGACGAGGCTGCAGCCGACGATCGCGACCATCAGCTTGACCACGAGGTCGTCGGATCGGAGGAGATTGATCGCTCCAATTGCCACCAACAGTGCGACGCTGCCCCCTGCGAAGAGCAACAAGAAGGCCGAGGCCAGGATCTCTCCTTCCCGGGACGGGGCGCTGACGACATCCCGGATCACGATGTTCCGTTGGCCCATCAACGCCACGGTGCTGAAGAGCGCCACGAAGGCCACGGTGAAGCTGAGCGATCCGAACCTCTCGGGACCCAGGTACCTGGCGACCCAGACCCCGACGACGACGCCGACGCCCATGCGCAGGAGCTTGTCGCTGAACAGCCAGGCGATGTTGGTCAGGATGCGGAGCAGGTTGGGACGGTGCTCGAGCCGTGTGCGTGCCGCAGCAGGCAGCAGGCGCAGCCAGGTCGACACGGGCCTATCGTCCCTCGCCTTCACTGACACTCCCTGTTCGGTGGCAACGGATCATGAGCCGAGGCAGGCGATTCTATGTGATCCAGGCTTGCTCGTCTCACTCGAGGTGGCACGTCAGATGCGCGACAGGCGTGGTCGAGAAGCGCATCGGCCGATGACCCCGAATGCCCATCTCTCGCTCGTCGACGTTTGACGTCTCCGGGGACACGGCCGTTGGCAGACGAGGTACTGGACATCCAGATCGTCTCGTGGCAAAGAGAGTGACTGCGATGACTTCGACTCCAGCAGCCCCCACGTACTCGTTGCCGTCCCGCCGAACCTGGGCGGCATGCTGCGGGTTCGTCCTGCTGCTCTCGCTGGCCGGCTGCCCACGCCACAGAGCGAACCAGACCACGGTCGTTCCGGACGTTGCTGTTTCCACGGTGCAGGGCATCCTCGGCCCGCTGGACGTGGTCGAGGTCCGGGTCCTCGACGAGGACGAGATCAGCGGCCCCTATCAGATCGAGGCCGACGGGACCCTGTACTTCCCCTACCTCGGTGCTGTTCCCGTGGCGGGCTTGACGCCGGGCGAAGCGTCGGAGCTGCTGACGGAGAAGCTCGGGGATGGCTACCTGCGGCGGCCCGTCGTGACCGTGCGGGTGACCCAGGCCAACAGCCGGAAGGTGGTCGTCCTGGGATACGTCAAGAAGCCGGGGTCGCTGCCTTTCGTCGACGGGATGACCGTGATCCAGGCGATCGCCCAGGCCGGCGGGCTGATGGAGGACGCCGCGGCGGGCCGCACCCGCATCACGCGCGTCGTCGAGGGGCAGCAGGAGACGATCCAGGTGCCGGTGCTCGCGATCACCGGGGGGCGGGCGGCGGACATCCCTCTGCAGCCGGACGACGTGGTCTACGTGCCGATGTCGCCGATCTGAGCACGGCGGCATCCGAACGGTCACCTCGCGTTTGGTCCCAGTCGGGCTTCCAGGTCCTCGATCCAGCCATCCAGGAATGGGTAGCGGTCGGTCTGCTCTCGCACGCGGCGGAACTGGGACAGGGCCTCGGCATCGCGGCCGAGCTCCTGGTAGGACTTGCCCAGCGCCAGTCGTACATCGAGCTGATCGGCATCGTAGCGCAACGACTCCAGATAGCAGCTTCGCGCACGATCGTGTCGACCCTGCGCCGCGGCCAGGTCACCCTCGGTCCTGCTGAGACGCGCGAGCTGGCGGGGAGTCGGCGTGGTGGTCGAGGCCCGAATCCGGTCCAGCGTGCGCTGCCCGTCCGCGTGACGCGACAGCGCGATCTCGGTGGCCACCTTCTCCCACAGGAGGCTCTTGTCCTCGGGGGCTGCCGAGAGCGCGGTCTCGACGATCTGTAGCGCCCGTTCCGGGTCGTCTTCGCTGCGAAGCAGTCTCGCGTAGGAGCGGATCAGCGGGGCGTCGTAGGGGTGGGCTGCACTGGCCCGCTCGAGGGTCTGGAGCGCCTCTTCCCGGCGGTGCTCGTTCCACAGGACGCTGGCGTGGAGCCTCGCGACGGTCGGGCTCTCCGCATCCTCGGCCGTCAGGTCGGCCAGGATCTCGCGGGCCAGGACCGAGTCCCGGTCCTCCTGCAGCAGGAACTGCGCGAAGTCGGCCATCCGATCGGTGTCGGGCCCGACGTAGCGCCGGACCTCCCCGGGCGTACTCAGGCTCCACGCCAGTAGCGGGAACAGCCGCCGGTCCAGCGACGGGTTGCAGTCCAGGGCCAGGCCGGCCTCGAGCGAAGCCTGTCCCCGTGCACCCATGCCGGCCAGGATCTCGGCCGCCGCCAGGTGCGGGGTCGCGTCGCGCGGGGCCAGGAACATCGCCCGGTTCACGAGGGGGAGGACCTCGGCGGGGTCGGCCGTGGGCCCCAGACGTTCGACGAACGCCATCGTCAGGTGGGCGGAGTTGGGGTGCCAGCGCAGGCTGTCCCGGAAGACCTCGGGCGCCGCGGCGTCCTCGGCACGGCGCAGCCGGTCCAGCTCTTGCCGCTCGGTGCCGTGGCGAAGCGCCAGCGGTGCCAGGAACAGGGGCAGCGCCACCAGCAACGCCAGGGCCCGCGCGACACGGCGGCCGGCGAGGACCAGCCCACGCTGCTGGGAAGCAGACAGCACGCCCAGCGCCATCGCGAACGGCAGACCGACACCGAGGAACTCCAGCCCGAACTCGGCCAGTCCGTGCCAGGACACGACGAGCACCGCGGCCAGCGCCGCAGAGACGGCAGGATCATCGCGCCAGCGGAGCAGGGCCAGCCCCCAGGTCCCCGCGATCAGCCCGATGACGAGGCACGACAGCGGCAGGCCGAGCTCGCAGGCGAGCTGCAGCGGCTCGCTCTCCGCGTGCGTGTATCGGTGGGTGCCGGACAGCGCATAGCGATCGAACGCCACGTGGAACGCTCCTCGGCCGACGCCCGTCACCGGGTGATCGGCGATCAAGGAGACCATCCCCGGCATGTGGGCGAGCTTGCCTTCCGCCCGCACGGCCGCGACCAGAGGGTCGTCCCCTGCCGAGTCCCGCTGCAGCCCGACGCCTGTCCAGGCCGCCACCGCCAGGGCGGTGGCCACGACGGCCCACGGGACCCAGCGCCAGCCTCGACGCGAGGCGATCAGGGCCACGACGAACAGGACGCCGACAGACAGGCTGACCAGTCCCCCGTCCGATCCGGCGACGGCCAGGCCCGCGAGCAGTACCAGACCGGCGGCCGCGGCGATGGCGAGCCAGCGACCGCGCAGCCCGACCGCGGCCCCGAGGGCCGCGAATCCGGTCAGCTCGAAGAACTGAGCGGCGTGGTTGTGGTTGACGAACGGGGTCTGCAGTACCTCGTCGGCGATGTGTCGCGGCTCGTAGAACCACAGCAGGCGTTCGGGCTCGGTCACGGTCTGAACGACGCTGATCGTCAGCGTGACCAACCCCGACAGGACCAAGCCGGAGACCAGGAGCCGGGCGCCGCGGGGCTCGCGGGCGACCTGGGTCGCGAGCAGGAAGGCCCCGCCCTGGGCCACGACCTTCATCACCTCGAACGAGGTGCTGCCCGGGGAGAGCGACAGGGAGCGGACGGGAATCCCGTCGAGCAGGGGGGTGTCCCACCACGGCTGTGCGGCGGGGGCCAGGGCCGCGGCGAGCGCGGGCGGCAGCGGGAGCATGGTGACGAGCAGCCAGATCGGTAGCGCGAGGACCAGCCAGCCAAGCCAGGGGATGGCCAGGGGGGGGGCACGGCGCGACCAGACGTGCGCGGTGAGGGCGATGACCACCAGCACCGCGAGGGCGCCGGTGGTCGATGGATGGACCGTGCCGACCAGCAGCGGCGACAGGATTGCCGCGGCGACGAGCAGCAGCGAGGGGACGGTGATCGGGTGCCGGCCCCCGTCCGGACGCATCAACCCCGACTCGCCTGTGACGACTCGCCGGCCTCGTCTTCTCCGTAGTGGCGGTACGAGCGGTAGTAGTACTGGTAGTCGTACTTGCTGCCGTAGCCGTAGGAGTAGTTGTAGCCCGGGTGATCGAGGTCCACCCCGTTGTAGATACAGCCCGCCAGCGGGGCCTCGACGTCGCGCAGGCGGCGCAGGGCGCTGCGCACGGCGTGGCGGTTCGACACGTTGTGGCGCACCACCAGGATCACCGCATCCACGAGCTGACTGAGCACGATCGGGTCCGAGACGGGCATGATCGGCGGGGAGTCGAGCAGGATGCAGTCGTAGCGCTCCTCGAGCTGCTCCAGCAGCCGCGAGAACTGCCGCGATCCGAGTAGCTCCGCCGGGCTGGCGGCGGCACGGCCGCACAGCAGCAGGTCCAGGTGGTCGTCGTCCGTGTGGACGATGGCCTGGGGCAGGTCCACCTCGCCGGAGAGCACCTGGGTCAGCTGGCCCCGTTCGCGCGCGAGACCAAACGCCTTGTGCTGCACCGGTCGACGCAGGTCGGTGTCCACCATGATCGTGCGCTTGCCCGCGGCGGCCATGGTCACCGCCAGGTTGGAGATGAAGGCCGACTTGCCCTCCTCGGGACTGGCGCTGGTGACCAGGATCCGCCGCAGCGCGCGGTCGCCGCCGACGAACAGCAGGTTGGTCCGCACGGTGCGCAGGCACTCGGCGAGGGTGCTGTGGCGCGCGTCTTCTTGCAGCAGCGTCACATGGTGGGGCTGCCGTGGACCGGCCCCGGCTCTCTTGGTCGCCGCCTCGGTCCGCTCGGCCTTGCGCGGCAGCGGCATGATCCCCAGCACGCGCAAGCCGAGCTCGGACTCGAGCTGGCCCTGGGAGCGGACGCGCACGTCGAGCCGGTCGAGCAGGAGCGCCACGCCGACACCCAGGGCCGCCGCCAGGAGTAGCCCGGTCAGCGCGATCAGACGCATGTCGGGCTTGAACGCCCCGTCGGGGACCCGGGCGTATTCCAGGATCGAGACGTTGTTCCCCTCCATCTGGCTCGCCAGCAGCGTCTCCTGGTAGCGCGACTCGACGAGCTCGAGCAGCGAGGTGAGCTGCGCCAGGTTGCGCTCCAGTCGGCGGTACTCGACCTGCAGCCGGCTGAGCTCGATCGCCTGGTCCTGCTCACGGGCCAGGGCCCGGCCAATCGCGTCCTCGTTGAGGGTCAGGACGCGGATCCCGTTGCGCTCGGCCTCGACGATGTCCTCGGTCTGCTGGTCGATCAGCGCCGTGAGCTGGTCCTCGGGGATCTCCAGCGTCTCCATCGAGGGGTGCTTCTCGCCGTATCGCGCGGACTGCAGTGCCTTGTCGCGCTGGACCTCGAACAGCTGAACACGCATCTCCTGGAGCACCCTGTCCTCGACCAGCTCGGGGAGGGCGCTCGCCGTGTCGCTGTCCAGGACGTCCCCCTGCCAGCGGCTCTCCTGCGACAGTCGCTGCAGCTCGACCTCGGTCTGGGCCTCGGCCAGGCGCAGGATCGTGGCCTGGTTGATCTCGATCGCCTCCTCGATGGATGCGCCGGAGAAGGTGTGCTTCTCGCGGAACTGCAGCAGCGCCTCCTCGGCGTCGATCGTCTGCTGCCGCAGCTCCTGGACCCGGCCCTCGAGCCAGGTCCCGGCGCGAGTGGTGGCCGTGCGACGCGTGGCGCTGTTGTAGGCCACGTAGGCGTCCACGACCGCGTTGGCGACGCTGGCGGCACGGTTCGGATCGCCGCTGACGTAGTGGACGGCCATGAACTCGGTGTCCCTGAGCGGCTCGGCCACGAGCATGTTCTGGATGCGGGCCACCGGATCGGCCATCGCCATCGCCCGCTGCTTCTCCGGCCCGTCGGGCATCTCGGACAGACCGAGGAACTCCTCGTCGTGGGCCAGGCCCAGCTCGTCGGCCACGGTGTCCAGGACCTGCCGCGAGGTCACCATCCGCGACTGGGTGTCGATGTAGCGGCCATAGCTCCAGGTATTGTCGGCGCCGAGCTTGTACTCCGCGCTGACCTCCTTCAGCGGATCGCGGCTGGAGGAGGCCACGTGGATGGTGGCCGTGGCACGATACTGCTTCGGCTGGCGCAGGCCGAAGGCCAGCGTGGCGACGAAGACGAGGACGAAGACGACGGCCGCGGGCAGCAGGTGCTGGCGGACGATGGCCAGGTAACGCAGGGCCGTGGAGATGATGCTGTCGTCTTCGACCGGAGCGGCGATCGGCGGCGGGGCCTGCTCGACCGGCTTGACGACAGTGCTGGTGATGGGCTCGGGCATGGGGCTGTTCTATCCCGTTCAGTCGTTTCTGCCCAGGCTCGAAGGCGCCGCGGCGGCCGTCGAGGGAGCGGTGGTGGGCTGGCCGGTGGTGTTGCCCTCTTGGGTTCTCCCGCCGCGACCTGGCGCGGGCTCTGGGTCGGGAGCGCTCCCCTCGCCGGCGGGACTCTGCATCTGGGGGACGAGCCGGCGAAGGGCCCGGCGGACAGCGTCGCGGGATTCCTCTCCGGTCAGCAACTTCAGCCTCTCCAGCTCCGCGGAGACCTGCTCGGTGGAGTGGACCGGCGTGTGACCGATGAAGATCTTGGCGTGGTGGGTCCGCGCCATCCCCTCGGTAGCGGTACCGATCTCTTCGAACAGCTTCTCGCCAGGGCGGACGCCGGAGAACTCGATGGGGATCTCCTCCTCTGTGAGGCCAGACAGTCGGATCAGGTCGCGGGCCAGGTCGACGATGCGAACGGGCTCACCCATGTCCAGCACGAAGACCTCGCCGCCGCGGCCCAGGGCGCCGGCTTGCATCACGAGCTGGCAGGCCTCGGGGATGGTCATGAAGTAGCGGCGCATCTCGGGGTGCGTCACGGTGACGGGGCCGCCGCGGCGGATCTGTTCCTGGAACACCGGGACCACCGAACCGACCGACCCCAGCACGTTCCCGAATCGAACGGCCACGAAGCACGTCTTCGAGCGCTGGGCCAGATCCTGGATCACGACCTCCGCGACGCGCTTGGTGGCGCCCATGATCGAGGTCGGGTTGACGGCCTTGTCGGTGGAGATCAGCACGAAGTGACCTACGCCGTGCCGATCCGCGGCCTCGGCAACCTTCCGGGTCCCGAAGACGTTGTTCTTGACCGCCTCGCCCGGGTTGTACTCCATCATGGGAACGTGCTTGTGGGCTGCGGCGTGGAACACCACCTGGGGCTTGTGGGTGGCGAAGATCCGCTCCACCCTCTGCGAGTCGCAGACATCGCAGATCGCCGGGACCGTCGACAGCTCCGGGATGTTGCGCGTCAACTCGGCGTGGATCTGGAAGAGGGCATTCTCGGCCTGTTCCACCAGGATCAGGGTCTCCGGGCGCAGGGCCGCCACCTGGCGGCACAGCTCCGAGCCAATCGAACCCCCGGCCCCGGTGATCAGGACTCGCTGACCGGCCAGGAACGCTCGTAGCGACTCCCGGTCCAGCTCCACCGCGGCACGGCCGAGCAGATCCTCGATGGACACCTCGCGGATCCGGCTGAGGTTGATGCTGCCGTCGAGGATCTCCGACATCCCCGGCACGATCTTGACCGGAAGATCGTTCTCCTCGCAGCGGGCCACGATTCGCCGGATCGCCGAACCGGGCGCGGAGACGATGCTGATCAGAGCCTCGTCTGCGCCGCATCTCTGTGCGATTTCACCTATCGCCGTGGTGTCGCCAAGGACGCGCAGCCCCTCGATCTCGGTGTTGTGCTTGACCGGATCATCATCGATGAAGCCCACCGGTCGAAGGCCCAGGTCCGGGCGCCTGGATATTTCCCGCGCCACGGCGACACCGGCC
Organism: uncultured Rickettsiales bacterium; assembly: GCA_964584075.1. Lineage (GTDB taxonomy): Bacteria > Myxococcota_A > UBA796 > UBA9615 > CAYRNR01 > CAZOYV01. Next base: position 44,692 of record CAZOYV010000012.1, on the reverse strand, counting down.
GAGCCGGCACCGATCAGCAGGATCGAACGCGTGTCGGGGGTGGCCCGCCGGGCCCGGCGGCGCCGCTCGCCGCGCTCGGCCCACGCGCGGCGCAGCACGCGCAGACCGGTCACGCCGAGGAAAGCGAGCACGCCGTCCATCGCCAGGACGCCGAGCGGAATCCGTACGTAGCGGGCGTGCCCCTCCAGCGGCGCGAGCCCGAGCCGAATCGCGACCAAGATCGTGGTTGCGATGGCGATCGCCAGGAGTATTCGACCGGCCTCCCGGATCCCGACGAAGCGCCACGCGTATCGGTGCACGCCCACGAACAACATCGTGGTGTACTGCAGCAGGACCACGTACGGGGCCGTGAAGAACAGCAGCTTGATGTAGTCGATGGGGGGGCGAAACTCGAACCGCATCAGGAACGCCAGGCCGATGGCCGCCAGCAGGACGAACAAGTCCAGGACGATCCGGGTGCCTCGGTTGGCGAACAGGTGCACGTGCACCCTCCGTGAAGTCAAGAGTCGGTAGTGGAAGCCGCCCCCGCATCACCAGTGCCCCGTGCCCGGCGCAGCAGGTTGGTCGACGACACACGTGAGGTATAACTCGGCAGGTAGGGCATGGCAAAATAAATGTGCGTGCTCGAGGACGCGCGGGATCGTGCGGGCGCAGGCGCGCGCGATCCCTCCATTCGAAACCTGTGGTACTCGTTGCTCTGTGAGATGGTACCGTCGGATCAGGTCCAGGACGGCCCATCGGAGTTCCCCATACGCACACGGGAGGCGGACCGGCGAGGGATGGCTTCCCTGCGTGACGGATCATGGATCCATGCTGGCCTCTTCGCTCGAAATCGATCGCGACCTGCGAGCCCTCGACCGCTGCCCGGCCTGCTCGGGGGACCTCGGCGCCCCGTTCTACGAGGGGCCTCTGGGGGATGCCTACTCCCATTGTCGGAGGTGCGGCGCCGCCGTTCTGAGCGATGGGGCGGCTTCCGATGGCGAACGGGCGTACCAGCAGCGGCCGGGAAATCTCGCGATCCACACCGATTCCGGCATCGCTCGGAGCAGGGAGGTCCATTGGCGTCACTGGACCCGGCTGGCCACGCCGGTCCGTGGGCCGCGGAAGCTTCTCGATGTCGGATGTGGCGGTGGGGCATACCTGGCCTGGGCTGCACGACAGGGGTGGGAGGGGATCGGCTGCGATGTCAGCGGTGAGGCGGTGGCGGCTGCCCGCCGGCGGGGCATGGTGGCGGAAGAGGGAACCGTCGCGACACTGGATGCCGCGCACGGACCGTTCGCCCTCGTCACCGCCTGGGATGTGCTCGAGCACGTCGACGACCCCATCGCCACGCTGCATGCGATTCGTGAACGGCTCGTCCCCGGGGGGCGGATCTTGATCGAGGTACCCGACGAGGCCTTCGTGGGACGGGCCGTGGCCCGTTTCGGGGGCCGACTGGGATGGGCCTGGCCGGATGCGAGACCGTTCTTCTACCATGCCGATCACTCGCTGGTTCCGACTCGCCGAAGCCTGGAGGCGCTGCTCGAGAGGGCGGGGCTCGTCCCCGTGCGATGGGGTACCGCCAGCTCCGACCCGGAGCTCATCCGGCGAAAGGTGGAGATCTTCCATCGCCACTGGCCGCCAGGAGTTCTCGCCGTGGCGACGCGCATGCTTCGGTGGACGGCAGTTCTTGGGGTCGGCAACAAGCTGCTGCTGGTCGCGCGCCGACCGGCGTGATCTCCGCTCGTCATTGGCGGAGCGGGGGTCTCGACCTCGGGGACAAGGATGAACTGCTGGCTCCACAGGACCCGCTCGATGGCGGCGCGCACGTCGGCCTCGATGGCGGAGAACCGGGTCCTCAGATCAGCGTCGGCGATACGCACGAGCCTCGTCCACGGAGACTCGACGATACCTACCCATCCCGAGCCGCAATCAGCCGGAGCACCGCAGCCACAGCGGGTGCGGGCCTTCGGTCCCTGGTGTTGCCGCTTGCTCGTCCGCGGCCCTACCATCGCTTCCGGGGAAGCCATGGGCGATCGCCGCACCCGGACCTGGACCGCTTGTCTCGTCGTCGCTGCAGCCATCGGGCTGGCCTGCATGCTGTACGCGGACTTCGTCGCCGACGACGTCTACATCGCCCCCGCGTTCGCCGCTCGCACCCTCGACCACGGCCATCCTGCGATCAACCCGGGGGAGCCGGTCCACGCCATCAGCAGCCCGGCGTGGTACGGGGTGGCGCTCGTCGCCGTGTCCGCGGCGCGGGGAGTCGGGCGACCCGACGGCGTGGCTTGGTGGATGAAGGGCGCGTCGGCGATCGGCGCGCTGGCGTCCGGGTGGCTGATGGTCTCCCTGCTGTGGAGCTCGACCCGGCTCCGCTGGCCGAGGTGGCTCGGTCTGACGCTGTTCCTCGCGGATCCGTGGCTGTGGCGCTGGGCGTTCGGGGGGATGGAGGCGCCGGCGGCGCTCGCCGTGGCGCTCGCCTCGTTCCGGCTCCGGCTGTCCTCCACGCCGGCGGCGCGCTGGTGGGCGGTCCTGCTCCCGTCGACGATCGGGGTCCTGGTACGGCCCGAGCTGGCGCTGCTGGGCGCCATCCTGGTGGGAGATCTGATCGTCTCTCGGCTTCGGCCGCTGCGCGGGGCCCGAGCCCTCTCGCTGGGGGCCTGGTCCGCGGTCGCCATCGCTCCGGTGGCGGCCTGGGGTGTGTTCGCGTGGTCCGAGTTCGGATCGGTCGTCCCCCAGACGGCGGCGGCGAAGGCGGGACTGGTGAGCTGGTTCGTCAGCGGTTGGTACGCCATGCAGGTCGTCGGAGTCGCGCAGTGGGCATCTCTTCTCGCGGCGGTCTCGGTCATCGTCGTGTCCAGCTGGGCGCGTCGTCCACCACCCCGGGCCGCGACCCTCGCGCTGCTCTGGCTCGCCGCGCTGTCGGCGTTCTACGTCGTCGGTGGCTACGTGCCGATGGCGCGCTATCTGGTGCCCGCCACCGGTGTGATGGCGTGGGCCGGCGCGGCCTCGGCGGAGGGTCTCTCGAGGGCCGGAGCGCAGCCCCGCCGATGGCTCCCCCAGGCGGCCGCGGCCGTGGGAGCGCTCGCCCTGGCGGGCGGGGCGACGCTGACGGTCGACCGGGTCCTCCCCAGCAGCTCCGGCGAGGCGATCCGCGCCTATCGCGAGATGGCGCGCCACCTCGAGGCGGAGGCCGCACCGGGGGACGCGGTGGCGACGCCGGAGATCGGGACGCTGGCCTACTTCGGGCGCTGGCGGCTGATCGACACTTGCGGCTTGATCCTGCCAGAGGACGAGCCGGACCCGCGTGTGAACCGGTCTGCACTGTTGCGCGCCACCCGTCCCGAGTGGTCGACCTTCGAGGAGTCGATTCGGGGGGCTCGCTTCGATCCCGTGCTGCGCCGAACCGTACACGGGACCCAGGCCTCCCGGCCTGCTGTCGAGGAGCGGGTGCTGTACCGGATCACGTGGGAAGGGGGAGCTCGAGGCAGCGAACCCTGACGGGGTGCCGGAGCACTACAGACTCTGCCCGTCCGCGATCCCCGGCCACCACCCCCGCCCGCGGTCCCGGTACCACGCCACGGTCTCCGGCAGGCCCTGGGCCAGCCGCGTCCTCGGCTCCCAGCCCAGCTCGCCGCGAGCGCGCTCGCTGGCGACCCGGTAGCGGCAGTCGTGGCCGGGGCGGTCCGGGACGGTCTCGATCCGGTCCTCTCCCACGCCCATCAGATCGAGGATTCGCCGCGTCATGTCCAGGTTGGAGACCTCCTCGCCGCCGCCGAGGTTGTAGGCCTGGCCGGGCTGGCCGCGCTGCAGCGCGCGCCACAGGCCGCGGCACAGGTCGCCGACCCACAGCCAGTCGCGGGCGAAGTGGGACGAGGCCATCAGCGGGACGCGGCGGCCGGCGGCGAGGCGCAGCACGAAGCGGGGGATCAGCTTCTCGGGGTACTGGCGCGGGCCATAGGCGTTGGACGGCAGCGCGGTCACCACCGGGACCCCGTAGGTCGCGTGGTGGGCCATCCCGAGGTGCAGCTGGGCGGCCTTGGAGGCCGCGTACGGCGACCGCGGGTGGAGCGCGTCGGCCTCCCGGGACTCGCCCTCGGGGACCTCGCCGTAGACCTCGTCGGTGATCACGTTGACCAGCCGCTGGACACCGGCGTCGCGGCAGGCCTCGAGCAGGCGGTGGGTGCCCAGCACGTTGACCTCGAGGAACGGCGAGGCGTCGGCGATCGAGCGGTCGACGTGGGTCTCGGCGGCCAGGTGGACCACGGCGTCGACGGCGTGCTCGGCCAGCGCGGCGGACAGCAGCAGGCCGTCGCGGATGTCGGCGCGGACGTAGCGCAGGCGCGGGTCGGCGCGGGCCGCGGCGAGGTTGTGGGGCGAGAAGCCGGTGCGCTCGGCGTCGAGGGCGACCACGCGGTCGACCTCCCCCCGGGTGAGGAGGTGGTCGCACAGGTGGCTGCCGATGAACCCGCCGGCGCCGGTGACCAGGATCGAGTGGCCCATGGACTCCTCCCGACGGTAGCGCCATCGCCCCCGGCTCCGCAATCTATCGGTGGGGGGGCGATCGTGCGATCATCCGGGCATGCCCGAACCCGGCCCGACCGCGATCCGCAGGGGGATCGTCCTCGCCGGCGGCGCGGGGACGCGGCTGTACCCGGCCACCGCGGCGGTGACCAAGCAGCTGCTGCCCGTCCACGACAAGCCGCTGGTGTACTACCCGCTGGCCACGCTGCTGGCGCTGGGGATCGACGAGCTGCTGGTGATCGCCACGCCGCGGGAGCGGGGGCGCTTCGAGGCGCTGCTGGGGGACGGGGCCCGGCTGGGGGTGCGGTTCCGCTACGCGGAGCAGGCGCGGCCGGGGGGGATCGCCGAGGCGCTGCGGATCGGCGAGGGGTTCGCCGCGGGGGAGCCGCTGGCGCTGATCCTGGGCGACAACCTGTTCCACGGGGACCTGGAGCCGGTGCGCCAGCGGGTCCGGGGGTTCGCGGGCGGCGCGGTGGTGTTCGGCTACCCGGTCCAGCGGCCCGGCCGCTACGGGGTGATCGAGGTCGACGCGGCCGGCCGGCCGGTGTCCATCGAGGAGAAGCCCGCGCGGCCCCGCTCCCGCTACGCGGTCACCGGGCTGTACCTCTACGACGGCAGCGCGGCGCGGCGGGCCCGGGCGCTGCAGCCGTCGGCCCGGGGCGAGCTGGAGATCACGGATCTGAACCGCAGCTACCTGGACGAGGGGGCGCTGGCGGCGCACCTGCTGGAGCGCGGCTTCGCCTGGCTGGACGCGGGGACCCACGACAGCCTGCTGGAGGCCAGCACGTTCGTGGCGGTGCTGGAGCGCCGCCAGGGCACCAAGATCGGCTGCATCGAGGAGGCCGCGCTGCGGGCGGGGCGGCTCGACCAAGAGGGCGCCCGGGCGCTGCTCCGCGAGGTGCCGCCCGGAGCCTACCGGGACTACCTGCAGGGCGTCATCGACGAGCTCCACCCCGGACCCTGAGCTCGCCCCTCAGCTCCCCAGCCAGACCGCCAGGTCGGCGGCGATGCGCTCGCCGGCGCGGCCGTCCCACAGCGGGATCGGCGCCCCGGCCGCGGGCCGCGGCGCGCCGAGGACCTCCCGCGCGGCGGCCAGCGCGGCGGCGGGCTCGAGCCCCACCAGCCGGTTGGTGCCGAGCTCGACGGTGACCGGCCGCTCGGTGTTGTCGCGCAGCGTCAGGCACGGGACCCCCAGCGCGGTGGTCTCCTCCTGGACCCCGCCGGAGTCGGTGAGCACGACCCGGGCGTGGTCCATCAGGTACAGGAACGCCAGGTAGCGCTGGGGAGGCAGCAGCAGCAGCTCCGCCGCGGCCGCGCCGCCCAGGGCCTCGATCCGCTGCTTCGTGCGCGGGTGCACGGGGAACACCACGGGGAGCTCCCGCGAGAGCTCGACCAGGGCCTCGAGCATCGGCGCGAGGCGCGCCGGATCGTCCACCAGCGCGGGGCGGTGGAGCGTGACCAGCGCGAACCCCCGGTGGGGAAGGGGCGCGGCCAGCGCGGCCGGGGGCTCCGCGCGGGGACGCAGGCGCAGCAGGGTGTCGATCATGGTGTTGCCGACGAGCCGGATCCGCCCGGGCTCGACGCCCTCGGCCACGAGGTTCCGTCCCGCGTCGCGGCAGTGGGTGTAGCAGCGGTCGGACAGCCGATCGACCAGCAGCCGGTTGATCTCCTCGGGCATCGTGCGGTCGCCGGAGCGCAGGCCGGCCTCCACGTGGGCGAGGGGGAGGCCGGCCCACGACGCCGCGAGCGCGCAGGCCAGCGTCGAGTCCACGTCGCCGACCACGACGACGGCGTCCGGGGCGGTGTCCCGGCAGACCTCGGCGAACGCCGACACGATGGCGGCGTTGCGCCGGGCACGGGGGCCGCGCCCCACCGCCAGGGAGATCGCCGGCGCGGGGATCCCGAGCTCCTCGAAGAACACGCCGGAGAGGCGGCGGTCCCAGTGCTGTCCGGTGTGGATCAGCACGGGCTCGATGGGCTCGACGCCGGCCAGCGCCGCGAGGATCGGGGCGACCTTGGGCAGGTTGGGCCGGGTCCCGACCGGGAACAGCACCTTGTTCAACGAGCACGCCTCCTGTGGGCCGGACCTCGCCCCGGCACCGTTTCACACCCTGAACGCTCAGTGTACAGTGTGGCCGGTTCCCCCGACCGCGGCCCGCGCGGTTTGGAGAGGGCAGCACCAGGATGGACGCCAGGACCCACTACCGCCTGCTCAAGCGCGCGCTCGACGTCACCGGTGCGGCGGCCGGCCTGTTCGCCGCCGCGCCGCTGATCGGCACCGCGGCGCTGGCGGTGGCCGTGGAGTCGGGGCGGCCGGTGCTGTTCCGGCAGCGGCGGATCGGGCGGGGCGGGGTGCCGTTCACGGTCTACAAGCTGCGCTCGATGCGGCCCGACGGCGCCGAGCTGCCGGACCCGCGCGCGGGCGGCACCCCCTCGGGCGGGGACGAGTCCCACCGGGTCACGCGGGTGGGGCGGGTGATCCGCCGCTGGGCGATCGACGAGCTGCCCCAGCTGGTCAACGTGCTGCGCGGGGAGATGAGCCTGGTCGGGCCGCGGCCGCTGATCCCCGAGCACGCGGCGCTGCTCAACGGCCACGAGGTCGAGCGCCACTCGGTCAAGCCCGGGCTGACCGGGTGGGCGGCGGTGACGCGGGCCTCGACGCGGACGTGGGACGAGCGCATCGACAAGGACGTGTACTACGTGCGCCACGCCTCGCTGTGGATGGATCTGGCGATCCTGCTGCTCAGCGTGCCGGCGATCGCCCACTACGGCGAGCCCCACGGCGCCAGCGCGCGGCGGCCGGACGTGGCCGCGGTGGACCCCGAGGAGGTGGCGTGAAGCTCTCCGTGGTGATGCCGGTGTTCAACGAGCGCGCCACCGTGCGCGAGATCGTGCGCCGGGTGGTGGCGGTGGACGTCGGGATGGAGCTGGAGCTGGTGCTGGTCGACGACGGCTCCAGCGACGGGACCCGCGAGCTGTACGACGGGATCGTCGCCGAGCACGACGTGCCGGTGATCGTCGAGCTGCACGACCGCAACCGCGGCAAGGGCGCCGCGCTGCGCACCGGGTTCGCCCGCGCCAGCGGCGACGTCGTGCTGGTCCAGGACGCCGACCTGGAGTACGACCCCGCCGACTACGAGCGGCTGCTCGGGCCGATCCTCGACGGGCGCGCCGACGTGGTCTACGGATCGCGGTTCGTCGGCGGCAGCGAGCACCGCGTGCTGTACTTCTGGCACTCGGTGGGCAACCGGGCGCTGACGACGCTGTCCAACATGCTCACCGACCTGAACCTGACCGACATGGAGACCTGCTACAAGGTCTTCCGCCGCGAGGTGCTGGACAGCATCGAGCTGACCGCCGACCGCTTCGACATCGAGCCGGAGATCACCGCCCGCGTGGCCCAGGGCAAGTGGCGGATCTACGAGGTCGGGATCAGCTACTCCGGCCGCGACTACGCCGAGGGCAAGAAGATCGGCGCCAGGGACGGCGTGCAGGCCGTGTGGGCGATCTGCAAGTTCAACCTCCTGAAGCGCTGATCGGTCCCAGCGTGTCCAGCACGTCGGGCAGCAGCTCGGCGGGTACCCACTCGACGAGGGCACCCTCGATCTCCGCCTGCGCGGGTTCGCCGCGGTGGACCACCAGGGTCCGCCGGGGGGCGTAGGCGGCCAGGAAGCTGCGCAGGCTGCGGGGGATCCGGGGGGGGCTCGCGCGCTGGCTCTTGACCTCGATTCCCACGATCTCGCCCGGGGTGCGCTCGAGCACGAACTCGACCTCGGCGCGGTTCCGCGTCCGCCAGAACCGGACGGCGCCCGGCTCCGGGAAGCGCTTGTGGAGCTCGCTGAAGACCCAGTTCTCCATCAGCTTGCCCACGTCGGTCCGTCGCGGGAGGGCGCCGAGATCGCCGACGACGGCGTTTCGCAAGCCGTTGTCGAGGTAGAACACCTTGGGGGTCTGGGTCAGCTCGGCGCGCTTGCCGCCGATGAACGGCCGGATCAGGCGCACCACGTGGGTCTCCTCGAGCAGGCCGAGGTAGTCGGAGACGGTGGTGGTGGCGACCCCGAGGACCCGCGACCACTCCGAGAGGTTGACCAGGTCGCCCACCTGGCCGGCCGCGAGGCGCAGCAGCAGGCGGAACGCGTCGGGGCGCTCGATGCGGAAGCGATCCGAGGCGTCGCGCAGCACGAAGGCGGTGAGCAGCTCGTGCAGGATCGCCGCCGGCTCGGCGGCGGTCCAGGCCTCGGGGTACCCGCCGAAGACCAGCATCCGCTCCTGGGCGGCGCGGGCATCGCGGCGCAGCACAGCGACGGGGCGACCCGGCTGCGACGGGGCCACCTCCCGCAAGGACAGCGGCCAGACCTGGTGGCGGGTCGCCCGGCCGGCGAGGGACTCGCGCGTCCGCGACAGCAGGTGGAACGAGGCGCTCCCGGTGACCACGACTCGCCGGCCGGTGTGGGCGTCGACCAGGCCCTTGAGGAACAGCCCCGCCTCGTCGAGCCACTGCGCCTCCTCGAGGAACACCGTCCCGCCCTCCGGGAGCCACTCGGCCAGGTCGGCGGCGAACAGCCCCGGCGAGCGGCACCACTGGCGGACCAGGGGCTCCTCGCAGTCGAGGTACAGCAGCGGGGTCGGGGCGTCGGCCAGGACCATCCAGATCGAGGTGCTCTTGCCGGCCTGGCGCGGGCCGATCACCAGGTGGGCGCGCCGGGTGTCTCCGATGGCGTCCCGCAGCGCGGGGAGCAGCGACCTGGGCAGGAGCTCGCCGGGCAACCGCCGTCGGGCCTCGCCGGCGGCCGCCGCGGGATCGTCGAGCCAGGGGTTGGTGCGCTCGAGGAACGCGCGGGTGGGCTCGTCCATGACCATGCAAACATAGCATGGTATCCTCAGTTTGCCATGCTGTTGTTTGACGAGATCCTACGTATGCATGGTTGTCGCCGGGTCAGCGGGACGCGACCTGGATCCGCCGCAGCAGCCGGTTGAGCTCCTGGCGCTCGTCCGGCTCGAGCACGTCGAGGTACTCCTTGAGGTAGGCCACGTGGCCGGTGAAGACCTCCTCGAACAGGGACTCGCCCTGGTCGGTGAGCGTCGCCACCGTGGAGCGGCGGTCGGACTCGCTGGGGGCCCGCACCACGAAGCCCATCTCCTCGAGGCGGTTGATCACGCCGGTGAGCGTGCCCTTGGTGATCCGCACGCGGTTGGTCAGCTCCTTGAACGTCAGCCCCTTGGTGTGGCCCAGCGCGGCGATGACCTCGAACTGCGGCCGGGTCAGGTCGTACGACGCGATGAACCCGTCGCTGCGCTTGATCAGCGACAGGTAGGTGGCCTGCAGGGTGCGGAACACCTCCATGCAGGGCTCGTTGCGGGCGATGATCGATCGCTGGAGCGACACTCGACCTCCTCCACGGACGCTGCGGGCCGGCCTGAACAGAACATTACAGTTTCTTGACGGGATCGGAAAGTCGCGGGCTCAGCCGCTCGCGGCGCGCATCGACAGCGACGACTTCCGGGTCGGCTCGGAGGGGTTCATCGGCAGGCGCACCACGAAGCGGGTGCCGGCCCCCTCGCGGGACTGGACCTCGAGCTCGCCGCCGTGCTCGCGCACGATCCGCTCGCAGATCGCCAGCCCCAGGCCGTTGCCGCCGTTCTTGGTCGTGAAGAACGGGATGAACAGGCGGGTCAGCGCCTCGGGGGAGATGCCCTCGCCGGTGTCGGCGACCACCAGCTCCATCGCGCCCTGCAGCGGGTTCTCCAGCGCGCCGACGCGCCGCCGGCGGTCGGACCCGCCCAGCGGCCGGACCCGCCGCAGCGCCTGGTGGTAGCGCACCTGCACGGCGAGCTGGCCCCCCTGGGGCATCGCCTCGATGGCGTTGCGCACGAGGTTGAGCAGCACCTGGCGCAGCTTCTCGACGTCGACGGGCAGCGGCGGCAGGTCCTCGGGCAGGTCGACGCGCAGCCGCACGCCGTCGGGCAGGCCGTCGGTCTCGACCACCTGGATCACGCCGCGGATCACCGGGCCCAGCGAGGCATCGTGGCGGTCGATCTGCATCGGCCGGGCGTAGTCCAGGAACTGGCTGACCACCACGTTGAGGCGGTCCACCTCCTCGACGATGATCCCCACGAACTCGTGCTGCTCGTCGGCGTCGTCCGACTCCTGGATCACCTGCGCGGCGCCCTTGATCGCCCCCAGCGGGTTGCGGATCTCGTGGGCCAGGCCGGCGCTCATCTCGCCCAGGTGGGCCAGCCGGTCGCGGTCCTTCATCCGCTCGAACTGGCGGGACGCGTCGATCCCCGAGGCGGCCCGCTCGGTCAGCGTGGTGAGCAGCCCGATCTCGTCGCGGGTGAAGCCGACGTCGCCCGTCTCGACGCGCAGGTTGAGCCAGCCCAGCACGCTGCGGCCGGACAGGAACGGCAGCGTGATGTCGGCGTTCATGCCCTCCAGGGTGTGCAGCGCCGCGCTCTTCCACGCGCGGTCGCGGGCGTCGGCGTCGCGGCGCGCCGGCGGCAGCAGGGCGTGGCGCTGGACCAGGTTCCGCAGCTCGTCGCGCAGCAGCGGGGTGCGCTCGCGCAGCAGGCCCTCGGAGAACGGCCGCGCGGGGACCTTCTGCAGCTCGGGCAGCGAGCGGTCACCGAGGTGCGCGACCATCCGGTAGGCGCGGTCCTCGTCGTTCCACAGGTACACCGACGCCGCCTCGACGCGGTTGGTCGCGGTCAGCGTCGACAGCAGCTGGTCCACCAGCGCGTCGATCTCGAAGATCCCGGGCAGCCGCCGCAGCAGCTTGGACACCGAGCTCTCCAGCTGGTAGCGCTCCTTGAAGAACAGCTGCACGATCCAGCGGTCGATCAGCTCCCGCAGCGGGGCGTAGAGGATCAGCATCGCGGCGGTGGCCATCAGCGTGTTGACCAGCGAGGCCATCAGCGTCGTCTCGCTGCCGGGCCACAGCACCAGCCCGACGTAGACCAGCGCCAGCAGGACCGACATCACCACGAAGTTGGCGGCCTTGGCCACGATCTCGTGCAGGTCGAGCAGGCGGTACAGCTTGATGATCTCGCCGAGGAAGTACAGGTAGCCCACCGCGGCGAGCGTGCCCAGCGGCGGGAACTGGATCGTGGTGTCGGGGAACAGCAGCGCGGGGTACAGGTTCCACGCCTGGATCGCCATCTCGGTGACCAGCAGCGTCACCGCCGCCAGGCCGAGCACCGCCAGGTAGCGCAGCCGCGCCTTCTCCACCTGCGTCTCGGCGCCCCGCTGGACGCGGAACAGGATCACCACGTTGGCGAACAGCCCGGTGAACACCACCAGGCCGTTGAGCAGGGTGATCCAGTCGAAGCGATCGGCGAACAGGATCACCGCGATGCCCTGGACCACCGCGGCGATGATCAGGGTCCGGAACCACGCCGTGGTGGCCGGCCTGTACCGGCGCAGCGCCAGGTGGTAGACCTGGAGGGAGGTCGGGGCCACCAGCAGGGCGCCGAGCAACACGCCGTAGCGCCAGAACGGCTGGCGTGTCATGACATAGAAGAACATGCAGAAGAACACCACCGAGACCACCGCGGCGAAGATGGCGTACCGGCGGTACACGCGGTCGCGACGATCCCGGATCAGGATCGAGGCCGCCAGCGAGAGGCTGATCAGCGCGGTGATGAGCGGTGCGACGGTCTGCACGGCCGGAGTCTAGCATGGCGCGATCCCCCCGAGAGCGACTGCGAGATCTGCCGCAAGTGGGCGAGATGCTTGCACATCCGACCCTCGCCGCGGCGAACCTGCCGCCGTGGGCGATCAAGGACGCGCTGCGCGAGGTGCTCGGGGAGCTGCGCGCGGCGCTGCGCGACGGAGACGACGTCGCGGTCGAGGCCGACGCGATCGCCGGCGAGGCGGCGCGCCGGGCGCGGGAGCGGGCCCGCCCCCACCTGCGCCGCGTGATCAACGCCACCGGCGTGGTGGTCCACACCAACCTGGGACGCTCGCCGCTGGCGCCGGCGGCGATGGCGCGGATCGACGAGGTCGCCGGCCGCTACGGCAACGTCGAGTTCGACCTCGAGGCGGGGAAGCGCGGGGGCCGCGGGGCGGGGGTCGCGCGGCTGGTCACGCGCCTGACCGGGGCCGAGGCGGCGCTGGTGGTCAACAACAACGCCGCGGCGGTGTTCCTGCTGCTGCGGGCGCTGGCCGAGGGCCGCGAGGTGATCGTCTCGCGCGGGGAGCTCGTCGAGATCGGCGGGTCGTTCCGCGTCCCCGACGTGATGCGCGCCAGCGGGGCGATCCTGCGCGAGGTGGGGACCACCAACCGCACCCACCTGCGGGACTACGAGGGCGCCCTGGGCGACGCCACCGCGCTGCTGATGAAGGTCCACCGCAGCAACTTCCGGATCCAGGGGTTCACCACCGAGGTCGAGCGCGGCGAGCTGGTGCGGCTCGGCCGCGAGCGGGGCGTGCCGGTGGTCGAGGACCTGGGCAGCGGGCAGATCGCGCCGGCGGCGGTGGGCGACGAGCCGCAGGTCCGCGAGGTGGTCGACGCCGGGGTCGACCTGGTGACGTTCTCCGGAGACAAGCTGCTCGGGGGCTGCCAGGCGGGGATCGTCGCCGGGCGCGCCGACCTGGTCGCCGCGCTGGGCCGGCACCCGCTGATGCGCGTCCTGCGGGTCGACAAGCTGGTCTACGCGGCGCTGGAGGGCACGCTGCGGTGCTACCTCGACGGCGTCCCCGAGGAGGTCCCGACCTACCGCGCGGTGAACCTGCCGCCCGAGGAGGCGCGGGCCGCGGCGCAGCGGCTGCTCGCGCGGCTCGAGGACGCGGTCCCCGAGCTCGGCGCCCGCTTCGAGGCCGAGGTCGCCGCGCACACCTCGCGCGCCGGGGGCGGCGCGCTGCCGATGATCGATCTCGAGGGCTTCGCCGTGGCGCTGCGCCCCCGGGAGGGCTCCGTCCGCCGCTGGGTGGAGTGCCTGCGCCTCGCCGACCCGCCCGTGATCGTGCACGTCCAGGAGGATCGCCTGTGGCTCGATCCCCGCACGCTGCTGCCCGGGGACGAGCAGGATCTGGCCGACGTGCTCGCGAGGACCCAGCCATGAACGACGGAGGTCGCGACGCGGGCGCCCGGGGGAGCCCGGCCCAGTGCGCGCTGTGCGCCAGGAAGCTGCCCAACGGCTCGCTGCGCTACATCGCCGAGGTCAGCGTGACCGCCGACTTCGACCCGCTGCTGGTGTTCCCCGACGACCTCGACGGGCAGATCGAGCACACGCTGCAGGCGATGCAGGAGGCGGCCGAGGAGGGGCTGGGCGGCAAGCTCAGCGAGCAGGTCATCGCCCGCCGGGCGTTCCTGCTCTGCCCGGCGTGCCGCGAGCAGTGGCTCGCCAAGCTGCCCGGGGAGCTGCAGTGACCGGAGGCGCTCAGCCGGCCAGGCGCCGCTGCTCGGCCTCGATCATCATCCGCACCACGTCCCGCATCCGCGCGCGAGCCTGCCAGCCCAGCTGGCGACGGGCCTTGTCGGCGTTGCCACAGCTGTACGGGATGTCGGCGGGGCGCAGCAGCGTCTCGTCGGTCCGCACGTGGTCCTGCCAGTCCATCCCCAGCTGGCCGAACGCCTCGGCGACGAACGTCTGCAGGGTGTGCGACTCGCCGGTGGCGATCACGTAGTCCTCGGCCTCGTCCTGCTCCAGCATCGCCCCCATCGCCTCGACGTACTCGGGCGCCCAGCCCCAGTCGCGCGACACCGCGGTGTTGCCCAGGGACAGGACCTCGTCGCCGCCCGCGGCGATGCGGCACGCGGCGCGCACGATCTTCTGCGTGACGAACCGCTCCGGGCGCAGCGGCGAGTCGTGGTTGAACAGGATCCCGGAGCAGGCATACAGCCCGTAGGCCTCGCGGTAGTTGGCGACCTCCCAGAACGCCGTGGCCTTGGCCACGCCGTAGGGGCTGCGCGGGTGGAACGGGGTGGCCTCGTCGGCCGCGCGGGTGCCGGTGTTGCCGAAGCACTCCCCGGAGCACGCGTTGTAGAACCGGCACGGCAGGTCCAGCAGGCGGATCGCCTCGAGCAGGTTGAGCGTGCCCACCGCGATGCTCTCGAGGGTCTCCACCGGCAGCTCGAACGACAGGCCCACCGAGCTCTGCCCGGCGAGGTTGTAGATCCGGTCGGGGCGGATCTTCATCAGGGCCTGCATCACCGAGCGGAAGTCGGTCAGGACGATCGAGGCCAGCGCGACCCGGCCGCGGATCCCGAGGCGGTCGAGGTTGCCGAACGACACGACCTGGGCATCCCGGGAGCTGCCGTGGACCTCCACGCCGCGCCCGATCAGGTGCCGCGCGAGGTAGGCTCCGTCCTGACCGGAGACGCCGCAGATCAGGGCTGTCGTCACCGTCCCACCTCGCTCTCGAAGGGCAGCCTATCACACCGCGCGGCGCCAGCTTGGCGCAATCCATGGTAGCTCTCTGTAATTGCAGCATTTTTTACGACAATAAGTGTTGACGGTCCCTGGCTCGTTTGTTTTGATGGTGGTCAGCGGATAGCAGAACCGGAAGCGACCAAAGCCGATGCTGAGACGGGATGCGGGGAACACGCCCCTTGGGGGCGGTTCGGTGGGAGCCAGTTCATCGACACGGCTGATCCGTGCCCGGAGCCTCTCCTGGGCCGTGGCGGGCGCGCGTGGTGGGACCGGCAAGAGTCTCATCGCTGCGCATCTGGGGGCGAACCTCGCGGCGCGGGGTTGGCAGGTGTTGCTGGCCGATCTGGATTGGGGTGGGGGCAACCTCCGGACGCTCTTCGGGTCCGAGCCCGGGGAGTACGACGTCACGGACCTGGCGGAGGGCCGCGGGCCGGACACGCCGTCGGCGCTGCCGATGGTGCGCACCGGGCTGCGGCTCGTGCCGGGGATCTCGGGGTTCTTCGACGTCCCGACCCCGCAGGCGCGGATGGAGCTGTCGCACCTGCTGCAGCGGATGCCCTGCCACCACCTGGTGATGGACCTCGGGGCCGGCACCGATCCCGAGGTGATCACGCCGTTCCTCGAGGCGGACTTCCCGCTGCTGGTGACGCTGCCCGACCCCGTGGGGGTCGAGAACTCGTACCGCTTCCTCGGCGGCCTGCTGCGCCAGCGCGCGCTGCAGACGCTGAGCCTGATCGAGGCCGACTCCCGCCGGGCGCTGAGCGCGCTCGAGGGCGTGCGCTCGATGGTGGAGCTGGAGCGGCGCGGCGCGGAGCTGGAGCGCCACGCGCCGGGCCTGGTCGACCGGGTGCGGAGCGAGCTCGCCTCGCGGCCGATCTACCTGGTGATGAACAAGGTGCGCCGGCTGGCCGACCTGGAGGTCGCCACCGGGCTCGAGGAGGTGGCACGCCGCTCGTTCGGCTGTCGGATCCGCACGGTGGGCGCGATCCAGTTCGACGAGCGGGTGTGGATCGCGCTGCGCAAGAACTCGGCGATCTCCGACTGGGGGATCGCCTCGCGGCTCGGCGAGGAGATGAAGGAGCTGGTGGACGCCCTGCTGCAGGAGCTGGGCATCCCGCTGGAGAACCGGACGTTCGGAGTGGCCCGGGTGGGAGAGCGCGCACCCGCTCGGGCCGGGAGCATGTAGGCGCAGGAACGGCAGTGGTGTCGTGAAGTTCGTCAGCCAGTCCTACTACGAGATCCTCGACATCGACCCGGCGGCGTCGGAGGAGGAGGTCAAGCGGGCCTACCGCCTGGTCCGCAGCTCGTTCGAGCCGGACTCGATGGCCATCTACTCGCTGTACTCCCCGGAGGAGACCGAGGCCATCGGGTCCAAGATCGACGAGGCCTTCCGGATCCTGACCAACCGCGATCGCCGGCGGGCGTACGACAAGTACCTCGGCATGGTCGACGGCCACCAGCCGTGCCCGGACGATCCCGACGGGTTCTTCGACGAGATCCACGACATCGCCGAGCTGACCCCGCTGGAGCAGTTCGTCGAGGACGCCGGCGACGGCATCGCGGCGCGCGCCACCGCGGTGTTCGAGGACGGCAGCGCGGAGTACGAGGAGGTCTCGGCCGAGGTCACGATCGACATCCCCCAGGTCACGCCCGCGGACGCCAGCCTGGAGCGCGTGATCGACGGCCCCGAGCCGTCCGCCGCGGAGTCCCCGACGGTCCTGGAGCAGGCCGAGCGCGCGCTGCCCGTGCCGCCCGCCAGCGCCGAGGACGACGACGCGATGATGCCGCCGACCCCCGAGTCGCTGCCGGCGCTCACCGCGGCCGAGCTCCGCGCGGCGCCTCCGGCCCCCGAGCCCCGCGAGCGGGGCCAGATGTCGTTCGACCAGGCCTCCACCACGTTCCCGGGCGTCTCGGCGTCCCGGGGGGCCGGAGGCGCCACCGGGTCGCGGCCGCGGCTGCGGGCCTGGACCCGGGACTACGCCCAGCGCCGCAAGGCCAAGCAGGACTCGATCCGGCTCAACCCGCTGACCGAGGAGAGCATCGGGCACCTGCGCGAGACGCGCGCGATCACGGGCGGCGACCTGCGGCGGATCCGCGAGCAGCGCGGCGTCGAGCTCGAGACGATCTGCGACGAGACGAAGATCTCGATCATGTACCTGCGGTTCATCGAGGCGGACCGGTACGACGACCTGCCGGCCCCGATCTACGTCAGCGGCTACATCGAGAAGTACGCCCGGCTGCTCGACCTGCCCCGCGACGTGGTCGACCGCTTCATGAACCAGTACCAGCAGCACGTTGGCTGAAGAGCGGACCCTCCACGCCCACGGCCGAGAGCAGGGCCGGCGCCTCGACCAGTGGCTCTCCTCGCGGCTGTCCGATCTGAGCCGCGCCCGCGTCCAGCGCCTGATCGACGAGGGCCGCGTGCTGGTCGACGGCGGGTGGCGGCGGCGCAGCTACCGGATCAACGGCGACGAGGAGGTCGTCGTCTACATCCCCGACCTGCAGAGCCCCGACGTGCTCGCCGAGGACATCCCGCTGCAGATCGTCCACGAGGACGCCGACCTGCTGGTCGTCAACAAGCCCGCCGGGATGGTGGTCCACCCGACCCAGCACGACCACAGCGGGACGCTGGTCAACGCGCTGCTGTGGCACTGCGACGACCTGTCCGGGATCTCCGGCGTGGAGCGCCCCGGGATCGTGCACCGGCTGGACAAGGACACCACCGGCCTGCTGGTCGTCGCCAAGCACGACCGCGCCCACCAGCACCTCGGCGAGCAGTTCCGCGACCACACCATCACGCGCCGCTACTGCGCCCTGGTGTGGGGCGAGCCGTTCCCCGCCGAGGGCACGATCCGCAGCGAGATCGGCCGCCACCCCTCGGACCGCAAGCGGATGAGCAGCAAGGCCCAGCACGGCAAGGTCGCCGTGACCCACTACCGGATCCTCGAGCGGCTGGGCCCGGCCAGCCTGGTCGAGCTGGTGCTCGAGACCGGCCGCACGCACCAGATCCGCGTGCACCTCTCCGAGCGCCAGCACCCGGTGGTCGGCGACCCGGTGTACGGCGGCCGCACCGGCAAGCGGCTCCCCGCCGAGCCGGCCCTGCGGGAGGCGCTGGCCCCGCTGGAGCGCCAGATGCTGCACGCCTTCCACCTGGGCTTCGAGCACCCCGGCAGCGGCGAGTACGTGTCGTGGAACCAGGCGCTGCCGGACGACTTCCAGCGCGTGCTGGCCGTCCTGCGCGAGCACGCCGGCGTCACCGAGCCGTGGTCCCCTTGATGGGGGAGGACGGCAGGACCTATCATCCACGGACCCGGGGAACGTGACCGATGACGAGCGCGCGGACGTGGTGGACGAGCTGGGGGCTGGCGGCGGTGCTGCTGCTGGCGGCGCCGGCGTGGGCCTCCGCGACCGGTCCGGCCGGAGACGAGGCCGCGGACGACGGCGGCGGGAGCGCGCCCGCCGGGGACGAGGCCGCCGGTGCGGTGGACGCCGCCGCGGAGCCGGGGGCGCCGGTGTTCCCCGACCCGGTGCTGATGCGCCGCGGGAAGACCTACCGCGGCGTGGGCGCGGCGCTGTCGATCACCGGCGCGGTGGCGTTCGTCGCCGGCTTCAACATCACCATCGCGGTGATCCGCAGCGGCAACGAGGCCGCCCTGGACAACCTGCAGTTCTACCTGATCCCCACGACGGTGCTGATGGTCGCCGGGCTGGAGATCGGGGCCCCGCTGTGGTCGGTCGGCGGCGCGATGGTGCGCCAGCTGACCCGCCGGACCAAGGGCGACGAGAAGCTGCGCCGCCCGGTGGCCAACGACCCCCGCTACTGGCAGGGCCAGATGCTGGGCGCGTTCGGCACCGCGATGGCGCTGACCGGCGGGATGGGGGTGATGGTCGGGACCCTGATCATGGTCGCCGGCATCTGGGTCAACGAGCGCGCCGCCGACGCCGCGACCAGCGAGTTCCTCGACGGCGCCCGGCCGTGGCTGATCGCCGGCCCCGCCATCGCCGTCGGCGCCGGCACCGGGCTGCTGATCGGCGGCCTGCGGCTGCGCAAGACCGGCCTCGACCGCTCCCAGAAGGTGCGCGACGCCTACACCACCGCCGAGATCTTCCCGGTGCCCACCGTCGACCCGGTCAGCCGCAGCGCCGGCCTGGTGCTCGTGGGGCGCTTCTAGCGTCCCCTCAGAGCCCCAGCTCCGCCAGCGCCTCGAGCCCCAGCGGCGCCTCCGGCCGCTCGCCGCCGTGCTCCCCCGGCGCGCCGCGGTCGGGCAGCCAGCGGGGGTCGGCCAGGGTGCGCTCCTGCACGGTCGTCGCCGCGGTCAGCAGCGAGCGCCGGGCGCCCGGGTGGTCGCGCTCGAGGCGGGCGACGAGCCTCTTGATCTCGGGGCGCTTGAGCTCGGGGCGGTAGGCGCCGAGGCACTGGCAGGGGTAGGCCGGCAGGCCCCCGGCGGCGGCCAGCGCGCGGGTGTCGGCCTCGGGGGTCAGCAGCAGCGGGCGGATCACGGTGGTCACGCCGTCGTCGGCCTCGAGGATCGGCGGCATCGCCTTGATCGTGCCGTTGAACAGCTGGTTGAGCAGCAGGGTCTCGATCAGGTCGTCGGCGTGGTGGCCCAGCGCCACCAGCGGGTAGCCCTCGCGGCGGGCCGCGGAGTAGATCGCCCCGCGGCGCAGCCGGGCACACAGCGGGCACGGGGTCTCGTCGTCGCCGAGCTTGTCCATCACGGTCTCGAGGATCGTGGCGGTCTGGACGTGCAGCGGGACGCCGAGGGCCTCGCAGTAGCGCCGCAGCGGCTCCACCGGGTGGCCGCCCCAGCCCGCGTCGATCGTCACCGCGGCGAGCTCGAAGCGCACCGGGGCGCGGGCCTGCAGGTGGCGCAGGACGTACAGCAGCGCCGAGCTGTCCTTGCCGCCGGACAGCGCCACCAGGATCCGGTCGCCGTCGGCGATCAGGCGGTAGGTCGTGATCGCGCGGCCCGCCCGGCGCAGGACGCGGCGCAGTGGCGTCGGGGTCGCCATCGTCGGGAGGGTAGGGGGTCCGCGGGGGCGCGGCAAGGGTCGACCGCCGACGGGCCTTGCCCGCGCGGGCCGTCCCGGCGATCATGCGCGCCGTGATGACCGACCCCCGGACCGCCGATCGCCTCGCCGACGAGGCCCGCCGCTCGCTGGACTGGCCGCGGCTGGTGGACGCCCTCGCCGCCCGCGCCGACACCGAGCTGGGCCGCGAGCGCTGCGCCGCGCCCGCGCTGGCCCGCGACGCCGACGAGATCCGCCTGCAGCTGCGGCGCGTCACCCAGCTGCGCGCGATCACCACCGACGTGCCGTTGCCGCTGGGCGGGGTCCGCGACGTCCGCGCCGACGTCACCGCGTGCGCCAAGGGCGAGCTGCTCGACGGGCTCGAGCTGCTGGCCATCGCCGAGACCCTCGGCGGGCTGGCCCGGACGCGCTCGTTCGTGCTCGAGCGGCGCGACGAGGCGCCGGACCTGCGGCCGCTGGCGGAGCCGATCGTGCCGCTGCCCTCGCTTCAGTCGCGGCTGGCGGCGTCGTTCGACGGCAACGGGCAGCTCTCGACCCAGACCTACCCGCACCTGGCCGAGATGCGCGGCCGCAAGGCGCGGCTCCACGCCGCGATCCGCGAGCAGCTCGAGGACCTCGTGGCCGGGGACGAGTGGCAGGGCGCGGTGCAGGAGGACTACTTCACGCAGCGCAACGACCGCTACGTCGTGCCGGTCAAGGTCGAGGCCAAGAACCTCGACCTGGGCATCGTCCACGACACCTCGGGCTCGGGGCAGACGGTCTACGTCGAGCCGCGGGCGGTGGTGGGGCTGAACAACCGGCTGAAGATGGCCGACGCCGAGCTGCGCCGCGAGGAGCGGGCGATCGTGGCCTCGCTGTGCGAGGCGGTGGCGGCGGTGGCGCCCGACCTGCACGAGTCGCTGCGCTGCGCGGCGCGGCTGGACGAGGTGGCCGCCCGGGCGCGGCTGGCCAGGGAGCTGGACGCCACCGAGCCTCGCGTGGCGGACGGGCCCGTGGTCGACCTGCGCGCCGCGCGCCACCCGCTGCTCGCCCTGCGCGGGACCGAGGTGGTGCCCAACGACGTGCGCCTCGGCGACGGCCCGGCGGCGCTGATCCTCAGCGGCCCCAACGCCGGCGGCAAGACCGTGACGCTCAAGACCGTCGGGCTGTGCGCGCTGATGGTCCGCGCCGGGATGCACCTGCCGGCCGGAGCGGGCTCGGCGATCCACCCCTTCGCGCACGTGCTGACCGACATCGGCGATCCCCAGTCGGTGGAGGAGGACCTGTCCTCGTTCGGCGGCCACGTGCTGGCGCTGCGCCGGATCCTCGAGGTGCTGGACGGGGCGGACGGTCCGGCGCTGGTGCTGCTCGACGAGATCGCCGCGGGCACGGACCCACAGCAGGGTGCCGCGCTGGCCGCGTCGGTGCTGCAGGCCGTGCTCGACCGCGGCGCGCTGGTGGTCACCACGACCCACTTCGCCCCGCTCAAGGCGCTGCCCAGCGTCGACGGGCGGCTGGTCAACGGGCGGCTGGAGTACGACGGCGCGGCGATGCGCCCGACCTACCGGCTGACCGTCGGCAACCCCGGGCGCAGCTATGCATTCGACATCGCCCGGCGGCTGGGGCTGCCCGACGCGCTGCTGGCCGACGCCGAGGGCCGGCTGGAGCCGTCCCACCTGGAGATCGAGGCCCTGCTCGCCGAGCTGGAGCAGGAGCGCGGCGCGGTGCGCCGGGAGCGCGCCGCGGTGGACGAGCGCCGCCGCGAGGTGGAGCGCGAGCGGGCCGGGCTGGCGCGCCGCGGCGAGGAGCTGAAGCAGCGGATGCGCACGCTGCAGGAGGAGGTCCTGGAGCGCTTCGACGGCGAGGTCGAGGGCTACCGCGAGGTGGTCCGCGGCCTGATCCGCGACCTGCAGCGCGAGCCCAGCCTGCGCGCCGCCGAGCGGGCCCGCAAGCGCATCGCCCAGGGCGGCCGCGAGCTGCGCCAGGGGCTCGCGGCGAAGATCGAGGACGGCGCGGACGACCCCGGTGAGGGCCCGGACTGGTCCGCCGCCGCGGTGGGCGATCGGGTCGTGGTCGCCGCCACCGGCCGCACCGGGGAGCTGGCCTCGCTGCCCGACCACAGGGGGCGCGTCGAGGTGCTCGTCGGCGGCGCGCGGCTGCGCTGCCGGACCCGCGACCTGGAGCCGCAGGGGCCCCCGGAGCGGCCACGGTCGAGGGGGCGCAGCGGTCGCCCGGGCAAGTCCATCCCGGACAAGGACGGGCGCCGCGAGACCCTCGCCGACGCGGTGCGGCACCCGGGCAACACCCTCGACCTGCGCGGCGAGCGGGTCGACGAGGCGCTGGCCCGCGTCGACCGCTTCCTGGACGACGCATCGCTGCGGGGCGACGCGGTGGTGTTCGTGCTCCACGGCTTCGGCACCGGGGTGCTGCGCAAGGCGATCCGCGAGCACCTGGCGGAGTCCGCCTACGTCGCGGAGTTCCGCCCCGCCGGCGAGAAGCAGGGCGGCGATGCCGTCACCGCCGTGCGGCTGTGAGCCCACGCGAGTATGATGGGGGCCCGCCCCGAGGACCAACCGGCGAGAGGGGGGACACGGCGATGAGCGAAGAGGGCACGCTGCAGCCCGGGGCCCGGCTCGGGACCTACCTGCTGATCGACGAGATCGGGGAGGGCGCCTACGCCAAGGTGTTCTCGGCCCGCGTCGAGGGCCCCCACGGCTTCCAGAAGGAGGTCGCGCTCAAGGTCGTCCACGAGAACCTGATCCAGTCGCAGCCCGACATGATCCGCTCGCTGGTCAACGAGGCCCGCATCGGCGGCCTGCTGAGCCACCCCAACGTGGTCCAGATCTTCAAGTTCGAGGAGGTCGACAGCCAGCACGTGCTGGTCATGGAGTACGTCGAGGGCCCGACGCTGCGGACCCTGGTCGACCGCCTCGCCGAGCAGGGCCGGACCCTGCCGCCGGGGATCGTCGCCGAGATCGGCGTGCAGATCAGCCGGGCGCTGACCCACGCCATCGAGCGCGAGGGGTTCGAGGGCCAGCCGCTCAACCTGGTCCACCGCGATCTCAAGCCCGAGAACGTGATCCTCGCCCCCGGGGGGCTGATCAAGGTGCTGGACTTCGGCATCGCGCGGTCCACCGCCAACCTGTTCCTGACCACCACGCTGAACCTGACCCGCGGCACGCCGTGCTACATGTCGCCCGAGCAGCTGCGCGGCGAGGACCTCGACGGCCGCAGCGACCTGTTCGCGCTGGGCTGCGTGCTGTACGAGCTGATGATGGGCGAGGTGCTGTTCCAGGAGGCCGGGTTCAAGCTGGTCCAGATGGTGCTCGAGGGCGATCTCGGCGAGCACTTCGCCAAGGCCCACGCCAGGTCCCCGGCGATGGCGGCGATCATCGCGCGGCTGCTGGAGCGCCCGCTGCGCAAGCGCTACCAGACCGCGCTGGAGGCCGAGCAGGCGCTTGGCGAGGTGGCCCGCGCCGAGGCGGTGCACCCGGACCTGGCCAACATCTCGCGGATCGTCGCCGCCGGGGACCTCCCCCGCTGGGACGCCGCGGCGCCGACCCCGACCCCGGGACCCCAGCCCTCGGCCGCGCCCCCCTCGGGCAAGGCCGGCAGCTGGTGGGATCGCCTCAAGAACTGGCTGGGGATCTAGCGCGCCCCCTCGAGCTTCCGGATCTCGCGCTCGACGCGCTCGAGCAGCTTCTCCGACTGGTCCAGCAGCCGCTCCAGCTCCTCGTCGCTCCGCTCGATGTCCGCCTCCCCGGCGCTTCCCTCCTCCAGCTGGGCGATGCGCAGCATCAGCTCGTCGCGCTGCTCCTGCAGCTCGCGCAGCCGCTCCTGGGCCGTGGGCGGGGGCTCGGTGGCGGGCTCGTCCCGCCGCTCCTCGGCGCGCACGGAGGTCGAGGTGCCCCACGTCGGAGACGGCGTGCTCGTCCCGGCGTCGGGTCGCGGCTCGTCGCTGCCCACCGGGATCTTGCGCAGCCCGGGGCCGCTGCGGTGGGCCGGCGGGACCTTGGACAGCTCGTCGACGAAGTGGATCACCCCGTCTTCGTCGGTCCACTGGTAGATGTACTGCTGCTCCGGGGTGGCCTCCTCGTCGTCCTCGTCCTGGGCGCGCGCGGGCGTCGCCACCAGGGCGGCGGCGAGCAGGAGCAGCGGAAACGTCAGGAATTCCGGTCGCATGGGTCCATCATAGCGGACCGCGTCGCGGGTCCGCTGCGGAATCAGACCACCAGCCGCTCCAGCGCCTCGTCGATCGCCTTGCGCAGCAGGTCGCGCGCCTTGCGGTACTTGCGCAGCGAGCGCTGGTACGGGTCCTTGATCCGCTTCTCGCCGATGAAGCTGCCCAGCGCCCAGGTCTTGAACGGCGCGCGCCAGTCCTTGGCGTTGACCGCCAGGACGTGGCTCTCCTCCATCACCAGGACGTGGTCGGCCCACTCCACCAGCTCGCGGGTCAGCGGCTGGCTGCGGTGATCGGCGATGTCGACGCCGATCTCGCTGCAGGCGATCACGGCGTTCTCGCTGGCCTCGTGGCCGCCCTGGGCGATCGTCCCGCAGGACCGCACCTCGATGTCGAGCCCCCTGTCGCGCGCCAGCTCGCGGGCCAGCCCCGCGGCCATCGGCGAGCGGCACAGGTTGCCGGTACAGACGAACAGCAGGCGCAGGGGCCGATCGGTCTCGGGTTCGCTCATGGGACCATGGTACTCGATGGCCCGACCCCGCACGACCGCGCCCGCTTCCGCGCCGCGTCCTCCTTCGTGTACGATGGCGCCCGACCGACCAGGGAGCACCACATGAGCCGCATCCAGACACCGTCGATCCTGACCCTCGCCCTCGCCCTGCTGCTGCCGGGCACGGCCCTGGCGGGGGCCACCGCCTCCTCGGAGCTCAAGGACTCCTGGGGGGAGTCGACCAAGACCAGCGCCCAGGCCGTCGTGGACGGCGATCCCGCCACCGCCTGGGTCGAGGGCAACGAGGCCGAGGGCGTGGGCGAGTGGATCGAGCTGGACCTGCCGCGCGGCGTCCTGACCAGCTTCACGGTGCTCGCCGGGATGGGGCCGGACGCCGAGGCGTACCAGCGCTACGCCCGCCCCAAGCAGATCGACATCGACATCTTCTCGCTGGACGACGCGCAGAACCGCGTGCAGGTCAAGCAGGTGACCCACACCTTCGAGGACGCCTACGGTCCGGTGAAGATCGAGGTCGGCGAGTGCAAGATCGGCCAGGAGCTGTGGGGCGGCAAGGCCAAGTTCACGATCCGCTCGGTGTACAAGGGCACCGACTTCGACACGCTGACCGCGATCAGCGAGCTCGAGGCCACGTTCCAGGAGCAGGACGCCTACACCGCGATCCTCGAGGTGTCCTCCGCCGACGACCAGAAGGACCACCTCGCCGACGACAAGACCTCCACCGCCTGGGTCGCCGACGGCGGCGCCGAGGAGTGGGTCTCGTTCGAGGCCGTCGACTGGTCGATCTCGAGCCTCGGGATCTTCCCCGGCCACGGCTCTTCGTCGTCCAACTTCGCGGCCTACGCCCGTCCCAAGACGATCGAGATCACGGTCAACATGCAGACCTTCACCCACGAGCTCGAGGACAAGCGCGAGATGCAGTGGATCCCGTTCCCGGTCAACGGCGGCTACAACGGCAGCGCGTACGGCGAGGTGCGGGTCCAGGTCAAGGACGTCTACCCCGGCTCGAGCAAGAGCCAGGTCGCGATCAGCGAGATCAAGCTGCGCGCGATCAACTACGGCGGCTGAGCGCCCGGCGGCCGCGAGGCGGCCCCGCCCCCGGCATCACCTCCCGCACTCCATCACCTCCCGCACCAGCGCCGCGCGGCGCTGCGACAGGGGTCCCTCGACGTAGGACAGCGGCGCCCAGATCGGGGCCAGCCGATCGAGGTCGACGGCGCTGTACTCGGGGCACGTCCCGGCGCGGGCGTCCAGCGCGGCGCGGAGCAGGCGGGCGTCGGGGTCGGACGGCGCCACGGCCAGGGCGGCGTCCACCAGGGCGGCGGCCTCGGCGTCGCGGGCCGGATCGTCGCTCGCCAGCGCGGCGGCCTCCACGGCGGCGCGGTAGGCCGACGGCTGGCGGCGGAAGTCGAGCCTCCAGCGCTCCTCCGCCGCCCGCGGGGCGACCTGCCACAGGCACATCCCCTCGATCAGCACGGGGTCCCACTCGTCGCTGGCCAGCAGGGCGCGGCAGGCCTCCGCCGGCTCGCCCCGGCGGAGCTCCAGCTCCGCGCGGATCTCCACGGGCGCGTTGCCCTCGGGCAGTCCGAACGCCTTGGGGCCGCGGGGGTGGGTCGCGGCCAGCCGGTACAGGTGGGTGCGCAGCGCCTCGTCCGCGATCGCGACCGGCTCCATCGGCGGCACGTCGAGCCCGACCTCGAGCACGGTCGTGCCGGTCCCGCGGTCGAGGACCATCCGGTCGACCCACGCCTCGAACGCCTCCTCGTCCACCGCGGCGGGCAGATCGAACTCGTCCGGCGCGGCGATCGCGGTGGCCAGCGCCGCGCGGTCGTTCTCGAACAGGTACGCCACGACCAGCGACGCGGTGTACCACCGCCGCGGGTCCTGGTAGCGCGACCAGCCCGGCAGCCGGACCTCGTCCAGCGGCGCGCGGCGTACGCCGGTGGCCTGCAGCGCGGCGAAGTAGCCCGGCTCGAGCACCAGCGTCGAGCCGTCGAGATCCACCCGCGCGAGCAGCTCGTACAGCCCGCTGCGGAGCCACTGGGGCAGGTCGCCGGGGCCCCGGCTGAGCTCCAGCTCGGCGAGCTGGACCACGGCCGGCCGGATCTCCTCGACCCCGGTGTCCTCGCGGACCAGCAGCAGCACCCCGCCGTCGGTGGGCAGCAGGTGGCGCTGGCCGGGGCGGTCGCCGCGGAACGGCAGCCGCCGCTCCATGCGCTTGCTGCGGTGCAGGTAGGCCAGCGTGACCGGCTCGTCGACGCGGGCCGCGGGGACCTCGAGCCAGCCGCGCAGGACCCGGTCGACGGCCCACAGCCGGCGCGCGATCTCGGGGAGCCGGTCGGGACGGCGGTCGCAGACGACGGTGAAGCGGCCGGCCTCGAGCCGGTGCGGCTCGAACTTGGGGCGCTTGGCGGCCCACGCGGGGAGCGGCGCTGCGAGCAACGCGATCAGGGCCGCGGCCAGCGCGGTCCGCAGCGGACGGTCGTCAGCCATCATCGGTCCTCCCTCGCCCGGCGAAGCCGAGGTAGGCGAGCCACAGCGCCGCGGTCGCCGCGGCGAAGATCAGACGCGGCGCCGGGGGCAACGTGGACTGCCGCAGGAAGCTCTCGATCAGCCCCGCGAGCACGAACATCGGGACGGTCCCCAGGGCCAGCCGCAGCGCCACCAGGGCGCGCAGCCGGACCGCGTCGCGGCGCGGCAGGCGGCCCGGGTCGACGACCCCCATCCCGACGTACAGCCCGGCCGCCGAGCAGATGTTGATCGCCAGCAGCTCGGTGACGCCGTGGGGCAGCAGCCACGGCAGGAACAGCGGGTGGAAGCCCCCTCCGCCGAAGAACACCGAGGCGAACGCCCCGAGCATCAGCCCGTTGTACAGCACCAGGAACACGGTGGGCACCATCGCCAGCACGCCGGTGACGAACGCCAGCAGCCCGACCTTGGTGTTGTTGGTCATCAGGAACGACGCGAACAGCGCCTTCTCGCCGGTGCCCTGGTCGCGGCCGTGGGTCAGCAGCACGTCCTGGGCCTGGGGGTCGAGGATCAGCGTGTGCAGCGCGTCGCGCGGGTACATCCCGGCGGGCACCAGGGAGTAGGCCAGCTCGCGGTCGAGCTGCACGGCGGCGAACGCGACGATCGCGGCCGCCAGCATCATCGCCGCCGCCGCGGCCTGGTAGCGGCCGGTCTCGCGGAACGTCCGGGGGAACCGGCGGGTGAAGAACCCGATCGGGTCGATGCGGTCGCGGGTCGGGCGGTAGATCAGGCCGTGGGCGCGGATCGCCAGGTCGTTGAGGTACTGGACGATCTCCGGGTCGCGGGCCTCCTGGCGCAGCCGCGCGAGGTGGGCGGTGACCAGCCGGTAGGTCGCCCCGAGGCGCTCGGTCTGCTCGAACGTCAGCCCGGCGACACCCCCCTGCTGCGCTCGCCGGACCAGGTCCTCGAGCTCGTTCCAGGTGGGGCGCAGGTTGGCGTATCGATCACCCATCGAGCGGCGCATGATAGCATCCCGCCGCTGGAGCGACGCCCTGGATCCGATCCGTCCCACCGTCGGCTACGCCACCCCCGAGGACGTGCCGCTGCACTTCGAGCTCGCCGGTGCGGGGACCCGCATCCTGGCCGCCCTGATCGACCAGCTGATCATCGGCACGATCCTGTTCGGGCTGTACGCCGTGGCCGTGTTCCTGGCGCTGCTCGGCGAGTTCATCACCGAGTCGCAGATCACCGAGTTCGCCGAGGAGATCCAGACCGGCCAGTGGTCGGCGGCGGTGATGGGTGTCGCCCTGCTGGCCTCGTTCGTCGTCAACTTCGGCTACTACGTCGTGCTGGAGATGACGACCAACGGCCAGACCGTGGGCAAGAAGGCGATGGGGCTGCGCGTGATCCGCGACGGGGGCTACGGCCTGACGCTGGCGGGCTCGCTGCTGCGCAACCTCGGGCGGATGGTCGACATGCTGCCGGGGACCTACCTGGTGGGCATGGTGCTGATGGTCTGGCACCGGCAGGAGAAGCGCCTCGGCGACCTGCTGGCCGGGACCGTCGTGGTCCGCGAGCGGCGCCGCAGCGCCGCGGGCCTGCCGTTCGGGGACCAGCGCTACTCGACGCTCCCCGAGCGCCGCTTCCGGCTCGACCGCGCCGCGCTGCAGGATCTCGGCGAGGAGCACGAGCAGGTCCTGCAGCAGTTCTTCAGCCGCCCGCGGCTGCCCCGCGAGCACGAGGGCCGGATCGTCGAGCGGCTGTGCCAGGGGTTCGCCGCGCGGCTCCCGGCCCCGGTGGCGTTCGAGTCCGAGCGCGACCGGCTGCTGTTCCTCAAGGAGCTGTACCTGGCCCTCCGCGAGCGCCGCGAGCTGGGCTGACGGGATCGGGCGGTCCGGGGACGAGCCCCGCCGATCACCCCTTGGCACCGTCCCCCGCGAGGTGCTCGCGGATCGCCTCGGCCAGCGCCTCCCCGACGCCGTCCACCTCGGCGATCTCGTGGGCCTCGGCGTCGCGCACCGCGCGCACCGAGCCGAAGTGGCGCAGCAGCGCCTTGCGGCGGGCCGGCCCGACCCCCGGGATGTCGTCCAGCGCCGAGGTCAGCGTGCGCCGCTTGCGCCGCCGCCGCTGGTGGGACACGGCGAAGCGGTGGGCCTCGTCGCGGACGCGCTGCAGCAGGTGCAGCGCCGGGGCGTGGGGCGAGAGCCGCACCGGGTTCTTGCGCCCGGGCAGGAACACCTTGTCGGTGGCGTCGGGCTGCCGCTCGAGCTCCCCCGCGTCGGGCTTGGCCAGCGCCGCCAGCGGGACCTCGAGACCCACGTCGGCGGCGGCCGCGCGGGCGGCGTTGAGCTGGCCCTTGCCGCCGTCGACGAGCAGCAGGTCGGGCAGCCGCCAGCCCTGCTCCACGCGGCGCAGCCGGCGCTCCATCACCTGGCGCATCGCGGCGTAGTCGTCGGGCTGGTCGAGGTCGCGCACCGTGAACGAGCGGTAGCCCCGCTTGCGCGGCTCGCCGTCCTCGAGCACCACCATCGAGGCCACCGTGTCGTGGCCACCGAGGTGGCTGATGTCGAAGCACTCGATGCGGCGCGGCAGCTCCCGCAGGTGCAGGCGCTCCTTCAGCTCCAGCGTGCCGCGCTCGAGCAGCTCGCGTCGGGTCGCGGCGGCGGCGTGCCGCGTGCGGGCGTTGTGGTTCGCCAGCTGCACCAGCTGGACCTTGGCGCCGCGCTGCGGGACGTGGACCCGGACCCGCCGGCCGGCCGCCTCGCCGAGCAGCTCGGCCACGGTGTCGACGTCGCGCAGCGACGCCGGGAGCAGCACCTCGGGGGCCGGGGCGACGCCCTTGCCCAGCAGCTGCAGCACCACCTGCTCGAGCACCGCCTCGTCGTCCTCGAGCACGCCGTGGAACGTGAACGCCTGGGGGTCCTCGACCTGCCCGCCGCGCACCGGCAGCAGCGCCACGGTGACCACGTCGCCGACGCGGTGCAGGCCCCAGACGTCCTGGTCGTCGCCGGCGGCGCGCTGCACGCGCTGCTTCTCCGCGACCTTCTCGGCGGTGCGGATCCGGTCGCGCAGCGCGGCGGCCTCCTCGAACCGCAGCTCCTCGGCGGCCCGCTGCATCCGCGCGGTCAGATCGCGGATCAGCGCGCGGTTGTCGCCGCCGAGCAGCGCCGTGACCTCCCGCACCAGGCCGGCGTAGGTCGGCTCGTCGACGTACCCCACGCAGGGCGCCACGCAGTTCCCCATGTTGTACTGGATGCAGGGGCGGCGGTTGTGCTGGCGGAACACCGCGTCGGTGCAGGTCCGCAGCCGGAACGCCGAGCGGATCAGGCGCTCCACCTCGCGGGCCCGCACGCCGTTGAAGTACGGCCCGAAGTAGCGCGCCCCGTCGTCCCGCCAGCGGCGCACCAGCCGCACCCGCGGCCACGCCTCGCGCTCGTCGATGCGCACGCTGAGCCAGGTCTTGTCGTCCTTGAGCAGCACGTTGAACCGCGGCTGGAACTTCCTGATCAGCGTGCTCTCGACGATCAGCGCCTCGCGCTCCGAGCCGGTGACCACGACCTCGACGTCGGCGACGCGGGCCATCAGGTGGGGGATCCGCGGCCGGCCGTCGTCGCCCCCGGCGAAGTAGGAGCGGACCCGGGCGCGCAGGTTGACCGCCTTGCCCACGTAGAGCACCTCGCCGTGGCGGTCCTTCATCAGGTACACGCCCGGACCGGTGGGCAGGTCGGCGGGCATCCCGGGGCGGGACTCGGACACGGGCAGACCCTAGGCCTCGTCCGTCCGCCGCGCCACCGCGGGGCGCGAGCACTCGGGGCACACGATGTAGCCGTACAGCTCGGCCGAGGCGCGGATCACGCCGCGCCCGCCGCAGCGCCAGCACGGCCGGGCGGGCTCGGGGCGCTCCTTGCGGACCACCGGGATCTCCAGCCGTTCGGCCTCGGCGATCTCCATCGCCATGCCCTCCGACGGCTCGCCGAAGGCCCACATCTCGTCGCAGACCGACAGCAGGCGCAGCGCCCCGGCGATGCCCTGGTCGCGCTCCTCGGGCAGGTCGTCGTCGAGCACCAGCGGGATGTACAGGTGGGGCACCACCGGGACCCCGCCGGCGTCGAACACCTGCTTGGCCGCCGCGCGCGCCATCGCCAGGTTGTGCGGCACCGCGCCGCGGTACGGCGACGACACGAAGATCAGCTTCGGCTCGCGGGGGCGGCTCGCCATCGCCTCACTCCTGTCCGGGGGTCCGCGCCGCCGTGCGCGCGCAGTCCGCGGGGTCCAGCCCGTAGGCGTCGGGGTTGCGGCCCAGCACCGCGGCGCCGACCAGCCGCGGGATCCGCTCCCGCGCGTCGTCGTCGAGCAGCTTGGCCAGCCACAGGAATCGCACCGTCCGCCGCCCCTTGGTCCAGGCGTCGCCCTCGCGCAGCGCCTCGACCGTCGCCGCGATGTCGGGATCGCGCGCCACGGTGGCGAGCAGCACCGACGAGGTCCCCAGCACCTGCAGGTCGCGCTGCAGCTCGTCGGCGATCGCCTCGGTGGACGCCAGCGGGTCGAGGCGCAGGTCCTCGCCGTCCCCGTCGAGCAGCTCCAGCGCGCGTCCCTCGTCCTCGCCGATCGCCCACAGCCCGGCCACGCCGTCGGCGCGGTGATCGGGCTGGCAGCCGCTGAGCACCCACGGCAGGAACGCCAGCACGTCGGGGAAGCTGTAGCGCGCCAGCACCGGACGCATCGCCGGCATCACCTGCTCGGACGCGCAGTAGATGCGGTCCAGCTCGCGGGTCCCGAGCCACGCGCCGATGTGGGACCGCACCGCCTCGCGGAAGCTCTTCGGCACGCGGTAGACCGGCTCGCCGAAGGCCTCCAGGACCTCGTCCACGTGGCGGTCCATGCTGGCCGCGGCGTCGCCGTCCCGCCCCAGCCGGCCGCCGAACAGCTCGGCCTCGGCCTCCAGCAGGATCAGGCGGTCGTAGCGGGCCCCCACCTCGTCGACCCGGACCAGCCCCCCGTCCTCCTCCTCGAGCACCGCCAGCAGCGAGTCGATCTCGCCGTCCAGCACGGCCTGCTCGGCCTCGATGTCCTCCACCTGGCGGTCCCACGCGCGCGACACGTAGATCGCGGCGAGCCCGATCCCGGCGAGCAGCAGCAGCACCGCCGGCACCCACAGCACCCGCCAGCGCCGGGCGCGCATCCGGCGCAGGACCCGGCCGTGCTCCTTGCCGGTCAGGTCGACCCGCACCTGCGGACCGCCGGCGCCGAGGCGGATCACGTCGCCCTGGCGCAGGTAGACCTCCCGCACCAGCCGGCCGTTGTGGTACGTGCCGTTGCGGCTCCCCAGATCGCGCAGCACCCAGCGGCCGTCCTCGCGCACGAGCTCGGCGTGCTGCTTGCCGACCTCCAGGTCGCGCGCCGCGTGGAACCGGATGTCGCAGTCCAGCCCGCGGCCCAGCACGACCCGCTCGCCGTCGGCCTCGTCGACGATCCCGGTGCGCGATCCGGACAGGTGGATGAAATGCGGCATGGGCCTATTCTACACTTGGCGCACCGGACCCCTGGGAGACGCCCGTGTCCGTCGCCGACTCCGCCTCGAGCCTGCAGATCTTCGTGGTCGTCACCGGCCTGACCGGCCTGCTGGCGCTGCTCGGCGCCGTGGTCGGCGGGGGCTTCGGGCTGAAGAGCCCGCTGGGCTGGGTGCTCGGGTCCAGCGCGTTCCTGCTGCCTCTGCTGGTGGGGTCGATCGGCTCGGTGGTGGTCCTGCTCCACGTGCAGAAGGAGCTGAACGAGCTCGAACCGGTGATCGCGGACCAGATCATCATGGCCGAGTTCACGCGGGCGATGTTCCCCATCGGCCTGGGGCTGGCCCTGACGGTGGTGTGCGTGATCGCGTTCTTCGTCGCCGGCATCGTCTCGGGGGTCCTGCGCAAGCGCAAGCAGCGCGTGGTCGAGGGGGCGTCGTCCTAGCCGACCGCCGTGCGGATCACGTGGCCCGCCGCCGCCAGCACGACCACCAGCAGCAGTGCCTGGCACAGCCGCAGCGAGCGGTGCAGCCGCGGCAACTCGTCGTCCCGTTCCCACTGGGCGCGGTAGGCCGCCACGAGCCACGCCGCGGACAGCGGCGAGTGGATCGGCGGCGCCGCGCGCCCGCCGCGGCGCTGGACCTCGCGGCCCATCCGCTGCAGCAGCACGACGCCGTACGCGTACAGCCCGGTGAAGCCGAGCAGCAGCAGCCCGAGCGCGGTCAGCTCGTCACTCAAACAGGTGCCTGCCCTTGGGGTCCATCACCGGGATCGGCTTCTGGGCGCGGTCGACGCGGCGGATGAAGCCGCACAGCACGTTGCCCGGCCCCACCTCGAGGAACTCGTCGACGCCCATCTCGAGCAGCTTGTGCACGGTCTGCTCCCACAGCACCGGCTTCTCCACCTGGGCCACCAGGTGGTCGTAGATCCGCTCGCCACCGGTCTCCGGCTCGGCGGTCACGTTGGGGAGGTACGGCACCGTGGGGGTCCCGAACTCGATGCCCCTGAGCCGCTCGGCGAGCCGCTCGGTGGCGGGCTTCATCAGCGCGCAGTGGAACGGCGCCGAGACCGCGATCTCGCTGACGTTGCCCCGCAGCTCCTGGAGCCGCTCGCCGGCGATGGTGACCGTCTCGGCGTCGCCGGAGATCACGATCAGCCCCGGCGCGTTGTAGGTCGCGCCGCGGACCTCGCCGCCGGTCTCCTCGCGCACCGCCGCGCAGACCTCGTCGACCTGCGCCGGCTCCAGCCGGAACACGGCGGCCATCTTGCCCACGCCGAGCGGCACCGCCTCCTGCATGTAGCGCCCGCGGTCGCGCACCGCCCGCACCGCGTCGGCGAAGTCGAGCGCCCCGGCGCTGACCAGCGCCGAGTACTCCCCCAGGCTGTGGCCGGCGACCACGTCGGGGGTCAGCCCCCGCCCGCGCAGCACGCGGTCGAACGCCACCGAGGTGGTCAGCACCGCCGGCTGCGTGACCTCGGTCTCGGTCAGCTTCTCCATCGGCCCCTCGAGGATCACCTTCGACAGCTCGTAGCCGAGGGCCTCGTCGGCCAGCTCGTACACCTCGCGGGCCTCGTCGAACTGCTCGATCAGCCAGTCTCCCATCCCCACCTTCTGGGATGCCTGTCCGGGAAACACGAACGCACGCATCGGTCGCTCCTTCCAGGAAGAACGCGAGTTGATTACACGAGGGGTGGGCGGGGCGCAAGGGAGCCGCGCCGCCTACTCCACGTACCCCAGCGCCCGGAGCTGCTCGTCCATCCCTGCGGGGATCGGCGCGACCGGGGCGGCGCGCTCGCCGACGGGCTCGAGGCGCACGTGGCGCAGCACGAACGGGCGGCCGTCGGGATCGGGCCGGAGGCGCAGCGCCAGGCCGTGGTCCTCGACCTCGACGAGGCCGAGCGAGGCCTCGTCGACGTACCCGGGCGTGGGGCGATCGGGCACCACGGGGCGCAGCTCGACGGCGACGGCGTCGGCGCCGGCGAGCGCGACGCGGGCGGCGCCGAGGGCGCCCAGCGAGACGCGGTAGCGGCCGGGCGGCACGTCGGCCTGCAGCTCCACGGGGCGGTCCCCGCCGCCGCAGGCCAGCACGGCGTGGCGGTCGGTGGTGACGACGCGCCAGCCCGGGTCCAGCGCGGCGGCGACGGCCTGCTCGGGGTCCAGCGCGGTGGTGGGTGCGGCGGGCACCAGCCCCAGGGCGTCCACCGCCAGCGCGACGGGCATCCGCAGGGGCTGGCTGCGGCCGAGGTCGGTGTACCGCTGGTAGGGCTCCTGGAGCGCCTCGCGGTAGGCCTGGACGCAGCGCGCCACCGCTTCCGGGTCTTCCGCCCAGCGGTCGGTCTGCTCCCACGGGTCGGTGGCGAGGTCGTAGCGCTCGCCACGCAGCTCGGAGGCGAGGATCTCGGGGTCGAGGACCACCGCGGGCGGGTCGTGGAACAGGCACTTGTCCTCGCCGACGATCACCCCCGCCGGCGAGACCGGAGGGGGAGCCGCCCCCCCGGCGCCCGGCGCGACGTCGCGGCCGTCCCCCCGCACGAGGCGCGCAGAGTCCGGCGCCAGCAGCGCCGCCATCGTGGGCCCCACGTCCACGGCGCTGGTGGGCTCGTCGACGACGCCCGGGGACAGCCCCGGCGGATACGACACGATCAGCGGGACGCGCGCCACCGCCTCGTACCACGGGCCGTCGTGGCCCACCCGGCCGGGCACCTCGAGCAGGTGCTCGCCGTGGTCGGCGGTGACGACGATCAGGGCCCGGTCGCGGGGCGCGCCGAGGTGATCGAACAGCCGGCCGAGCTCCCGGTCGGCGCGGGCCAGGCCGCCGTCGACCAGCGCGTCGAGCTGGGCCCGCTCGGCGGCGTCGAGCGGCTCGCCGCGCTGCCGCAGGGTGCGCTCGTCGAGGGGATCGGGCAGCGGGGTCGGGGCGCCCTCGCCGAGGAACGCGCGGGCCTCGGGGCCCATCGCGTGGGGGAAGTGGGTGTCCATCAGGTGCAGGTACAGCAGCGCGTCCCGCTCGGGCTCCTCGTCGAGCCACGCGATGGCGGCGTCGACCACCGCCCCGGCGTCGGCGTAGGGCAGCGCGGTGCCGGTGGCGGGGTCGGGCTGGACCGGGATCACCCGCGTGAACTCGTGCAGCCCCTCGTTGCCCCAGCAGATCCACGGGTGGGCCGAGATCGCCGCGCTGCGGTGCACGCGGAAGGCCCGGGCCAGGCTGGCGTGGGAGCCCCACGGGTCGTCGGCGCCCCGGTGCAGATCCGTGGTGTCGTGCAGCGGGATCTGGGCGCTGATCGGCAGCAGGGGAGGGACGAAGTGGCGCGACCAGAGCAGCGACGGCACGGCACCGCGCGTGGCGGTCGCGGTGGTGCGGTGCTGGCGGTAGATCACCCCGCCGGCGGCGAGCGCGTCCAGGTTCGGGGTCGTGTCGCGCTCGTACCCGTAGCAGCCGAAGCGGTCGGGCCGGGCGGCGTCGAGCACGACCAGCACCACCCGCAGCGGCGGCCCGTCCGCGGGGGCCGCCGCGGGTGCCTCGGCCGGGCCGCGGCAGCCGGCCAGCCACAGCAGCGCCAGCGTCCACCCCACGCGACGGAGGTGGCAACGACGGGCGACGCAGCGGGCGGCACGGCTCCCCACGCCGGGAGTATAGCGCCGTTGCCGGCGCGGCCCCGCCCCGGCGCGGCGGGGTGGGGCCCAACCGGACCGCGCCCCTGGCACGCGGCTTGCTTCATCTCCGGGCGGCACTCGGGAAGGGGCATCATGTTCGACCAGCAGCGGGGCATCCTCCCGGCCATCGCGGCCCTCGTCCTCCTCATCTCCTCCACCGGTTGCGCGCCCGAGCGGATCATGTTCGGCGACACGATCGATCTGGACTTCGACTACAACCCGGTGGCCAACAACCAGGAGATGATGCACCAGCCCTACGTCGCCGGCTCCACGTTCCGCATCGGCGTCTACAGCCGCTTCGCCGACGAGGACATGACCGGCTGGACGGTCGAGGTCCGCGACCCCGAGATCCTGTGGATCGGCGACGTCGAGGTCGAGGAGCGCGTCGAGCCCGGCGAGCCCGAGTCGCTGCACATCGACGCCGCCGCGCTGGCCGCCGGCGAGACCGTGCTCGAGGTCTTCGACCGGTACGGCAAGCTCGTCTCCGCGACCCCGGTGGAGGTCGCCGTGCCCGACCGCGCGGTGCTGCTGCCCAACGGCCCGCTGTGCGTCCACGACCCGTCCCTGATCGTCGACGACAACGACTTCCAGGTCCTGCAGGGCGGCCTGTCGACCTACCTCGTGGAGTTCTACCGCGGGGACGAGCGGCTGTACGGCAACGGCACGCTCGACGCCGACAGCGCCGCCGACATCGACGTCGACATCCGGCAGAGCTACCTGTTCGAGGACCGCGACTGGCTGCAGGTCACCGCGCTGTCCACGGGCATCCGCGAGGTCACGGTCTACTCCGGCGACGTGGCGGTCGAGACCGTGGTGTTCGACGCGCTGACCGCCGACGAGGTGGGCCACCTGGTGCTCCACGGCGAGCCCGAGCTCGGCGCCGAGGAGCTGGACTCGCGGACGGTGCTGGCCCAGAGCTACGACTACGTCGGCCGCCCGATCTACGGCGTCGAGTACACCTGGACGCTCGACGGCCACGACGAGGCCGGGTACGGCGACCTGTACCGCTACGAGTACGACCCGGACGACGCCAACACGCTCGCCGCCTACTTCGGCGACCTGTCCGACGAGATCCCGATCCACGGCCACGGCTACGTCGACTCCTCCAACAACATCGGTTGTCGGATCGACAACTCCGGGGCCGGTGCGGGAGCCACCGCGTCCGCCGCCGCCCTGCTCGGCCTCGTGGCGCTGCTGCGCGTCCGCCGCGCCCGCTGACGACGACCCGACCACCGCGCCTTCTTGCCGGTCCTCCGGCCTCGAACTCCCCGACATCCCGTATCCTGTGGATCGTGAGCTGCGGGCAACGCCCGGCGGCTCCTCGCAGGAGGTGCACGATGAGGTGGAACGGGAGCGGGATCGCGCTGGCGCTGGCGCTGGCCTGGACGGTGGCGGCGGTGGCGGGGCCCAGGGTGGTGGCCCACAAGGGCGTGACCTGCGGGATGGTCACCGCCGGGCACGATCCGATGGAGCTGGCCGACATCGAGCTGGCCGGAGAGTCGTACACGCTGGTCTGCTCGGCCCGGGACAAGGCGGTGCAGTGCCAGGTCCGGGACGCCTCGGGCCAGAGCATCGGCAAGGCGATCCCGCAGCGCTCGGGCGCGGCGAGCAGCGTGACCTTCCGGGTCTACCCCAACCAGCACGCCTCGTCGGGGTGGAACGACGCGTCGGGCCACTTCGACCTGACGATCTCGATCGAGGGCATGGGGGAGGACGACTTCCTCCACGCGGTCCGCCACGACACGAGCTACAAGCTGCCGGCGGCGCCGAAGAAGTAGGCGCGGGCGCGCCTCACATGCAGGCGAAGATCGTCGGGCCGTCGTCCTCGAGGGTCTCGGAGACCTCCTCGCAGGTCTGGTCGCCCCCGCAGTCCTCGTCGCCCTCGCACTCGAGCACGCACATCGACAGCCCCTGGACCTGCCCGCAGACGTAGTCCCCGGAGCACTCGACGCTGTCGCTGCACTCGTAGCCGCTGCACACGCCCTTGAGGCAGGTCCCCTGGCCGCACACGCCGCTGTCGGCGCAGGCCATCCCCATCGGGCGGGTGCAGCCGGTGCAGGGCAGCGTCAGGGCAGCCAGGATCGTCAGGAGCAGGCTGGCGGGGAGGAGGGTGCGCATCGGGGGATCCCAACCGGAGGAGCTAGTAGTAATAGTAGTCCTCGGGCGCGCAGTTCCCGGTGCCGCCCTGGACGTTGGCCAGCAGCCGCTCCATCAGCGCGGCCTCGTCGCCCAGCGGGGCGTCGCCCAGGTGGCCGGACACGCCCGCGAGGCGCTTCTTGGCGTCCGTGATCTGCCCGGCGGCCTGCTCCTGGGTCAGCACCCCCTGGCAGAACCGCGCCCCGGCCATCAGCGCCAGGTACTCATCGAGCAGCACGCCCATCTTGTACACCCCGAGGTCGTCGGCCGGGACCCACTGCTCGACGATCATCGTGCCGCCGTGGTACCCGACCACCAGGGTGTCCTCCTCGACCTCGCCGTCGAGGGTCTCGTAGCGCAGGTGGAACGTGGCCAGCTCCTCGGCCGGCGAGTCGTCGAGCAGCGCGCCGCCGTCGGCGTACCGCAGGGTCACGCCGATGCCGCCCTTGCGCTTGCTCAGGAACAGCGTCGAGGCGCCGAAGTCGACCTTGGGCCCCGGGTCGTCCAGCGGAGCCCCGTAGGCCGCCGCGAACTCCATCCCGGCGCCGGCCTCGACCACGA
The DNA here is from genome assembly GCA_964584075.1 of uncultured Rickettsiales bacterium. GTDB lineage: Bacteria > Myxococcota_A > UBA796 > UBA9615 > CAYRNR01 > CAZOYV01. Next base: position 5,792 of record CAZOYV010000012.1, on the reverse strand, counting down.
CCTCGAGGTCGTAGGCGATCGGGCTGACGATGTACTCGAACTCCTCGTCGAAGACCTTGGCGATGGCGTCGCTGTCGGCCAGGTAGAACCCGTTGCAGCCGCGGACCTTGCTCAGCTCGTGCATCAGCTCGCTGCCGAGATCGAGGCCCACCCCGAACGCCGACAGGCCGATGTCGGCCTCGGCGTAGTAGCGCGCCATCCCGAGGAACGAGTCCAGCCCGACCGCGCCGACGTTGGGCTGGGCGTCGGTGAACAGCATCACGCGGTCCTCGACGTCCACGTCGCCGGCGTGCGGCGCGACCTGGTCGTAGGCCTTCTCCATCCCGCACTCGATGCAGGTCCCGCCCTGGGGGCCGAGCCCGTTGATCGTGTTGTGCATCGCGGTGCGGCCGGCGCCGTCCATCTTGGTCCGGCCCTGCAGCAGCACCGCGGTGTCGTCGAACGCGACCAGCGCCATGTGGTCCCCGGCGTCGAGCTGGTCCACCAGGGTGTGCAGCGCCTCGCGGGTCGCCGGCATCTTGTCGCCGCTGCCCATCGACCCGCTGACGTCCACCGCCAGCGCCAGGTTCAGCGGGCGCCGCTGGAACGTGTCGTCGGTGATGTCGGTGCCGAAGCCCAGCTGCACCAGCATCTCGGGGCCGTGGGCGCTGACCGGGTCGATCCAGCTCGCCGCGGCCCGCGGGCACAGCGTCTGGTCGCACTGCTCGCCGTCCAGCGGCAGGTCGTGCTCGCTGAACAGCCCCTCGGCGGTGAAGTGCTCCGCGGCGGGGATCATGCCCATGTCGATCAGGTCGCGGGCGTAGCGGATGTCCTGGGTCCCGCCGGGGGTGACCCCGACCTCGCCGGCCATCCCGTAGTCCGCGCAGCCGCTGCTCAGCAGCATCGCCGCGGCGGCGACGCTCCCGAGTCCCGTGAGGATCGTGTGTTCCAGCTTCATCGTCGGTTCCCGTCTCCTCGTGCCCCGAGGGTTCGGTGAGCGCGTGCGGCTCAGTACTCGTAGGTGTCGCCGGGGGCGCAGTTCTGGTCGCCGCCCTGGATGTTCTCGGCCAGCTGGATCATCAGCCCGGCCTCCTCGTGGAGGGGCTTGTCCTCCAGGTGGATCGCCATCGTGCGCAGCACGTCGGCGGCCTCGCGCACGTCCTCGATCGCCTGCGCCTGGCTGGCGTCGCCCTGGCAGAACCGGGCGCCGGCGATCAGCGCCAGGTACTCGTCGATCAGCCCGCCCATCTTGTAGACGCCGAGGTCGTCGGCGTCGGTCTGCTTGCCGGCGATCTCCGCGCCGCCCTGCCAGTCCACGTCCAGGTCGTGCTCCACCAGCTCCAGGTTCCCGGCGGTGACGAACGACAGCTCGAAGTGGGCCATCGTGTGGCCCTCGAGCTCGCTCAGCTCGGGCTTGGCGGGGCTGCGCAGCGTCACGGCCATCCCGCCGGCGCGGTTGCTGAAGAACAGCGTGGTGGCGCCGAACTCGATCGCCTCGCCGGGGGCCACGCCGGGGAACCCGTAGGTGTCGGCGAGCTCCATCCCCGGGGCGGGGTCGATGCGCACCTCGAGGTCGTAGGCCACCGGGGTGACCATGAAGTCGAACTCGTCGTCGAAGATCGTGCGGATCGCCTCCGCGTCCTGGAGGTAGAAGTAGTTGCCGCCGCGGATCGAGGACATCGCCGTGGCCAGCTCGGTGCCGAGGTCGAGGCCGACGCCGAACACCGACAGGCCGATCTCCTGGTCGGCGAAGTGCTGGGTGATCCCCAGGAAGCTGTCGATGTCGGTGGGGCCGGTGTTGGGCTGGGCGTCGGTGAACAGCATCACGCGGTTGCCGACCTTGGGGTCCCCGGCCAGCGGCGCGACCTGCGCGAAGGCCAGCGCCATCCCGCCCTCGATGTCGGTGCTGCCCTGGGGGGCGAGCTGCTCGATGGCGTGGTGCAGCTTGTCGCGGCCGATCTCGTCCATCACCGTCATCGGCTCGCGCAGGTAGGCCTGGTCGTCGAACGCGACCAGCGTCAGCATGTCGCCCTCGTCGAGCTGGTCGACGAGCACGTGCAGCGCCTCGCGCGTGGCGGGCATCTTGTTGTCGCTGCCCATCGAGCCGCTGATGTCGACGCACAGCGCCAGGTTCAGCGGGGGTCGCTGGAAGTTCTCGGCGTCGACGTCGGTGGCGAAGCCCAGCTGGAGCAGCATCTGGGGCTCGGCGGCGCCGATCGGGTCGGTCCACGCGGCGGCGCCGCGGGGGCACAGCGTGTCGTCGCAGGCCTCGCCGTGAAGCGGCAGGTCGTGCTCGCTGAACAGCCCCTCGGCGGTGAAGTGCTCGGCGGCCGGGATCCCGCCGTTCTCGATGATCTCGCGGGCGTAGCGCAGGTCCTGGCTGCCCCCGGGGGTCACGCCCATGTCGGGCGAGCCGCCCATCGAGTAGTCCGCGCAGCCGATGCCCGCGGCGAGCATCCCCGCCCCGGCGACGATCCCCATGATCCCGTTGAGACGCCAACCCATCGTGTCCTCCGTGCTCTCGTGAACCCCTGCCCTCGAGGGGAGCAAGGAGGGTGCCGAACACCGGGCGAGAACCTGCCCGGCCGGACGGTGAGGAGTTGGCAACGATGCGGCCGCCCCGGATCGGCACCCCTACCCGCAGGGGGCCCCCGCATCTACAATGCCCCCGGCACCCATCACCACGAGGAGCTCGACATGGACTGGGGACTCGAGAATCGACTGGCGCGGATCTTCAACCCGGACGACGGGCGCACCGTGATGCTGGCCGTCGACCACGGCTACTTCCTCGGCCCCACCAGCGGCCTGGAGAAGCCCTACGACACGGTCAAGCCGCTGCTGCCCTACGCCGACACGCTGATGCTGACCCGCGGCGTGCTGCGCTCGTCGATCCCGCCGTCCGAGCGGACGCCGATCGTGCTGCGCGTCAGCGGCGGCACCTCGGTGCTGCACGACGACCTGTCCAACGAGGAGCTGACGGTCTCGATGGAGGACGCGGTGCGGCTCAACGTCGCCGGGGTGGCGATCTCGATCTTCGTCGGCGCCGAGTACGAGAAGCAGACGCTGCAGAACATGGCCAGCCTGATCGATGAGGGCAACGCCCTGGGGATCCCCGTGCTGGCGGTGACCGCGGTGGGCAAGAACATGGGCCGCGACGCGCGCTACCTGGGGCTGGCGAGCCGCATCGCCGCCGAGATGGGGGCCCACTTCGTCAAGACCTACTACTGCGACGACTTCGAGAAGGTCGCCGGGACCTGCCCGGTGCCCACCGTGATCGCCGGCGGCAAGAAGATCCCGGAGATGGACGCGCTGACGATGGCCTACAACGCGATCCAGTCCGGCGCCCGCGGCGTCGACATGGGCCGCAACATCTTCCAGAGCGACTGCCCGGTCGGGATGATCCAGGCCGTGCGCTCCGTGATCCACGGCGGCAACAAGCCCGCCGAGGCCTACGAGATCTACGAGACGATCAAGCACGAGGGGTAGGAGATCCCGCCATGCGCGCGGCGATGTACTACCGCAACGACGACATCCGCGTCGAGGAGCTGCCCGACCCCACCCCGGCGCCCGGCGAGATCGTGATCCGCGTCCACGCCTCCGGGATCTGCGGCAGCGACGTGATGGAGTGGTACCGGATCAAGAAGGCCCCGCTGGTGCTCGGCCACGAGATCGGCGGCGAGATCGCCGCCGTCGGCGACGGCGTCGCGCGCTGGGCCGTGGGCGACCGCGTGACCGCCACGCACCACGTCCCGTGCAACACCTGCGACGCCTGCCGCCGCGGGTTCCACACCCTGTGCGACACGCTGCGCAGCACCAGGTTCGACCCCGGCGGGTTCTGCGAGCTGGTGCGCGTCCCGGCGCTGCAGACCGACCGAGGCAGCGTGCCGCTGCCCGACGCCGTGTCCTACGAGGAGGCGACCTTCGTCGAGCCGCTGGGCTGCGTGCTGCGCGGGCAGCGGGTGGCGGGGATGACCGCCGGGCGGGCCGTGCTGGTGCTCGGCAGCGGGATCTCGGGGCTGCTCCACGTCGCGCTGGCGAGGGCCTCGGGTGCCGGGCTGATCGCCGCCACCGACGTGCACCCGTTCCGCCTCGACGCCGCCCGGCGGTTCGGCGCCGACCTGGCGATCGACGCCCGCGACGACGACCTCGAGGCCCAGCTGCGCGCCGCCAACGGCGGGCACCTGCCCGACCTGGTGATCGTCTGCACCGCCGTCCCCGCGGTCAACGAGCAGGCGTTCCGGCTGGTGGCCCGCGGCGGCACGATCCTGTTCTTCGCGCTGGTCACCCCCGGCGAGCAGCTCGCCTACCCCGCGTTCGACCTGTGGAACCGCGGCGTGACGATCACCCAGAGCTACGCCGCGGCGCTGCCCGACCTGGCCGGCGCCGTCGAGCTGATCCACCGCGGTCGCGTGCCCGTGCGCGAGATGATCACCCACCGCCTGCCGCTGGCGCGGACCGCCGAGGGCTTCGGGCTGGTGGCCTCGGCGGGGGACTCGATCAAGGTGATCGTCGAGCCGCAGGCCTGATTCGCCAGTATCGTCGTATAATTACCATGAAGCAGTAGTGGGCCTCGGGCGTGGGGGGGGGGAACCCTCGGGGTCCACCGCGGAGCCGAGGTCGTATGCGCAGACGTGGACACTGCCCCCCCTCGTTTCCGCCGCTGATCCTGCTCTCGATGGTCGTGCTGGTCTCCCTCGGCGGCTGCCGCAAGGCGCCCCCGGCCGCGGAGATCCCCGTCGATCTCGAGGGCAGCTCGATCGGCCGGCGGGACACCGTGTACGCCACCTTCCACGCCCACGAGGAGCTGCTCGAGCCCAACCTGCGGGCCCTGCTCGACAGCATCGACGCCTACGTCGCGGCCGAGGACACCGAGTGCTTCCGGATGCCCGACCTGACCCGCTGCGACGTCGGCGAGCTGTGCGGGCTCGACGCCGACCCGGCGGGGATCGCGTCGGTGGCCCACGCCGAGGTGCTGCCCGGCCCGGTCTCGAGCTACCTCCCGGCGTTCTTCCACGAGGACTGGTCCGAGGTGTTCCCCGGCACGTTCCTCGACTTCGAGCTCGTCGAGGAGACCGACCGCGAGGCGTTCCTCGCCGGCGAGCGGGCGCTGTACACCTTCAGCTGCGGGGCGGCGATCGACGCGGTGCTCGACCAGGCGTCGTACTACGCCATCTACCACATGCGCCGGATCGACGACTGGGACGGCACCGGCGAGCCGCTGGTCCTGGTGCGCAGCTACATCCCCGAGCCGGCGACGACCAACACCGACAACGCCACGATGGACCAGCTGTACTCGATGCAGCTGCTGGTCCCGACCCACGGCGGCGCCGACACGCTGCGGCTGCTGTCGTCGTGGTCCGGGCTGGTGATCGGGGACCTGACCGTGGGCGACGCGTTCAACCTGGCGTGCCCCAGCATCCGCGAGAACTTCACCGACCTGCAGGCCTGGACCGAGGCCCAGCGCTAGAGCACCGATCGGGGAATCGACACCCGGCGTTCATTGCGCTCTGGCGGAGACGTGTGGGAATCGAACCCGGGTCCGACCGGGAGCGGGGGATGACGGCGAGCCCGTCGTCGTTCGAGCTTGTCAGCCCAGGAGTGGCGCCTCAAGGCCAAGCTCGTCGGGCTTCGCCCTCCTCGTGGCCGCGACACTGAGCGTCGCGGCCAGCCTTGACCCACCACTCCTGGGCTGACGTGTGGATGGTGGGCGACGGGGGGGGTGGGCTCTGGCGGAAGGTGGTTGTGGAGCAAGGGCGCACCCAAGTGCCACTGAATGCGCATTCTGTGTGCATTCAGTCCATGTTGGGGACCCC
>CAZOYV010000011.1:3879-55242 GCA_964584075.1 uncultured Rickettsiales bacterium | reverse complement strand
GGCTGCCTCCTTTCAGACAGCAAGTTGGGCCAGACTTCGCCTGGCGCACCAGAGGACGCCAAGAGGGAACAGGAGAAGTAGAAGTGGGAGTGTTCGTCTGTCCGGAGCGCGACGAGCGGCCTCGACCCTATCCCGGAGGCGCGTCTCCAACAGTCGTCCTTCGCCTCATCCACAGACGTCGATGTCGACGTACAGGTAGTTGTTCGACTCGTCACACTCCGTGATCGACCCGAGGTCCGAACCATCCCCATCGATCCAGACCAGCAGCGGCCCATCGATCTGCACCCCCTCGATCACGAACTCGTCCAGTGGAGTTCTTCGGCCACTGGGGATCGCACCCAGAGTCCTGGACTCCTGCAACACCCACTCCTCATCGGCCCCTTTTCGCCACAGCGAGAGATCGACACCAGCAGCGACATCCGCGCCGCCCTGGTTGACCACGTCGAGCGAGACCTTCACAGGTCCCCCGTCGCAGCTCGCGACGCAGTAGTCCACGAGCTCCACCGTCAGGTCCGATCTGCCGGCACCATCCACAGGCGGGCGGGCTCTGAAAGAGTTGTGGCGGAGCCAGTACTGGTTGGATGGGATGGTCGCGTCCTCGTAGGCGCTGTTCCTGCCGATCGCGAAGTCGTGCCGACTCCAGGTCTGGCCTGCAGCCGGCCAGTGGTCGTTGCCGAGGACCCAGATCCCTCCCATCGCCCCCGTGTCGACCTGGGAGTTCGAGGCGATGACGATCTCGGCGTGCCCGTCCGCATCCACGTCGGCGATGACGGGGTACTCCCACAGCGTGCCAGAGGAGTGTTCCGTGAACACGGCCCGCTGCATCCCGACCCGGCCGTCGATGATGTACAGGTTCGACTGGTCCGCGTAGACGACCTCGTACCGTCCGTCGGCGTCGAAGTCGAAGGCGGAACACCCCGCGCAGCAGGACGGATCGTCGACGGGGATGTTCCACAGGACGGAGCCATCCAGGGACAGCAGCATCAGCTCCGTTCCCATCGGGATGACGATTTCGGGCTCCAGATCGCCGTCGAAGTCTGCCACCGCCGGTAGTCCGGGCCAGGCCTGGGGGAGCACCGTCGTCTGCGTGAGCGTCCCGTCGTGCTCGAAGCGCTGGAGCGCCATCTCGCGCACCGACAGGATCTCGCCCTCCGGGTCCGAGTCCGCGTTCACGACCACGCTGAAGTTGGCCGTGGAGTCGATGCCGATCTGGATCGGTGCCGAGTCGACGGAGAGCAGTTGGTTCCCCAGGACGATCTCGGCGATCCCATCCCGATCGAGGTCCGCGACGACCGGCGTCCGGCAGGTGATATCCGGGCCCTCCAGCTGGGCGATCGTCGATCCATCGGCGCCCGAGATGACGACGTCGTCGAGAACGACCTCCACGAGACCGTCGCTGTCGAGATCCGCGATCAACGGCTGGGGCCCCTGCACATCGACCGCCACCGGGGAATGCCACTCCACGGCGCCCGAGGGCTCCAGGGCGATGGCGCGCATCCCGGCGTCCACCGAGACGATCTCGGGGGGTCTGTCCAGGTCGAGCTGACCGATCGCGACACCACCCACCAAGTCGAAACCCTGCTCGTCGAGCAGAGTCGCCGATCCGTCACCGAGGACGGCGATCAGCCTCCCTCCTTCCCAGGTGGTGAACACGATCGCGGGGATGTCTCCATCGCCGATGGCCCCGTCTCCGTTCGTGTCGATCAGGTGCCCCACGGCCGGCATCGTGAGGACACCTTCATCGGGGCCGACCGGGTAGAACCACTCCACCTGGATCGACCAGGGATCGTCGACGATCCCTGGATTCTCCCCAGCGCACTCCTCGACGACGGGCACCGGGGTTGCGTCGCCCACCGCCACGTCACAGTCGTGGTCCACGCAGTCGGCGAGACCATCCCCGTCGGTATCGGGGAAGCCCTCGTCGACCTGACCGTCCCGGTCATTGTCGGAGCCGTCGCAGACCTCGGGAGGCGCATCATCGCGCAGGCCGTAGTCGAGGCACCCATACGCCACGAGAGAGAGCGAGAGGAGCGAGACGAGCGACTTGGTTCGATGAACCCCCACAGCTCCATCGTCCCACCCCGCGCACTGGTACCGCAATGGAATGTGGTAACGGTGGTTGCAGCGGCAGCCCCGACCGACCCGTCACCACCGGAGCTCGCACCCTCCCCACGGCGGAAGGGGCAGCGCCTCGTAGCACTCCAGCGCCGCCGCGTCGATCTCGATCACCGCATCGGCCCGCAGCCGGTCCAGGTACGGGCGATATACCTGCTGATCGTATCGTTCCTGGCAGATGGCGTTGACCAGGGACTCCCGCCCCCTCTCCAGCTGCTCCTCGAACGTCGGCCAGCGGCCCTCGGCGACGGACGCGCCGCGCAGCACTGCGAACCCGTCTCCGGTCTCGAGCAGCGCGCTGACCTCCCCGGGCTCGAGGGACCGCGCGGCCTCGCGCTCGGCGTCGGACAGCGGGACCAGCGTGGGCCGGCCGCCTTCGCACAGCCAGGCAGACGAGAAACCCTCCGGGTACAGCCGATCGATCCTCCGTGCGTCGTGGATCAGTGCCTGGTCCCAGTCCGCCGCGACCTCCCCTCGGAGCTGCTCGGCCCTGCGCCGGAGGGCCTCCGGTCGCTCCCCCGGCTCCGCGACGATCGGCAACCGGTCGACGGACACCACTCGGTCCCTCGAGAACCGCCGCACGTGCTCGTCCCAGGCCTGCCGTAGCAGCGCCTCGTCGAAGCCCCCCTCGGGCTCCACGCAGGGCTCGCGGGGAAGCTCCCGGCGCCACAGCCAGTTCCGCGCCACGGTCCGCCCCTGCCTCCGCTTGGCGAGGAACTCGTCCCGATGGGCGAGGAACAGCACCCGCAGATCGATCTGCTCCTCCAGCCGTGCACGGACCTCCTGCTCCCCGGGGGCCCTCCCCTGCTCCTCCCACCGATGGGCCAGCCGCACCAGCTCGACATCGAGCTGCGCGGTCGTGATCTCGAGGTCCGCGACGGTCGCCACCACCTCGGTGGACAGCCCCTGCCCGATGCGGTACCGCGCCAGGACCGGCTCGTCGATCTCGATCTCGAACCACGTCCGCGGCAGCGCCGCCGCCTCGGCCCGCCAGGCACGGGCCCGCTCGTGGTTGAGGGCCGACCGGATCGTCCCCCTCCCGGTCTCGAGCGTCACCGTCCTGCGGTCGTTCCCCCCGATGCGCTTGAGCACGTGGAAGCCATCGGCGAGCCGGACGACCTCGCTGACCTCTCCGTACTCCAGCCCCCAGGCGACCTCTGCGAGACCACCGGCATCCTGCGCTCCCTCTCGCAGCACGAGGTAGGCGCCGTCCAGCCCCCCGAGCGCACACGGGGTCTCCTGACCCAGGCTCGCGTCGAACGCCCGGCGGTCCACCGGGAACGCCGCGCGGAACGCCTCCGCCTCCCGGCGCGCATCCTCCTCCGGGCACTCCCCTGCGACCCGGAACACACGGTGCTGCACGTGCCGGTAGGCCACCAGCACGAACTCCTCGGGGTGCGACGCACGGTAGGCCTCCAGCTCCTCGTCGGAGACCTCCATCTCGTTGGCCGGCCGGGCGAAGCGCTCGACATCCACCTGGGACATCAGGAGGTCCTGGACCTCGGGATCGTCGAGGGCCCCCTGGCGCACCGCCTCCTGGTAGAGCAGCTCGGCGTCGATGGCGTCCTCCAGCAGGGCCCGCTTCATGGCCTCGGCCGGGGGCTGCTCGCTGGGGAGCGCGCGGCGGTGGACCCCGGCGTGGTTCGTGAACCGCAGGTCGACCCCGGTGAGCTCGACGCCGTTCACCGTCGCGAGCACGAGATCGTCACCGGGCAGAGGACAGGGCAACTGCTCGTGGAAGTCGTGACAGTACGAGAAGGGAACCGCCAGGGCGAAGGACGGCACGCTCACGACGAGGCCATGGAGCAGAACGAAGACGAAGGCTCTCACGGTGTGGGCGACCCCGCGGGCGCTCCGGAGGCTTGATTCCATGATACCGCGTTCGGGTCGATCCGCCGACGAATCCCGCCGCGACTACTCCCACACCCCCTTGCGCGGATCGAACCCCGTCTCCTCGTCGATCGCCCGCAGCTTCTGCTTGGTCTCCTCGTCGAGCTCCTTGGGCAGCACGATCTGCAGCTCGACGTACTGGTGGCCGCGGGCGCCCTTGCCGCGCGGGTCGCGGATGCCCTTGTTGCGCAGCCGCAGGCGCTGGCCGCTGCGCACGCCGGGGGGGATCGTGATCGCCGAGTAGCCGTCCAGCGTGGGGACCTTGACCTTGGTGCCGTCCACCGCCTCGGCGGGGGTGATCGGGCAGGTCAGCGAGATGTCCTTGCCCTCCCGCCGGAAGTGGGGGTGCGGCTTGATGTCGAGCTCGACGATCAGGTCCCCGGGCCAGCCGCCGCGGGTGCCGGCGTTGCCCTTGCCCGCCAGGCGGATCTTGCCGCCGTCGGCGACGCCCTCGGGGATCTTGACGGTCAGGCGCTCGTCGCCCTGGACGCGGCCCTCGCCGTGGCACGACGAGCAGGTGGTCAGGCTGGTCTTGCCGGTGCCGGCGCAGACCGGGCAGGTCTGCTCGACCTGGATCGGCCCCTGCATCCCGCTGACCTTGCCGCGACCGCCGCACTGGGGGCACTCGCGCAGCGCGCCGCCGGCCTGCTTGCCGGAACCGCCGCAGGTGTCGCACTTGACCTGGCGCTGGTACGAGATCTTGGTCTGGCCGCCGCGGGCCGCGGTCCCGAAGTCGACGTCGAGCATCAGCCGCAGGTCGGCGCCGCGGGTCGGGGGCGGGCCCGCGTCCGCGCCGGGCCGCTGGGCCCGCCCGCGGAAGCCCCCGCCTCCGCCGAACACCTCCTCGAAGCCGAACGAGGTGCCGCCGAAGCCGCGCCGGCCGCCGCCGCCGAAGCCGCCCATGCCGCGCAGGATGTCCTCGAGGTCGACCCCCTGGAACCCCCCGCCCGCGCGGGGGTCGAAGCCCGGGGGCGGGCCGGCCTGGCCGAACTGGTCGTACTGCTGCCGCTTCTCGGCGTCGCCGAGCACCTCGTAGGCCTCGTTGATCGCCTTGAACCGCTCCTCGGCGGTCTTGTCCCCGCCGGTCACGTCCGGGTGGTACTTCTTGGCCAGCTTGCGGAACGCCCTCTTGATCTCGTCGTCGCTGGCGTCCCGGCCGACCCCCAGGGTCTTGTAGTAGTCCTGCTGTGCCATCGTCTCGCCGTCGGGGCCGGGATCTCGTCGTCTTCCCGGCCACCGTCCCCCAGCATAATCACGCGGCCGGAGCGCGCAATGCACGCGCACGTTGCACCCGCCACGCGTGACGCGCGGCTGCGGGCGGCTATAATCGGGACCGCTGGAGCACAGGATGGCCCTCACATCGGACGACGCCGCGGGTCCCCGCTGCTCGTTCTGCAACAAGAGCCACCGCGAGGTCGAGCGGGTGATCGCCGGGCCAGGCGTCTACATCTGCTCGGAGTGCGTGGCGCTGTGCAACGACATCATCCAGGAGTCGCCGGTGCGCAGCTCGTTCGGGCTCGGCACCGGCCGCACCCCGCGGCCGGAAGAGATCCACGAGTTCCTCGACGCCTACGTCGTCGGCCAGGGCGAGGCCAAGAAGCGGCTCAGCGTCGCGGTCCACAACCACTACAAGCGCGTCCTCGACCGCCGCGAGGACGAGGACGACATCGAGATCGCCAAGAGCAACGTGCTGCTGATCGGCCCCACCGGGACGGGCAAGACGCTGGTCGCCCAGACCCTCGCGCGGTTCCTCGACGTGCCGCTGGTGCTGGCCGACGCCACCACGCTGACCGAGGCCGGGTACGTCGGCGAGGACGTCGAGCACATCGTCCAGCAGCTCTACGCCGCGGCCGAGAACGACACCGAGCGCGCCGCCCGCGGCATCGTGTACGTCGACGAGATCGACAAGATCGCGCGCAAGAACTCCCACGAGACGGTCAGCCGCGACGTCTCCGGCGAGGGGGTCCAGCAGGCGCTGCTGCGGCTGATCGAGGGGCGCAAGGCCAGCGTCGTGGTCAAGGGCTCGCGCAAGCTCCCCTCGCCCGACACCGTGACGATCGACACCACCGACGTGCTGTTCATCTGCGGCGGCTCGTTCGAGGGGCTCGAGGACGTGATCGCCCGGCGGCTGGGCCGCAAGCGGGTCGGGTTCCTGGCGCCGGCCAGCGCGGGCCCGTTCCGCGACACCCGGATCCTGCGCCACGTGGTCCCCGAGGACCTCGAGGAGTTCGGCCTGATCCCCGAGTTCATCGGCCGCCTCCCGGTGGTCGCGACCCTCGACGACCTGGACGAGGACGACCTGGTCGAGATCCTCGTCCGCCCCCGCAACAGCCTGGTCAAGCAGTACAAGCGCCTGCTCGACCTCGACGACGTGCAGCTGGACTTCACCGAGGAGGCGCTGCGCACCGTCGCCCGCCTGAGCCACACCTACGGCTCCGGCGCGCGAGGCCTGCGCACGATCCTCGAGAAGGCGATGCTCTCGGTGATGTACGACATCCCCGGGCGCGACGACGTCGAGGCCTGCACCATCGACGAGGGCGTGATCACCGGGGAGAAGGAGCCCGAGCTGTCCTATGCCGAGCGCTGATTTCGTGCCGACGCGCCCCCGCATCCCCTGGCTGCCGCTGGGGCTCCTCGCCGTCCTGGCCCCCCTCGCGGCCGGCTGCGGCGGCGGCGCGGACGGGGGGGCGGCCGACGACGACCCCGCCGCGCTGCCCGAGGAGCCGGCGCTCCAGGAGGGGCTGGTCGAGGTGTTCCACGAGGTCGCCCCGGGCGAGACGTTCGGCGTGATCACCGAGGCCCACGGGATCCCCTACGCCGACATGCTGGCGATGGTGGAGTCCTCCGGGGAGCTCCAGGACCTGACCCGGATCCGCGCCGGGCGGATCCTGCAGCTGCGCTTCGACCCCGCCAGCGACGCGCTGGTGGACCTGGCCTACCCGATCGACGAGGACCAGTGGGTCGTGCTCCACCGCGATCCGGACGAGCCCTTCGTCGCCCGCCTGGAGGAGGTCCCCTACGAGGTCGGCCACGACGGCGTCGCGGTGACGATCACGTCGTCGCTGTGGGCCGCCTGCACCGAGGCCGGCTTCCGCGCCGCGGACATCATCGGGATGGCCGAGATCTTCGAGTACGACATCGACTTCGCCACCGAGGTGCGGCAGGGCGACCAGCTCGCCGCCTGGATCGAGACGCTGTCGCTGGACGGCGAGTTCGTCAAGTACGGCCACGTCCTCGCCGCGCGCTACGTCAACGTCGGCGAGGCCCACGACGCCCTGCGCTTCACCCCCACCGACGGCAAGCCCGGCTACTACACCCCCGAGGGGCTCTCGACCAGGAAGATGTTCCTGCGCTCGCCGCTGAAGTTCAGCCGCATCGCCAGCGGGTTCTCGCGCAGCCGGTTCCACCCGATCCTCCACGAGAACCGGCCCCACTGGGGCACCGACTACTCGGCGCCGTCGGGGACCCCGATCCGCGCGCTCGGCGACGGCCGCGTGACCTTCGCCGGGTGGAAGGGCGGCTACGGCAAGCTGGTGATCGTCCAGCACAACGAGAAGTACAGCACGCGCTACGGGCACTGCTCGCGGTTCGGCAAGGGGATCAAGTCCGGCACAAACGTCGAGCAGGGCCAGATCATCGGCTACGTCGGCGCCACCGGGCTGGCCACCGGCCCGCACCTGCACTTCGAGTTCCGCGTCGACGGCAACCCGGTGGACTTCGAGAAGCAGGACTTCCCCAACACCGAGCCGGTCACCGACGCCGACCGGCCCCGCTTCGAGCAGGAGCGCGACGGCCTCGCCGTCCACCTCGACGAGCTGCTCCCGATCGCCCCGCCGCTGGTCGCCGGCGAGGCCTCCGCTGCGGTGGAATAGACCCCCGCCACGAGGGTGTTCTGCAGGGCGAGCGGCCCCACCCCGAGCGCCCGGAAACGTGGTACCGTGCCCGCCATGACTGACGACGAGATCCAGCGGATTCCCCGGTCCAAGATGCCCTGGGTGCTGCTCGCCCTGGGGATCCTGAGCATCGCCCTGGTGTGGGGCTCGACCCGCATCTGGGAGGGCAATCCCGAGGACTTCACCCAGGACGTGATCGCGGCCTACGAGACCTGCGACGAGGCCGAGATCAAGCTGCTCGCGGCCAAGCACAACCTGCAGCTCGTGTTCGAGCCGTGCGGGAGCAACAACTTCCTGCACTACGCGTGGTCGCCCAACGGCGTCGAGCTGTACTACCACACCAACAGCGGGCCCTGGCTGCTCAACGGCGAGACCCAGGAGCTCAAGGGGCTGACGGTCGGCTTCCCGATCTCCAACGCGGTGTGGTTCAACGACGACTACGTCGCCTTCGCCGAGAAGGGCGTCAAGACCTACAACATCGACGTCTACGACGTGCACAAGAACGTGATCAACATCACGGGGATCCAGCAGGTCGCGCCGCGGCTGCTGACCCGCGGGCAGGCCGCCGACGAGGTGCTGTTCCTCGCCGCCGAGCGCGAGCCCGACCCGGCGGTCAAGGACGACCGGCCGCCCGAGACGCTGTACCGCCTGCGGGCCAACACGGGCACCCTCGAGCCGGCATTCTCGTGGCTGAACGAGCCCGTCGTGGACTACACCTACAGCCGGCACAGCGACCTGCTGGCCTACCGCACGTCGAGCAGCGACGGGGTGGTCGTCGCGCGCGGTGACAGCGGCGAGGTGGTCCACGAGTTCCCCGGCATCGAGCGGGCCTCGGTGAGCACCGACGGGCGCTTCATCGCGCTGGAGGGCCCGGGGGAGCCGATCTCGATCTTCCACCAGCAGACCGAGGAGGACGCCGCCGCGGCCGAGGAGGCCGGCGAGGAGCCCGAGACCACCGACATCGCCGACGATCTCCCGGAGTACCTGCCCCGCGAGGTCCAGCCGCCCACCCTGTGGATCCTCGACACCACCACCGGCGAGCGCCACCAGCTGCAGGACGTGTTCGGCTACCAGTTCCAGTGGTACGAGGCCAAGCGCTACTACGCCAGCTTCGTGCTTTGGGGGATGGAGAACAAGGAGTTCAACCGCAACGTGGTGCTCACCGACCTGACGCCCCAGCTGCGCGCCTCCGGCGTCGAGATCGACCTGGTCGCGCTGGCCGAGGAGGACCGCGCCGCCGACGAGGAGCAGCAGACCGAGGAGCCGCCCTCGGCCAGCTTCAGCGCCCCAGCGCCCCCAGCAGGATCTTCCGAGCCTTCCGCGACGCCTTGACCGGGGCCGGCCAGGCCTCCCCGTCCCGCTCGATCTCGTAGCGCTTGGTGAACGGGTCGGTGCACGCGATCACCGGCCCGGGCGCCGCCGGCTCGGCGTCGCCGTCGACCAGCGTCCACAGGCAGCGGCTCTCGCTGTGGGGGTCCCACAGCTCCAGCGCGGCGGCGAAGCTCAGCACGCGCAGGTCGTACGCCTCGCCCACCGCGCGGCGGTAGCCGTCGAGGGCCTCGACGTACGGGCCCAGCGGCGCGGGGTCCAGCGTCCCGTCGCCCTCGAGCCCCTCCCCCACCCGGGCCAGCGTCGCCTCGCCGTCGGGGATCAGCGCCTGGATCGAGCCCAGCTGCTCGGCCTCGCTCCACACCACCTTGACCGTCACCGAGCGGCTCTGCACGTGGGGCGACAGCGTCCGGGCCAGGTCCCGCAGGAACGGCTCGTGGGAGAAGAACCCCTTGTACAGCGGGCTGAGGTTCTCGAGCTGGAGGTCGACCGTCAGCGGCTGGCCGTCGGCGCGCCCGGGGGTCGGGGTCTCGTCCTCGCCCTCGCCCGCGGCCTCCGCCGTGGGGGTCTCCTCCTCGCCGTCCTCGTCCTCGTCGGGCTTGCAGCCGGGCAGCAGCGCCAGGACGGCGACCAGCGTCGGCAGGATCGGGCGGGGGTCGGGGCCGCCCCGGCGGCTTCGCAGCCGAAGTGGCTGTGCCCGACAGGCTCCTAGTCCGACGACAGGCCCCTGCGCTTGCGGATCTCGTCCAGGGCCTTCTTGTACTCCATCTCCCACTCGGCGGTGCCCTCCCGGACGTTCTTGATCTTGGACCGCGCCTCCTTGTCGAGGTCGGCCTCGTCGATCAGGATCCGCCGGAACAGGATCATCATCTTGCGCCGCATCAGGAAGTCCTCGGAGAAGACCTCGTCGACGTGGTTGCTGATCATGAACGCCTCGAGGATCTGCCCGGCGATCCAGCGGATCCCGTCGTCGCCCGTGGGGTGGCCCCGCTCCTCGCACAGCTGGCCCTTGATCTTGCCGAACTGGTCGTAGGTGATCTGCCGCTCGTGCATCAGGTCCCGGACCTCCTGCACGAGCTTGGACTCCTGGCGCATGTACTCGTCCATGATCGCCCGGACGTCCTGGACGGCCTCGTTCATGTTCTGCGGGGCGATCTCGATGTCTCCCTCGCGTACGAGGGTCTCGAGGATCTCCTCGGCCAGCCTCGGTATCTGCGATCGATAGATCCGCACGTCCGCGTCCGCTCCATGCTCCGGGATCCTCGCGGGATCAGAACCGGAACTCGAATCCCCCGCCCAGCTTGAAGTCGTTGATCTTGTAGGGCTCGTGGTGCGCGTTGTTGCCGTCGGTGGAGTACTTCAGGTGACCGTCGGTCTCGTCCCCGGGGACCTCCACCATGTAGTACCCGACCTCGATGTTGAGCCGGAACGTCTTGCCGAGGTTGAAGTGCGTGCCGCCGAACAGGTTGAACGCCGGGGCGAACTGGATCGACCACGGGTCCCAGTCCTGGGCGTCGGCGCCGCGGTAGTTCTCGTTCTCGATCAGCACCGACATCTCCTTGGGGATGTCGGTGTGGGTCCGGTTCCAGGTCAGCCCGACGCCGACCCCGAAGTACGGCTGGATGTGGCGGAACACCCGGTAGGCCGGGGTGTGCGCCGGCACGGTCAGCTCGTACTTGAAGTTGATCGTCGGGCCGTAGGAGAAGATCCAGCCGTCGACCCGCTGGGTGGTGACGGTCTCCGGGACGTCGGTCTCCTCGTAGTAGGTGACGTCGATGCCCGAGACCTCCCCGGTGGACTGCACGCTGCCCTCGCCGGCCTTGTGGTAGGTCACGTCGAAGCCGAAGCGCATCCCCAGGCCGTACTTGATGATCACGTCGAAGTGCGGCAGCACCACCGCCGCGCCGACCTTGGCCGCGACCGCGTCGTCCCCGAAGTGGTCGAAAGCGGCGAACCCGTTGATCCCGATCCGGAAGTGGGTCTCCTTGACCTCCACCATCCCATCGGGGAGCGTCACCGTCTCGGCGCCTTCCTGCGCCGAGGCTCCCAGCGTCACCAGGGCGATCCCCACGACCACCAGCCGAGCCATCCATCCGCGCGTCATCGCTCGCCTCCCCATCGGGACCCTACGGGTCCGCGAAGTGTCTCTGGTTGTAACAGTCGCGATGCGGGGTGTCCACTGTGCCAGACCCGGTCCGGCGGGGCCATCCCGCGACCGCGGCTCAGAACGAGTCCCCCGCGATCTGCACCTCGCGGAAGCAGTCCAGCGTCCCGTCCGGTCCTCCGGTCCCGCCCTCGTCCGTGTAGTCGACGTCGATCGTGACCTCGCCGGCCAGCGTCGCGCGGTCGGCGACGTCCTCCGACGGGCCGACCTGGCCCTCGCTGGCGACGGTCAGCGCCGCCCCGTCCTGGTCGACGCAGTCGCCGCTGAAGTAGTACTCCTCGTCGGCGTTGACCAGCCCGAAGAAGCTGCAGTCCTCGAAGTCGAAGGTCAGGTCGCCCCCCGACTGGGTCAGCTCCATCGTGCCGGACAGCGCGGTGTCGCCGATCCAGGTCAGGAACGACGTGTTGAGCAGGTCCGGGTCCTGGGCGATGCAGTCCCCGTCGAGCAGCGTCACCGTCAGCGGGTACGTCCCCGCCACGGCGGGGACCTCCGGCTCGGGCTGCGGACACCCGCCCGCCAGCAGCAACCCGACCAGCACACCGAACGCGATCCCTCGGCTCCGCATCTCGTTCTCCCTCACAGTTCTGCGATCGTCGCCAGCACGTGCGTCGCCTCGTCCGTCGGCAGCGCCACCGGCGGCGATCCGTCCGGGGGGAGCGCCGCGTAGCGCGTCCCGAACGCCAGGAAGTCCTCCCGCACCTTGTCCCGCAGGAACTGCTCGAGCACCCCGGAGAGATCGATCCCACCGTGGGGGGGGGTCGGCATCCGGTAGCGGTGGAGGTCGAACAGCACCTGCTCGGCGAGCCGCCCGATCCAGACCTCGCTCTCGTGCTCGAGCATCCGCACCACCATGTGGTACCCGGCCAGGGCCACCTCCAGCTCCGGCGTGGGCACGCGGGCGCGCTCGCCCCGCTCGGGTCCGTCGGGGACGTCCACCGAGCGCTCGGTGCCGTCCCAGCGGCGACTCCCGCCGCCGTGCGGGTAGGGCCTGCCGAGCACGCTGGAGATGCGGTCGACGACCCTGCCGTCGAGGGCGCCGAGCAGGCTCGGGCGCGCGTCGGCGGGCGGGGCGGCGGCGACGGCGGGCGACGGGGCCGGGGTCGACGCCGGGGCCGCCGGGGGGGGCGGCGCGGCGGGCTCGG
The DNA here is from genome assembly GCA_964584075.1 of uncultured Rickettsiales bacterium. GTDB lineage: Bacteria > Myxococcota_A > UBA796 > UBA9615 > CAYRNR01 > CAZOYV01. The sequence goes on along the minus strand of CAZOYV010000011.1, from coordinate 42,709 downwards.
CGTCCGCGAGCCACGGCGGGGTCGGGTCCGGCGGTGCGGCGGGCACCGGCGCGGAGGGGGCCGCGGCGCCCGGCCCGTCCAGGTCGCCGGTGGTGTCCCCCGGTACCTCGATGGAGAACACCACCGCGTCCTCCTCCTCGTCCACCGACTCGTCCTCGCCCAGCGACGCCTCCTCGGCGAACAGCCGCGCGGCGAGATCGGACACCGCGTCGGGATCGAACGAGTCCTCGTCCTCGTCCTCGTCGGAGTCGCCGAGGGAGATCGCGCCCTCCGCGAGCTCCCGGACGATCACGGACGGCTCGTCGGGGTCGTCCAGCTCCAGCCCGTCCCCCGTCCGCTCCAGCAGGTCGTGCTGCTCGTGGCCCGGGGGCCGATCCCCGCCGCTCGCGGCGCCGCTCGAGGAGAGCTCCTCCTCCAGCTCGTCGAACAGGTCGGAGGCGCGGTCGAGCAGCTCGTCGCCGAGCATCCCCTGGCCGAGCTCGGCGGAGTCCTCCGGCGGGGGCGCCAGCGACCGCGACTCCTCGTCGCGGCTCGGGACGTCCAGCGAGTCGCCGTCGCCGAAGACGTCCTGGAGCTCCAGCGAGGCGAACACGTCGAGGTCGCTGGCGCTGCCCTCGTCCTCGGCCGGGGCGGGGCCGTCCTCCTCGGCGAGCGCGACCAGCGAGTCGCCGCTGCCCGAGGAGTGGCTCGCGTCGCCGGACAGCTCGGAGATCGAGTCGTGACCGCCCGAGGGCCGGCGGTAGAGGTAGTCCGGCAGGGACTGGGACAGGTCCCCCTGGTCCTCGGACCCGGGCTCGGGCTCCCGACGCCGCTCCACCGAGTCCTCGGACCGGCGCGGCGCCGCCCACTCGGCGGCCGGGAGCTCCCCGTCGCGGCGGAGGAACTCGAGGTACTCCTCCTCGGAGAACAGCAGCGCCTCGTAGACCACCGACTCGGACTCGCCGAGGCCCTTGAGCTTGGGGATCTGCGGCAGGCGGCGCAGGGCGAACACGTGTCCCCCCGCGGGGTCGTGCACGATCAGGGCGAAGCAGTAGGCCTTGGGCTCGACGTCGCGCCCCTCGAGCTCGAAGCCGGCCTGACCGTGGGGCAGCCAGTGGGGCAGCGCCGCCCGCCTGACCAGGCTGCGCAGCTCGTTGAACGTGTTGCGGTCGAGGCACAGCCCGCCGTTGGCCAGCTGGTGGTGGTCCACCTCGACGCGCAGCACGCCGAGGGGGTCCGCGACCTCCTCGCCCGCCTGCTCGGGGCCCGCCGAGAGGAACAGCTCGCCGGTGTCCTTCTTGCCCGAGTTGAGCCGGCTGGCCTTGTTGATCGCCGGCCCGATCGCCCGCAGCCGCGCGTGGAGCGTGCCGCTGGCGTCCATGTCGGGGACGTTGACCAGCGTGTACTCCCCCGAGGCGATCCCCACGCGGAACCCCTCGGTGGCGAACGGGTTGGGCACCGGCCGCGAGAACGGCCGGAACTGGATCCGCGCGTAGTGGCGGTAGTTCTCGGCGAAGCGGGCCACGTAGCGCAGCGCCGACAGGGGGTCCGGGAACAGGTCGAGGATCGCGTCCCCCTCGAACCCCTCGGCGTCCCCGCCGAACGCCCGCAGCTCCTCGCGGACGTGGAACACGCGCTCCAGCGCCAGCGCGGCCAGCTCGCCCCGATCGCGGATCTCGACGTCCTCGGTGGTCGAGGTGCTGCCCCCGCCGAAGAACAGCTCCCGCGTCTTGCGCGTGAACCCGATCAGGTCGATGAACACCGCCACGCCGCTGCGGTTGCGGTGGTAGACCTCGTAGTAGCTGCCCAGATCGAGCGGGATCGACGACGACTGCAGCGGCTGGCCGTCGAGGGTGAACGAGCCCTGGTCGCCGGCCACGAGCGCCTGGAAGTCGCGCAGGGTGTCGAACAGGTCGAGCAGGCGCAGGTCGCGGGCCAGCTCCAGCACCTTGTCCTCCCGCTTGCGCAGCAGCTCGGGGCGCTCGAAGACCTCGAGCACCTCCTTGGACAGCTGGCCGCGCAGCCTGGGGGGCAGGGCCCGCTTGGTGTTGAGCTGATCGAGGTGGGTCAGCAGGTAGCGCAGCACGTCGTCGTGGAACACCAGCGTCCAGCCCAGCTTGAACGTCAGCGCGGCGTCGGGGTCGTCGAACGTCTCGTCGGCGCCCCCGGGGAGCCGCGCGGGGTCCAGGTGGCGGACGTGCTCCATCACCGCGGTGCGGAAGAACTGGCTGTAGAAGAACCGCTCCGTCCCGGACAGCGCCTGATCCTCGCGGTGGCGGTAGAGGTCCTCGACCACGGCGCGCAGGGCGCGCACCAGGTCGGTCAGGCGGCTGGCCGTGAAGCCGTAGTCCTTGGCCGCCACCAGGGCCTGCAGGTCGAACGACGTCGGGAACCCCGTGGGCAGGGTGAACACCAGCTGGTTGGCGGCCATCGCCGTGTGCAGGGCGTTGGGCTTGTCGTCGCCGACCATCCGCGAGACCGTGCGGTTGGCGTACTCGTTGCGGGTGATCAGCGAGCGCAGCGCGGCGCGGCGCAGCTCCGCCGCGCGGGTGCGCCCGGCCTGGCCGCCGCCGTCGAGCCCGTGGAGGATCTGCAGCGCCTCGTCGCGCACGCCGGGGCACAGCTCGCGGAGCCACTGGAGGAAGGCCTCGTCGGGGTGCAGCAGCGTGGAGATCAGCCACGACAGGTGGATCCACAGCACGCTGTCCAGGCGCAGTACCGTCCCATGGGCCCGGGTCTTGGCCACCAGCGAGGCCAGCTCGGCGAAGTACGGCTCGTCGCGGAACTGCTCCAGGTCCTGCTGGGTGAACGGCGCCGAGCGGGGTCCCCGCTCGTCGGTGTACCGGATCTCGTCGGCCAGGAAGTGGGTCAGCAGCTCCACCAGGCGCGGGCTGGGGACCACCGGGTAGGCCTGGAACGAGCGCCTCCGCGCACCGCCGCGGACCGCGACCGTCGACAGCGGCGGCAGCGCCGAGCGGACGTGCTTGTTGGTGCGGTCCAGCTCCCGCTCGGACGAGATGAAGCGGCATCGCTCGAGGACGGTGTCGATGGTTTCGATCTGGGCCATCGGGAATCCCGGTGCGCGATTATCCCACGAAGCCGGCCCCAGGTCCCCTCCCGCGCACGGGTGAGGACGAATCGCGCGCCCCGCCGGTCAGGGATAGAGCAGCCTCTCGAGCTCCTCGCGCTCCTCGAGGGTCAGCGTCAGCGGCATCGGCAGCAGCAGGAACGCCCGCTCGCGTGGCTTGACGAACACGATCGGGTACGGCACCAGCCGGCTGCCGCGGTCGTCGCGGACGAACACGAGCGGGTACGCCAGCGCCAGGGGGTCCCCGTCGTGGGCGGGGAACGACAGCCCGCCGGCGACCTGCTCGAGGCAGCCCTGGAGCGATCCCTGCCCCTCGCCGGCCTCGACCTCGATCCCCTCGGGCCGGCCATCGCTGTTCACCGTCAGGCGCAGGGTGACGTCGCCCCCGCCGGCGATCCCGCCTTGCTCGAGGAAGCAGGCCTCGAACGCGGAGGTGGCGCCGTGCAGGACGTCGCGGGCCTCTCCCGGCGTCAGGTAGCGATCCGTCAGGCTCCCCGGCTCGGCCAGGTAGGTCGGCGGCTTGTACTGCGCACGCGCGGCGCCCGCCGCGCCCAGCACGACGCCGGCCAGCAGCAGCGAGGCGATCGTCCTCATGGCTGCCTCCGCAGCACCGTCTGCTCGTGGTCGGCCTGGAGCACCACCGCGCGGACCGTGCCCTGCTCGCCCTCCTCGCGGTCGAACGGGCCCTCGTAGGTCCGGATCGTGCGGTCGATGTCGACCTCGTAGCGGTGCTCCTGGAAGTCGCGGACGTCCATCGCCAGCAGCATCGACCCGCGGATCGTGCCGGTCGCCTCCAGCTCGGTGACGTGCCGGGGCTCGCGGTTGAAGCCCGTCTCCCTGACCCACCCCTCGTAGAGCAGCTCGACGCAGGTGCGCCCGAGCTGACACGGGGTCGGCTCCCCCGCCACGCGGTACTCGACCTCGGAGATCCGCCGCACCTCGCAGAGCGGATCGATCTGGAGCGGGATCTCGCTGTGGACCACGGCCGAGCTCCCGGCCTCGGGGAGCTCCGGCGGCAGCCGGCGCATCAGCTGCAGGAACACGTCCGCGAACACGTCGCCGAAGCGGCCGTAGCCGCTGAAGTGCTCGAACCCGATCGCCTCGAACACCTCGCCGCTGTCGAAGCCCCGCACCGACACCGACTTGCCCACCAGCCCGTCCACGTCCAGCGGAGACGGGATCCCCTCCGGGGCGGCCATCGCGTCCACCGACGCCAGCGTGATCACGAAGCCGGAGGTGGTGTCGCGGAAGTACTGCGCCTTGCGCTTCTCCAGCGTCCCGGAGAGCGCCAGCTCGTGCTGCTGCAGCTTGTCCCGGAGCGCCGCGAGGACCTCGGGGTCGGCCCCGGCCGGGACCGTCTCGAGCTCCGTCTCGATCACGTGCCGCGTCTCGAAGTCGTAGCGCAGCACGGTGTCGTCGGGGGTGTTCCAGCGCAGCGACCGGTAGGCGGCGCCGCACCCGCCGCCGAGGAGCACCAAGACCAGCAAGATGGTGGATATCGAGTGTCTCACGGCCGTCGATCATAGCGACAAGCCCGTGTCGACGCGGGAAAAACCTGTCCGCCGGGCCGGATCATCGTCCAGCAACCACAAGTGACTGAAATCATTGAACTTGTGAATTGCCTCATTATTGGGCAATCCGGATACGGGCCCTGCACCGCCGCACCATTTCGTCACAATCATCAGATTGCCCACAGACTTATCCACAGGCTTTGTGGAGTGCTCCGCCACCTCCCTGATATCAATCACTTCCGGGCCTCCGGGACCCGGCCGAGGAGCAGCTCGCGGAGGCGGCACGCGTCGCGCGGCGCCCCTCCGTCGCGGTGGTTGTGGAACACCACCAGCACCGGCACCCCGGCCCGCGCGAAGCTCCGCAGGTGCGGCACCCACGGCACCAGCTCGCGGTCGCCGTAGCGGTAGGCGTGGCGGTCTCCAGGGTCCTCCGCCGGCCCCCACCGCGCGGTGTTGCGGCCGTGGAACCGAACGTACGCCAGCGGCCCGGTGTGCAGCGGCACGCCGGGGAACAGCCCCGGGAGGCGCGGCTGGTCGACGCTGCACAGCGCGATCCCCCGCCGCCGCAGCCAGTCGTAGACCCGGGGGCGGGCCCAGCCCCCACCCCGGAACTCCACCGCCAGCGGGTGGGGCCGCACCGCCCGCTGCAGCCACAGCACGTGCCGCGCGGCCTCCCGTACCGGCGGGAACCCGGCGGGGAACTCGGCCAGCACCGCCCGCAGCACCCCCGCCCCGCGCAGCGGGGCCAGGGCCTCCCGCAGGGCGCGGGCCAGCGCCTCGTCGCGCCCCCCCGCCGCGAGCAGGGGTCGCGGGGCGCGGACCGTCAGCTGCACGCCCCCGCCCGTCCCGCGGACCAGCCGCTCCATCGCCGCGGCCGTCGGCACCCGGTAGCGGGTGTGGTGGACCTCCAGCAGGTCGAAGGCCGCCGCGTAGCGTGCCAGCAGCGCGTCGCGGGGGGTGTCGGCGGGGTAGAACGGGCCGATCCACTCGGGGTACGAGTAGCCGCTGCAGCCGATGCGGATCCCGTCCAGCTCCATACTGAACATTTGTACGGTTTCGGGTCGAGCGGTCAAGACATGTCACAGAACGGGCACCCGCGAATGTGGGACAATGGTCCGATGCCTCTCGTACCACGCTCCTTGTCGTGCACGCTGCTGCTGATCACCCTGTCCGTCCCGCCCCCGGCCGCCGCCGCCCCGCGGATGGTGGTCGACCTCTCCGCCAGCGGCGACGCAGCGGAGGTGCTGGCCCCGCTGCGCGCCGCCTTCGGGCCGAGCTACGACGCCGACGTCGTCGACGTCCCCGGCGCGCTGGCGCGCACGGGGGGGGCGTGGTCGTTCCTCGCCCCCGCGGTGGCCGAGCCGTGGGACGTCGAGCCGATCGCGGCGGTGGAGGTCGCGGCCGCGATGGAGGCCATCGAGGCGCAGATGCAGGCCGTCGACCACGGCGCCGCCCAGGGCCGGCTCGAGGAGCTCCAGCGCCGCCTCGCCGCCTGCCCCGACCCGGTGCCGGCCGGGACCCTGGCCCGGATCCCGTTCCTGCTCGGCATCATCCACTTCTACGCCGGGGACGCCGAGGCGGCCCGCGGCGCGTTCCAGCAGGCCGCGGAGCGGGACCCCGAGATGGACTGGGACACCAACTTCGCGCCGGAGCCGCAGCAGGTGTTCCTCGCCGGCCTCGCCGACGCGGTGCGCGCCCCGCGCACGACGCTCGCGATCGACCCCGGGGACCGCCCGGTGCGGCTGTGGGTCGACGGCGTCGAGGTCCCGGTGGGGGCCCGCGAGCACATGCTCGTCGGCGAGGAGCACCTCGTCCAGTACGGCGAGGCCGGCGGACCGCTGGCCACGGTGGTGCTGCGCACCGGCGGCGCCGCGCGCACCGCCCTGGTGGGGCCCCGAAGCGTGGAGAAGGGGCTGTCCGGCACGCCGGACTCCGAGGCCGGCCGGCCCGTGTTCCGCATGCTGGCGTCGCGGGCGCGGCGGGCGGGCTACACCGAGGTGCTGGTGGTCGGCGGACCCGACGCGGAGATGGCGTGGCTCCACGACGACCGCGTCGGCGCCTGGGCGCGCGTCTCGCTGGTGCTGGGGCGCAAGCTGGCCCAGGCCCGGGGGTTCCAGGCGGTCGGCGGGCTGCTGGTCGGGGTCGGCGCCGCGGTGGCCGTCAGCGGCGCGGTGTTCGGCGTGGTCAGCCACGACCGCGGCCAGGACGCCTACCAGACGATGCAGCTCGACGACGGCACGATCAGCCCGGGCCTGTACGACCTGCACCACGCCGACTACGAGCAGTACCAGCAGGACGCGAGCACGGGCTGGACGCTGTTCGCGATCGGGGGCGCGGCGCTGGCCGCGGGCATCCCGCTGACCGCCCACGGGGTCTCGCTCCAGCGCGCGGCGATGCAGGACCCGGGGGTCCTGCTGGCCGCGGGACCCGGGGGCTTCACCGTCGGCCTGAGGGGGGACTTCTGATGCGCGCGCTCCCCCTGCTGCTGGGTCTCGCCGTGGCCGCGGGCGGCTGCCTCGCGGACGCCGAGCGCCCCGACGACTACGCCGGCGACCCCCACCACGACTGGGACGGGGACGGGTTCTGCGAGGCGGACCCCTGTGCCGGAGACGCCGTGGCGGGCGACTGCGACGACGAGGACGCCGCCGCGTTCCCCGGCGCACCCGAGGTCTGCGACGGCCTCGACAACGACTGCAACGGCTCCACCGAGGGCGAGGAGGACGCCGACGGCGACGGCTGGCGCGTGTGCGACGGCGACTGCGACGACAGCGACCCGGCCCTGACCCCCGCCGACCAGGACGGCGACGGCTTCAGCTCCTGCGACGGCGACTGCGCCGACACCGACAGCGCCGTCCACCCCGGCGCCGCCGAGGCGTGCGACGGCAAGGACAACGACTGCGACGGGGCGATCTCCGACGACGAGTTCGACGACGACGGCGACGGCTACGCCGAGTGCGCCGGTGACTGCGACGACGCCGACGAGGCGCTGAACCCCGCCGCCGAGGAGGTCTGCGACGGCGGGATCGACAACGACTGCGACCCGCTCACGGACGAGACCGGGGACGTCGACGGCGACGGCTACACCCTGTGCGACGGCGACTGCGACGACACCGACGCGACCCTCAGCCCCGGCGCCGTCGAGCTGTGCGACGGCGGCGACGACGACTGCGACGGCGTGGCCGACGAGGACTGCGTGACCTGCACCAAGTTCGTCCCCGCCGACCACCCGACGATCCAGGAGGCGATCGACGCGGCGCTGACCGGGACCGTGATCTGCGTCGAGGCCGGCACCTACACCGGGCACCTCGACTTCCACGGCCGCGCCGTCGGCGTGGTGGGGCTCGCCGGGCCGGTGCAGACGATCCTCGACGGCGGCGGCGCCGGCCCGGTGGTGCGCTTCGCGTCCGGCGAGGGCGCGGACTCGGTGCTGCTCGGCTTCACCGTCCGCGGCGGCCTCGCGATCGACGGCGGCGGGGTCCTGGTGGTGGACAGCAGCCCCACGCTGGGCAGCCTGATGGTCCGCGACAACGAGGCCCAGCGCGGCGCGGGGCTGTTCGTCGGCGGCAGCTCGTCCCCCGCGCTCGGCTCGGTCCTGGTCGCCGACAACGCCGCGAGCGAGAGCGGCGGCGGGCTCTACGTCGAGGGGCCGGCCGCGGTCTCCCTGGAGCGCTGCACCCTGCGGTCCAACGTGGCGGACCAGCTCGGCGGCGGCGCCGCGCTGACCGGCGGTGCGGCGCTGACGCTCGGAGAGGTCCTCGTGGAGCAGGGGTTCGCCGACTACGGCGCGGGCGTCCACCTCGACGACGGCTCGAGCCTCTCGGCGATCCAGGCCGCGTTCTCCGAGAACACCTCGATCTGGAACGGCGCCGGGATCTACGCCGAGGCGTCCACCGTCGAGCTCGCCGACGCGGTGTTCTCCGACAACCACTCCAACTGGAGCGGCGGCGGGGTGGCCCTCGCGACCACCGCCGCCGCCACCCTCGACGACGTGGCGTTCGACCGCAACCACGCCGACGTGGGCGGCGGCGGCGTCGCCGCGTGGGACCTCTCCACGCTGGAGCTCACCGACTGCCGGTTCGAGGAGAACCACGCCAGCGGGGACGGCGGGGGGGTGGCGGTCAGCGGCGCCGCCGGGGCCGATCTGCTGCGCGTCGACTTCGTCGCCAACAACGCCATCGCGCGGGGGGGCGGGCTCAGCGCGTCGGGCGCCGACGTCACCGTCGGCGACTGCGCCTTCGAGGGCAACACCGCCGGGTCCCGCGGCGGCGGGGTCGCGATCCTCGACGGGACGACGGGGTCGCTCCACTGGCTGCAGGCGAGCGGCAACGTCGCCGACGGCTACGGCGGGGGCGTGTACCTCGAGGGCTCCAACCCGGAGCTGCGCAACCTGATCGTGGCGGGCAACGTCAGCGTCACCAGCAACGGCGGTGGGATGCTCGTCTCCGGCGGGGCGCTGCAGGAGCTGACCGACAGCGTGTTCTGGTCCAACGTCGCCTACTCCTCGGGGGGCGGGCTGTACCTGCTGAACACGACGACGGCGGTGTCCAACGTCGACGTCGCGGGCAACGTCGCCGACAGCGGCGGTGGGGTCGCCGTCTCCGGGCTGCTGACCGCGCCGACCCTGACCAACGTCTCGATCCACGGCAACGCCGCGCTGGGCAACGGCGGCGGGGTCGCGTACGCCATCGCCCCGCCGGTGCTGGACAACTGCGCGGTGGTGGGCAACGACGCGCAGGGGTCCGGCGGTGGGATCTACGGCTCGCTGTCGGTGGCCCTCACGGCGCGCAACACCGACATCTCGTGGAACACCTCGCTGTTGCCAGGCGGGGGGATCGGCAAGGATCTCTCCAGCGACCCCGTGCTGACCCACTGCAACCTGTTCGGCAACGTGCCGGACCCGGTCTACGGCTTCGACGATCCCACCGGCCTCGACGGCAACATCGCGAGCGACCCCCAGCACCTGGACATCGCCGGCCCCGATGTCGCCCTGTGGGACCTGCACCTCAGCGCCTGGGCCGACCTCGTCGACGCCGGCGACCCGACCGTGCTCGACCCCGACGGCAGCCCCTCCGACATCGGGCTCTACGGCGGACCCGGGGCCGACCAGTTCGACCGCGACGACGACGGCTCCCTCGAGTGGTGGCAGCCCGGGCCATACAACGTCGGCACGTACCCATCGCTCGGGCTGGACTGCGACGATCGCGATCCGGCGGTCTACCCCGGCAACGGCTGTTGAGGCACGAGGGAGGGGGGGCTGGCAGCCTGTCGCAGATTGGCGCGTGCCGGGCCGCGCTCGACTGGCGAGTCGGATCTGGACCGCCTCGACCGACGCATATCGGGCATATGGGCAGGGAGGGGCTGTTCAGAGGCGGCCGGCAGACGAGATGCCGGCGGTGCGTGGCAATCTGCGACAGGCCGCTAGCGACGACGCCACCACAGCGCCGCGGCGAGCGCCACCAGCCCCCACGCCGCGCCCGCCGTCCGCGCCGCGCCGGTGCGGCACTCGCAGCCCTCGGCGGGGTCCCCGTCGTCGTCCGCGCCGCCGCCGGTGTCGTCGTCGTCGTCCGCGGCGCCGGTGTCGTCGTCGCCCCCGTCGTCGTCGCCGCCGCAGTCGGGGTCGTCGCCGTCCGCGGCGCCGTCGCAGTCGTTGTCGACGCCGTCGGCGCAGTCCTCGAGCTGGCCCTCGTAGACGTCCGCGTCGCCGTCGTCGCAGTCCCCCTCGCAGGAGCTGTAGCCGTCACCGTCGGCGTCCTCGGGGGTCAGCGCGGCGTCGCCGTCGTCGCAGTCCCCCTCGCACGGCGAGTAGCCGTCGCCGTCGGCGTCCTCGGGGGTCGCCGCGGCGTCCCCGTCGTCGCAGTCGTCGTCGCAGGTGCTGAACCCGTCGCCGTCGGCGTCGTCGAGCTGTAGATCGGCATCGGCGTCGTCGCAGTCGCCCTCGCAGACCATCCAGCCGTCCCCGTCGTCGTCCACCTCGTCGGCCGCGGGGGCGCCGTCGCAGTCGCTGTCCTTGCCGTCGCAGATCTCCGGTGCGCCGGGGTACACCGCCGCGTCGAGGTCGTCGCAGTCCCCCTGGCACGGGTTGAGCCCGTCGCCGTCCTGGTCCAGCGTGACGTCCTCGTCGACCACGCCGTCGCAGTCGTTGTCGAGCCCGTCGCACTGCTCCGCCGCCCCCGGGTAGACGCTGTCGTCGGCGTCGTCGCAGTCACCGGCGCAGACCATCGAGCCGTCGCCGTCGGCGTCCACCTCGTCGGGCAGCGGCGCCCCGTCGCAGTCGTTGTCCAGCCCGTCGCACAGCTCGGGCAGCCCCGGCGCCACGCTGGCGTCGCCGTCGTCACAGTCGCCGTCGCAGATCGTGACGAGATCGCCGTCACCGTCGACGTCCTCGTCGGTGGTGGGGTCGCAGTCGTCGTCGACCCCGCCGTTGCAGATCTCGTCGGCGCCCGGGTACACCGCGTCGTCGCCGTCGTCGCAGTCGCCGTCGCACAGCGTGTACCCGTCGCCGTCCCCGTCGGCGAGCTCGTCGGTGGCGGGGTCGCAGTCGTCGTCGATCCCGCCGTTGCAGGTCTCGGCGGCGCCGGGGTTGACCCCCGCCGCCGCGTCGTCGCAGTCCCCGTCGCAGGTCGAGTACCCGTCGCCGTCGGCGTCGTCGAGGGTCAGCGCCGGGTCGGTGTCGTCGCAGTCGACGCACACCGGGTCGCCGTCGCCGTCCTGGTCCGGCTCGTCGGCGGTCGCCGCGTCGCAGTCGTTGTCGATCCCGTCGCAGACCACCTCGGCGAGGCCCGGGTTGCGGCCCGGGTGGGCGTCGTCGCAGTCGGTCCCGTCGAGGACGTGGCCGCTGGGCGGATCGCAGGCCACCACGCCGCTCGCCGGGTCGCCGTAGCCGTCCCCGTCGGCGTCCAGGTACCAGGTCTGGGCGTCCACCGCGTCGGGCTCGTCGACGGTCCCGTCGCAGTCGTCGTCGACCCCGTTGCACGCCTCGTCGGCGCCGGGGTTGACCAGCGCGTGGCCGTCGTCGCAGTCGGTGGCGTCCTCGACGTGGCCCGGGACCGGCATGCAGTCGGTCACCGGCGGGGCGCTGTCGTCGCCGTAGCCGTCGCCGTCCAGGTCCGGGTACCAGTCGCTGGCCGGCAGCCCGTCGTCGACGAACCCGTCGCAGTCGTCGTCCACGTGGTTGCAGACCTCGGTGGCCAGGGGGTTGACCGCCGCGTCGCCGTCGTCGCAGTCGTGGTCGTCGGCCACGGTGTCCGGGGGTTGCAGGCAGTCGGTCACCGGCGGGGCGTTCATCGCGCCGAAGCCGTCGCCGTCCAGGTCCGGGTACCAGTCGGTGGTCGGCAGCCCGTCGTCGACCGTCCCGTCGCAGTCGTCGTCCACGTGGTTGCAGACCTCGACGGCGCCGGGGTACACGGCCGGGTCGCCGTCGTCGCAGTCGGCGCTCTGTCCGGTGCAGGCCGTCATCGGCCACTGCCCGTTGCCGTGGCCGTCCCCGTCGGCGTCGGTGCAGCCGTCGCACGCGCTGCCGATCCCGTCGCCGTCCTCGTCCTCCTGCAACGGGTTGGCCACCTTCATGCAGTTGTCCAGGCGGTTGACCACGCCGTCGCCGTCGCAGTCGACGCCCCACCGGATGGCGTCGACGTGCAGCTACTGGATGTCCGGCTTGGCCAGCTCGTGGGCCGCGGGATCGTCGTTGGCGGCGAAGAAGAAGTTGACCACCCGACCACAACCGAGCTGGCGAACCACCAGCGCCGGATCGCTTCAGGGGTCTTGCATCAGCACCACGGGGGGGTCCGACGCGAAGGTCCGCACCTGACCCTGCGTGAACGACGAGTCCACGGCGATCGACGCGGGCACGTTGGCCAGGATCGGGTGCCCCGCCTGGGCCGGGATCTCGTCCATCGTCGTGGCGTTGTAGAACTCGCCGGCGTAGGTCGACAGGATCAGGTCGTCCATCGCCTGCATCCGGCCCTGGGACAGCTCGTAGGCGTTCCACTCCCCGGCGACGTACACCCCGCCGTCGTCCACGAAGTCCACCAGCGCCTGCTGCCCGGCCAGCGGCATCTCGTCGCCCGCGTCCCAGGTGGAGCCGTTGAGGTGGATCACCGCGTCGAAGCCGGTGGGAGCCGGGTTGGACCCGTCGTACGCGGTCTCGCTGGTGGCGCTCAGCGTGACCGCCATCCCGGCCGAGCCGATCGCCTGGGCCAGCGAGGTCACGTCGGCGTTGTTGGTATCCCAGATGATCAGGACCTCGACCTGGGCGGCCGCGGGGCGGACCGGGACGAGGATCAGCGCGGCCAGCAAGGCCCACGGCACGGACCGGAGCATCGGGACCCCCTCTCCTCCCCCCATTCTACAACGTCGGGGGGCGGCGGCGGCACGGATTCGGCCGCGGCGGGGGGCGCGGAACGACAGCGGGGCGACCCCGCGGGAGGGCCGCCCCGTGTCGGATGTCGCGTGGTGGCTCAGGGTGGACTTGAACCGCCGACCTTGCGATTATGAGTCTTACGTTGGTGGGGTGACCGCGCGAATCCTCGTGTTGAACACTTCACACAACAACCCATTTTCACTACGATATTCTCGTTGATACGGTACGAGTATGGTTGTCCTCGCTGCACGAGTACCGCACGAGGACGGCCCCATGTACGAGGACTGCACGAGGACACCATGGCCCGGATCAAGCTCACCTCGCGCGCCATCGACGGCCTCGCCCCGGCCACCCGCCGCAACGGCGAGAACCACTACGACACCGACCTGACCGGCTTCGGGCTGACCCACTACCCGTCCGGCCGCAAGGCGTTCTTCATCGAGTACGGCCCGAGGGGCAAGCGCCGCCGCATGACGCTCGGCCCCTACGGCGCGCTGACCCCGGACGAAGCCCGCTCCCTGGCCCGGGAGAAGCTGGCGACCGTGTACCAGGGCAGCGATCCTCTCGAAGAGCGCGAGGCCCGCAGGACCGTACCCACCTTTCGGGCCTGGACGGACGACTACGTCGAGGAGATCAAGCGACGCAAGAAATCCTGGAAGCAGGACCGCACCCACATGAAGCGCGCCTGCAAGCACTGGGGCCACAAGCCCATCGACCAGATCACCGTCGAGGACGTGCGCAGGATGATGACCTGCTACTCCGAGCGCCACGGCAAGATCGCCGCCAACCGCTGGCTGGCCTGCGTGCGCGCGAGCCTCAACGTCGCGTGGCGCTCCGATCTGATCCCGTCCAATCCCGCGGCCCGCGTGCGTCCCAACCGCGAGAACACGCCGCGCAACCGTGTCCTGAACGACGGCGAGATGAAGTCCGTGGTGGAGGCCATCCACGCGCTGAAGGACCCGTTCGCCCGCGGCGCCCTGCTGCTGTTGATCGCCACCGGCGCCCGCCGCACCGAGGTGCTCTCCGCGCGCTGGGAGGACTTCGACATCGCCGCAGGCACCTGGCGCATCCCCTCCCCCAGGTCCGGTACCCCGCAGACCATCCCGCTGCACGCCGAGGTCGTCGAGCTGCTCAGGGCGATGCCGCGCAAGCTGGATTCCCCGTGGCTGGTGCCAGGCATCGGCCACGACGGCCACCGGTCCGACCTCAAGCGCCCCTGGGCCGACGTGCTCGAGGCCGCCGAGGTCGAGGACGTCCACATCCACGACCTGCGACGCACCTTCGGCCTCGCCGTGGCCCGCACCGCCGGCCTGCACGTCGCGAGCAAGCTGTTGCGCCACTCCACGGTGACGGTCACCGAGAAGGTCTACGCGCCGCTGGGGCTCGAGGATCTGCGCGCCGGGCTGGAGAAGTCGGCCATAGCGCGGCCGCGTGTGGTTCCGATGATGAAGGAAGGGGCGTGAGCGGCTACGATCGGGATCGGAGGTAGTCATGTCGGCACTGCGCATCGAGAGCGACCCGGATCTCTGCGCCACACTGCGCAAGTCCCCCGACGAGGTGGCCAGCGACGTGCGGCTGGCGGCGGCCATCCTGTGGTACGCGCGCGGCACCGTCTCCCAGGGCAAGGCCGCCGAGATCGCAGGTGTGGACCGCGCGACGTTCATCGACGCCCTCGGCGCCAGCGGTGTGTCGGCCAGCCAGGAGTCCGTCGAGGACGTGCGGGATGCCCTCCAGCGAATCTAGAGTCCTGGTCGTCAACGCGTCTCCGCTGATCCTGCTCGCGAGGATCGAGCGGCTCGATCTGCTCACCGCGGTGGGGAACTCCGTGGAGATCCCCGCAGCCGTGATGCAGGAGGTCTCCGCGGGCTCGGAGCGCGACGGCGCGGGGCCGCGGGTCCAGACGACCCCGGGCCTCGACGTCGTCCCGGATATCGAGGTCCCCAAGACGATCGACGCCTGGGATCTCGGTCTGGGGGAGTCCCAGGTCATCGCGCGGGCGCTGGCCGACCGCCGCGAAGCCGTGGTCGACGACCGAGCCGCCCGCCGCTGCGCCGAGTCGCTGGGTCTGCAGGTGGTGGGCACCGTCGGGATCATCGCTTCGGCACGGAAGGCCGGCATCATCTCCGCGGCACGACCGTTGCTCGACGCGCTGCTCGAGCAGGGACTACGACTGTCTCCGATCCTGCTCAGAGCGGTGCTCTCCGAGCTTGGCGAAAGGTGATCACCAGGCATCGCCCTCCACGTCGGCGCTGAGGATCACCTCGACACAAGCCCCCTCGTCCCCCACCAGCGCGTTGACCTGCTCCGCCAGATCGATCACCTGCTGCTTCTGGTAGGCCGACCACAGGGCCATGTGGTCGTCGGCCATGCCCGGCGGACGGATGCCGAGGTCGACGATCAGGCGCCGGAACAGCTCGTGTCCGCCAGCGCGTGCTGCGGTAGCTGGTGCGCCAGGACCAAAGGGGCGGCCATCCGCCGAGGACGGGGACGCCGAGGAGATGCTTCAGTGGCAGGGCCACGGCGGCTTCTCGGTCCACGCCGACACCCGGGTCGAGGCGTGGGACCGCCTGGCGCTGGAGCGCCGGGGTGCCGGACCACTCGCCGACCTGCTCCCCCCGCCCCGCGTGCACCGCCACCGCTACTACCCCGAACGAGGAATGCACGAGGACGTCCCTCATCGCCGGCATGCCACCAGAACGAAAAATCCCGCCCAACCGGGCGGGATTTCAGGGTTTTGTTGCTGGTGGCTCAGGGTGGACTTGAACCGCCGACCTTGCGATTATGAGTCGCACGCTCTAACCAGCTGAGCTACTGAGCCACGAGCAGGCCGCCTTTTAGAGCAAGCCCCGCCCCGCTGTCAACCAGGATCGGCACCCAGCGCCTCGTCCACCGCCTCGAGGTTGCGCCGCACGCGATCGGTGTAGCTGCTGTCGGGGAACTCCTCCAGCAGGCCGGCCAGGATCGCCCGCGCCTCGGCGAGCAGGGCGGTGCGCCGGGCCGGGTCCGCCTCGCTCTGCGCCGCGACGAACAGGTCGCCTGCGCGGCGGCGCTCCTCGCGGACCAGGATGTCCGCGGTGCGGACCTGCTCCCCGCGGGCCCGCTCCTCGAGCTCCGTGCCCTGGAACCGGTCGTACAGCGCCACGGCCTCGCGGAACCGCTCGGCGGCCACCAGCGCGCGGGCCTCCTCGGCGGCCGCGCTCCACTGCTCGGCCAGCGTCGCCGACGCCATCGCGGCCAGCCCGGCCTCGGCCTCGTCCACCGCGGCGCGCACCTCGCGGGCCCGGGCGGGGGCCGGCTCCACCCCGCCGTCGAGGGCCTCGGCGCTGGCCAGCGCGATCTCGAACGGCGGGCCGTCGGCGATGTCCGCGCGGGCCCGGCGCTCCAGGTCGTCGATCCACGCCGCCTGGGAGCGCTGCACCGCGGCGAGCAGGAAGCTCGCCTCGCGCTGCACGTCGGCGTCGCCGGAGCGCTGCTGGACCGTGCGCGCCAGCGCGCCGGCCAGCTCCAGATCGCCGATCTCGACCATCGCCCACCCGCGGGCCAGATCGTCCCGGTCGGGGCCCGGCGGCAGCGTCTGCAGCAGGTCCAGCTCCTCGACGAGCAGCCGGGCGCGCTCGGCCAGCTCCGCGCCCTCGTCGCGCAGCGCCTGGACCTCCTCGAACGAGGACCGGGCCCCGGCGTAGTCGCCCGTCGCCAGCTGCCACAGCCCGATCCACAGCCGCAGCTGGGTCCCGCTCGGCGCCGCGCCCTCTCCCCGGGCGGCCTCGATGTCGTCGAGCAGCGCCTCGGCCGCGGCGATCGCCTCGGTGAACCGCCCCTCGGCCTGCGCCCGCGAGACGGCCCGGTAGTAGTGCTCGAACTGCAGCTCGACGACGGTCTTGCCCTCCGCCGGGTCCTCCCCGGGCCGCGGGTCCGGGTCCTCCCCGGGCCGCTCGCGGGCGGCGGCCTCCACCGCGCGGAGGTACCGCGACACGATCGCCGCCTCCCGCTCGCGCGCCGCGGCGGGGTCCTGCGGCGGGGCGGCGTACAGCGCCTCGAACGACTCCCACAGCTCGACGCCGGCGTCGGCCACCGCCCGCTCGACGCCCTCGGCGAGCTCGGCGATCCGGCGGGCGCGCTGCAGCTCGCCGCGGACCTCGCCGCGGTCGTACAGCGGCTCGTGGTGCACCGTGCCCTCCGGCGGGCGCACCGTGCGGCACCCCGCCGTGAGCACGACGACGCCGGCCAGCGCGGCGGCGGCCGCGGCGGCCCGGGTTCGGCGATGGCTCATCGGGCCCTCCATGGCTCGAACGGACGGTACCATCCCTCGCTGCGCTCCGTGCGGTACAGCGTCACGCCGCCCTCGACGTCCGAACCCGGCAACCCGGTCCGCTCGTCCACCTCCACCGCCTCGAGCCCCTCCCCGCGGGCCACCGCAGACGGATCGGGCAGCCCGGCGCCGTAGGTCAGCCGCACCCCGCGGGCCGCGCCGAGCCAGGCCGGCAGGCTCCCCGTCGCGCCGGCCAGCCGGATCGAGCCGCGGGCCATCTTGCGGTTGTCGTCGAAGCCCACGTAGCTGGCGATCACCAGGCCCTCGCCCATCGACCACACCCCGTCCACCGGCCGCGGCACGATCCCGACGAACGCGGCGTTGCGGTAGGCGTTGGTCGTGCCGGTCTTGCCCCCCAGCGGGACCTCGGGCAGCGCCGCCGCGGCGCGCTCGCCGGTGCCGCGCTCCACCACCTGGCGCAGGACCTGGGTGATCTCCTCGGAGGCGCTCGGCGGGACCAGCTGCCGCGCGCCGCGCTCGGCCTCGTAGATCACGGTGCCGTCCTCCAGCCGGATCTGGGCGATCACCGCGGTGGGCCGCACGCCAGGCTCGTCCACGCCGTCGAAGTAGTGCACCCGCCCGTCCCGCAGGCACTGGTAGGCCAGGGCCAGCTCGAGCAGCGAGATGTCGCTGCTGCCCAGCGGCAGGCTCAGCCCGGAGGCCAGCTCCTGGCGGATGCCCATCTCGCGCGCCAGCGCCGTGACGTAGCGGATCGCCACCAGCGTGCGGAAGTCCCGCAGCAGCTGCAGCGTCGACAGCGCGTAGAGGTCGTCCTCGTCGCGGTCGGCGAAGCGCCGGTCGATGTCGGTGCGGACCTCGTCCAGCGTCGCCAGCGACAGCTGCCCGTGGACCACCACCCGGTCGTCGGTCAGGATCGGGGCCAGCCCGCCCGGCTCGCCGGCCCAGCGGGCCAGCGTCTCGCGGTCCAGCTCGGTCCAGCCCTCCCCCGGGTCGCCGCACGAGACCGTGCGCTCGCCGTCCAGCGTGCCCACCGCCAGCCCGCCGACCCGGGGCAACGGCTTCCCGCCGTCGGCCGCCTCCCGCAGGCGCTGCAGGTCGGGCCGGCAGTCCGCCGCGCGCTCCTCGAGGTACAGCAGCGAGCGCCGCAGGATCGCCCGCTTCTCGGCGTCGTCCTGGCGCGCCCGCTCGGTGCCGAAGCGGATCCCGTAGTGCAGCCGCTGCAGCGCCTCGGCCTGCTCCTCGCGGCCGTCGAACAGCAGGTCGACGCGGGCGTCCTCGCGGGCACGGTCGAACAGCCCCTCGCGGATCCGGTCGTCGGTGGCGACGACGCCCTCGCGGTCGCGGATCCGCTCGATGTACTGCTCGCGGGTCTCGCCGTCCCGGCGGGTCAGCCCGGCGCGCTCGGCGACCTCGGCGAACTGGGCCTCGTTGAGCGGATCGGTCAGGTGGTACAGCAGCCAGACGCTGGCGACGTTCTCGGAGTGGACCCCGGCCCACGCCATGCTGACCTGCTCCGGCGCCCCCTGGTGGTCGGGCCGCGGGTAGTAGAAGCTGCCCTCGAAGGGGAACACCTCGCGGCGGTTGTCCAGCTCGTCGGTGATCGTCCAGCCGAGCTGCAGCGCCGCGTAGTAGACCAGCGGCTTGAACGTCGAGCCGAACTGGCGGCGGGCCTGCACCGCGCGGTTGAAGTCGCGGTTGCGGCTGCCGCCGACCATCGCCCGGATCTCCCCGTCCTCGAGCACGATCAGCCCGCCCTCGAGCTCCCCGCGGTGCTCGACGTCGAGGGACAGCTCGTCGCCCTCGCGCTCGCGGATCGAGACCCACACCCCGTCGCCGACCGAGAGCTCGCGCAGCAGCGCGGCGGTCTCGCGGCGGCTGGCCTCGGCCCAGCGGTTGCGCGTCCGCGAGCGCTCGACCAGCGTCGCCAGCCGCGTCGAGCCCTCGCGATCGACGGTCCCGATCGTCCCGCCGAGGTCCACGTCGATGGTGCCCTCGTCGGGGTCGACCGCGACGATCCGGCCGTTGTGGAACGTGTGCGGCAGCAGGCTCGAGCCGGCCACCGGGCGCGGCTCGTCGAGCTCGAAGGTGACATCGCCGAGGTCGGCGCCCTCGAGGGGGACGCCGGCGTCCGTGAGGTGGTGGCGCAGCCCGTACAGCGCCTCGCGCTGGATCGTGGCGTCGAGGGTCGTCACGATCTCGATCCCGGCGGTGGAGGGGTTCTCGATCCCGGCCTCGCGCAGCACGGCGCGGAAGTGCTCGCTGTCCAGCTCCCGCGAGACCGACTCGAGCACCACGTCGTAGGCGTAGCGGAACCGCCCGCGGCGGAACGGGATCTCCATCAGCTGCAGCGCGTCCCGCTCCTCGGCGGTCAGGTAGCCCTCCTCGGCCATCCGGTCGAGCACGTGGTGGGTCCGCGCGTGGGCCCGGTCCAGCGCCCGCTGGCGCGTCTCCTCGTCGTCGCCGAGGAACGGGTCGTAGAGGCTGGGGGACTGCACCACGCCGGCGAGGAACGCGCACTCCAGCGTGCTCAGCTCGGTGACGTCCTTGTCGAAGAAGTAGCGGGCGGCGATCCCGAGGCCGCGGCCGTTGCCGTTGACGTAGAACTGGTTGAGGTAGAACTCGAGGATGTCCTCCTTGGTGTAGTGGTGCTCGAGGCGCAGCGCGTCCACCATCTCGTGGGCCTTGTCCGGGACCGTCACGGCGCGCTGCGCGAAGAACAGGTTCTCGGCGGTCTGCATCGTCAGCGTCGAGCCGCCCTCGACGATGTCGCGGGCCTCGAGGTTGGCCAGCATCGCCCGCGCGAAGCCCCTGGTGTCGAACCCGTGGTGCCGCCAGAACCGGTGGTCCTCGGTGGCGACCAGGGCGTCGACGAACGCCTGCGGGACCTCGTCGTAGGGCACGTACTGGCGGTGGTGGGAGTCGAAGAACACCCCCAGCGTCGTCTCGCCGTCGTGGTAGTAGACCGTCGTCTCCTGGGAGATCACGGCCAGGATGTGATCGCGCGCGAGGTGCGCGCCGGGGTGCTCCACGACGTGGTGGCGGTACAGCAGCGCCAGCGCCACGGCGCCCGCCAGCGCCAGCCCGAGCAAGACCAGCGCGCGCCGGCCCCAGCGGCGGGCGAACGAGGGCCGCGCCGCGCCGCGCCGGCTGCGCTTGCGGGGCTTGCCCGTCCTGCCGGCCTTGCCCGTGCGGGTCGCCTTGCCCCCCCTGGCGCTGCGCTCGGCGGGCGGGCTCATCGGGCCGCTCCCCCCGGTCGCCGGGCCTGGATCTCCTGGTACAGGGCCTCCACGCGCTCGAAGTTCTCGGTGTCCCGGTTCTCCAGGGCCGCCTCCCGCGCCGCCTCCCGCAACTGCTTCTGGTCCGGTCGATCCAGCAACGCGCGGACGCCTGCCGCCATTCCCTCGACGTCCTCGGCGTCGTCCACCAGCCACACCGCCTCGCAGTCCGCGAGGACCTCGGAGGCGCCGTTGTGCCGCGTGGTGATCACCGGCACCTCGGTGGCCAGCGCCTCGAGCGTGACGTTGGCGAACGGGTCGTAGCGCGTCGGCAGCAGCATCAGGTCCACGGCGCCGTAGATCCGCTCGATGCGAGCCACCGGCCCGGCCCAGTGGACCTGGTCGAGCACCCCGAGCTCGCGGGCCCGCGCGGCGAACTGCGGGAAGCGGCGATCGGTGCCCACCACGAGCAGCTTCAGGTCCGGCACGTCCTGCAGCGCGGCCAGGACCCGCAGCGCCGGCTCCAGGCCCTTGCGCTCCCAGTCCCCGCCGACGAACAGGATCACGGTGTCCTCGGGCACCAGGTGCTGCTCGTCGCGGACCTCGGAGAAGAACAGCCGCCGGTTCTTGGGGTGGAACCGCTGGGTGTCGACCCCGTTGTGCAGCACCTGGATCAGCCCGTCGCGCACCGGGTAGCGCTCGCGCAGCTCGCGGCGCCCCATCTCGCTGACCGCCAGGAACCGCTGGGTGCTCGGCTCGGTCAGCTGCCGCCGCTCCATCCACATCAGCAGCCTGTGGCGCAGGCCGAGCGTGAGCCTCAGGCGCTGCCATCCGGTCTTCGCGCGCGCGAGCAGGCCCTCGAAGAACGCGCGATGGCAGCCCCCGCCGGCGCGGACCACGTCGTGGCCGGTGGTGCGCCCGAAGCCGTGCACCACGTCGAACGCGCTGCGCTGCACGTTCAGCTGCGTGGCGATCCAGAACAGCACGACCTTGCCCAGCCCCCCGAGCGGAGGCAGCCGGAAGCGGTGGAAGTGGATCCCCGCGATCCCGGCCAGGACGGGATCGACGCTGCGGCAGAACACGTGGACCTCGTGGCCCCGCTCGGCGAGGAAGCAGGCCAGCCCGACGAGGTAGCGCTCGGTGCCGCCCTGGAGCGTGAAGTCCTTGTGTACCAGCGCGATCTTCATGGGCCGTGCTCGGGGCACGCGAGCGCCCCGGTTGGCGACTTGGTACTCCATCCGTGCCTGGAAGTCGAGCCTGGCGCACGCTACGCTTCCCTCGATGACCGCCCTGACCGTCACCATCGTGGCCCAGGACGAGGCCGATCGCGTCGGCCGCGCCGTGGAGTCCGTGCGCTGGGCCGACGAGGTCCTGGTGGTCGACGGCGGCAGCCGCGACGACACCGTGGCCGTCGCCCGCGCGGCCGGGGCCCGGGTCGTCGAGCACGCCTGGGAGGGGTACGCGCGGCAGAAGAACCACGCGGTCGCGCTGGCCCGCCACGACTGGGTCCTGGGGCTCGACGCGGACGAGTGGGTCGGCCCCGAGCTGGCCGCGTCGATCCGGCGCGCGGTCGCCACGCCGGGGCCCCACGTCGCGTTCTCGTGCAACCGGCGCAACCACTACCTGGGGCGCCCGGTGCGCTGGTGCGGGTGGTACCCGGACCGCCGGGTGCGGCTGTTCCACCGCGCGCACGGCCGCTGGATCGGCCCCGATCCCCACGACCGGGTGGAGACCGCGGGGCCGGTGGCGCACCTCGCCGGCGACCTGCTGCACGACTCCTACCGCGACCGCGAGGACCACCGCCGCTCGATCGAGCGCCTCGCCGCGGCCTGGGCCGAGAGCATGCACGCGCGGGGTCGCCGCGCCCGGCCCTGGGACCGGCTGCGGCCCGCGGCCCACTTCCTCAAGAACTACCTGCTGCGCCTGGGGTTCCTCGAGGGGTACCGCGGGCTGCTGATCTGCGGCTACGGGGCGCGGCACGTCGCGCGTCGCCACCGGCTGCTGCGGCAGCGCTGGGACCAGCTCCCTCCGCCGGCGCCGCCCGGTGCGCCGCGGAAGGGCGGTTCGGCACACGGGCCCCTTGACAGCGCCGGGCGTTCCGATCATCCTCCGGCCCCGCGAGGCGCCGTAGCCAAGGGGTAAGGCAGAGGTCTGCAAAACCTCCATCACCGGTTCGAATCCGGTCGGCGCCTCCACCCCCTCTCCTTGCATCCCCGCGAAGTGTACAAACTGTAACCTCGTGCGTACTTGTGATCGCAGAGCTGTTGCTGCTAGGTAAGTACACCCCGTCGTGCCCGCTCCGCGGCGCGGCGGGGGGCGAGTTCCCCGGGGGGGGCCTCGTGTACCGGGTCCTGGAGGTGCTGGCGTGAGCGACGCAGAACGACTCCTGATGCAGTTCTTCCTGGCGGTGGGCGCCAAGTGGGTCCTGTGGCTGCTGATCATCCTGTCGGTCGTGCTGCTGGCGATCGTGGTCGAGCGCATCGTGTTCTTCGTCCGCAACCGCGCCGACTTCCGCCGGCTGTCGGAGAAGATCAACGCGCTGATGGGCACCGGCGACCTGGGGGTCTTCCGCCGCGAGATCGAGCCGATGAAGGGGGTCGAGGCGCTGGTGATCAAGCGCTCGCTGCAGACCCTCGACCGGGGGGCCGACTCCGTCGAGGAGGTGATGGACGGGGCGCTGGCGATGGAGAAGGTGCGCATGGAGCGCGGGCTGGGGTTCCTCGGCACCGTGGGTGCCAACGCGCCGTTCATCGGGCTGCTCGGCACCGTGCTGGGGATCATCCGCGCGTTCCGCGACCTGGCCGGCAGCATCGGCGAGGCCCAGGGCGCCTCGGCGGTGATGGCCGGGCTGTCCGAGGCGCTGGTCGCCACCGCCGCGGGGCTGTTCGTCGCGATCCCCGCGGTCGTCGCGTTCAACTACTTCCAGCGGCACATCAAGTCCGTGATCAGCAACGCCGAGAGCATGAACCGCTTCGTGCTGTCCCAGATCCGCGGAGACGGGAGCTAGCCTCCCTTCCGGCGGCCCCGGACCGAGCCAGGGCGTCGAGGCGCCGCGCAGGCAAGGAACGAGGAAGGAGAATACGGCTTGTATTCGACCGACGAGAGACGCGGAGAGGCGCAGCGCGCCTCGTGCTGTGTGGATGACTCGTCGTCCTGGCGACGCGGAGTGGGTCGCCGGATGGGAGGCTGAGGTGTCCGGGAAGGTCGGGTCGGACGACGAGGGGCTCAACGACATCAACGTCACGCCGCTCGTCGACATCATGCTGGTGCTGCTGATCATCTTCATGGTCACCACCACCTACATCGTCTCGCCGTCCATCGAGATCGTGCTCCCCGAGGCCTCCACCGGCGGCCCCACCGAGACGTCGGTGCTGGGCCTGATGCTCGGCGAGGACGGCACCCTGCTGATGAACGGGGAGAACGCCACCGAGCAGCAGCTGCGCAACTTCATCCGCTCGGACGTGTCGGGCGAGCCGGAGGACATCCAGGCGATCATCGCGGCCGATCGGAACTGCAGGCACGGGGACGTTGTCCACCTGATCGACGTCATCAAGCAGGAGGGCGTGGTGCAGTTCGCGATCAACATCGACATGCCCCAGGAGCAGGCCGACGAGGCCGAGGAGAGCGACGCGGAGGCCCGGGACGGCGCATGAGCCAGCGCGGCGAGCTGCGGGTCATCGAGGGCGGGCGCGAGGAGGCCGCGGGGGGCGACGCGTCCCCGGCGTTCGAGCCCGCCCCGCTGCCGCTGATCGAGCCGCCGAGGCGCACCTGGATCTGGATCGCCGCCGGGGCGATCGTGTCGCTGCTGGCCCACTCGGTGCTGGTCTACGCCGCGTACAAGGCCCCCGGCATCATCCAGGAGCGGGAGCGGACGATCGTCGAGATGCTGGTGATCCAGAACGAGCCGGAGCCGGAGCCGGAGCCCGAGCCCGAGCCCGAGCCCGAGCCCGAGCCCGAGCCCGAGCCGGAGCCCGAGCCCGAGCCGGAGCCCGAGGTGGTGGACTTCCAGGACGCGGTGGTCCAGGAGGAGCCGGTGGAGCAGGAGGCGCGGCCCCAGGAGGTCGTCCCGGTGTTCGGCGCCAGCATGTCCTCGACCGTCTCCGGCGGCTCGAACTGGAGCGTCAAGGTCGGCAACACCGTCGCCATCGCCCCCGAGGACTCCGCCGACGTCGAAGAGGTCCCGGAGGGCCCACCCACCGTCAGCTACCAGCAGATCGAGCGCGAGCCGGTGATCATCAAGCGCTTCGAGCCCCCCTACCCCGAGGCCGCCAAGGAGGCCGGGATCGAGGGCGACGTGCTGCTGTACCTGACCATCGATCACAACGGCGACGTGACCGAGGCCCGCGTGGTCAACGGCCCCCACCCGGAGCTCAACGAGGCGGCCCGGCAGGCGATGTTCCAGCACAAGTTCAAGCCGGCGATGAAGGGCGGACAGCCCGTGACGGTGAAGAACTTCCCGTACCACTTCACGTGGATCATCGAGGAGTGAAGCCCGCCACCTCCGGCCTGAATCCACATCGCACCAGGTGCCCGATCCGATTCCGACGCTCCAGGAGGCACGGGCTGAAACGAACGATCGCCCCCCGAGACCCGGATCTCGGGCGATGCAACTTGTCGCCCACGAAGCCGTGGACGCCCCGCGGCACCATACCGCCCGCATTGCGGGGGTACCCTGGCGCGCAACGCGTGACTAAAGCAGAATGGGTGCCCGCGAAGACGGGACGGATTCGGTGACGAGGATCTGGCTGCCGCTGTTGCTGACGTTGGTGCTCGCGCTGCCCGTGCGTGCGCAGGACGAGCAGGACGGCGAGGAAGCGGACGAGGGCGGAGAAGAGGGCGAGTCCGAGAGCGAGATCGAGAGCGAGATCGCGAACGAGCGCCTCGAGGAGTCCCGCGAGCGCCTGCTCACGGTGCTCCCCCCCGTCCTCGACGAGATCCCGCCGCCGGTGTTCCCCGACGAGGCCCTCGCTGCCGGGGTCGAGGGCACCGTGGTGCTGCGGCTCTCGCTGGACGCCACCGGCGCCGTCACCGCGGCCGAGATCGTCCGCGAGCCGGGCCACGGCCTCGGCGAGGCGGCGCGCGCAGCGGCGCTGCAGGCCTCCTTCGACCCCGCCACCGCCGGCGGCCGGCCGGTGCCCTACGAGCGGCTGTACTTCAAGGTCGCCGTCGATCACCCCGATCTGGAGCCGCCCCCGCTGCCCGAGGGCGAGATGGCCGGCGAGCTGACCCAGATGCCGGTGCTGACGGAGTTCGTCCCGGCCGAGTACCCGCCCGAGCTCAAGGACGAGGGCATCGAGGGACGGGTCGTGCTCGAGATCCTGGTCAACGAGTACGGCGAGGTCAGCAGCGTGCGGATCGCCGAGCACTCGGGGTACCCGGCGTTCGACGAGTCGGCCCTCGACGCGGCGTGGCGCTTCGAGTTCGAGCCGGGCTACGCCGGCCCGGTGCCGGTGGCGGTGGCGATCGCCTACGAGTACGTCTTCGCCCTCGAGGAGAAGGTCGTCGAGTCCGTCGCCGAGACGGGCTACGACGAGGTCGATCCCGACGGCCCGGTGAACTACCAGGGCGTCGTCCGCGAGCGCGGGACCCGCGACCCGATGCCCAACATCGAGGTCTACCTCGAGGAGTTCGAGCTCTCGGCGATCACCGACGAGCGGGGCCGCTTCGAGTTCCGCGGCATCCCGGTGGGCACGTTCCACGTCCTGATCCTGGCCCCCGGCTTCGAGCCGTTCCAGACCGAGGAGGACGTGTTCCAGGGCGAGCTGACCGACGTCGTCTACTTCGTCCGCCCCTCCCCGGTCGGCGCCAACCGCACCATCGTGCGGGTCAAGAAGGAGCGCAAGGAGGTCAGCCGGACCACGCTGACGATCGAGGAGATCCAGCAGGTCCCGGGCACCTTCGGCGACCCGATCAAGGTCGTGCAGAACCTGCCCGGCGTGGCCCGCTCGCCGTTCGACTTCGGGATCCTGATCGTGCGCGGCTCCGGCCCCGAGGACACCGGCACCTACGTGGACGGGCTGCGCGTCCCGCTGCTGTACCACTTCGGCGGGTTCCGCTCGGTGATCTCGCCGATCATGATCGACGCCATCGACTTCTACCCCGGCGGCTACGGCCCGCGCTGGGGCCGCACGATGGGCGGCGTGATGAACGTCGGCACCAAGCGGGAGTGGCCCGACGTGGTCCACGGCCTGGTGCGCCTCGACCTGATCGACGCCGAGGCCGCGCTGGTCGGCCCGATCAAGCGGCAGGGCGAGAAGATCGGCGGGTTCGGCGCCGCCGGCCGCCGCAGCTACATCGACCTGATGCTGCCGGTGCTGGCGCCCCCCAGCGTCGATCTGTCGCGCACGGTGCTGCCCCAGTGGTGGGACGCGCAGGCCAAGGTGGCGATCCAGCCCAGCAAGCAGGTGGACCTCTGGGCCTTCCTGTACGCCAGCGACGACCAGACGTCGCAGGTCTCGGACCAGCCGCTGAGCGAGCAGTCGGCGTCCTCGTCGGGCTTCGCCGGGTTCCGCACCAGCTTCTTCCGCGCCACCGTCGGCGGGGCCGTGCGCCCGCACCCCAACGTCGACCTCGACTGGCGCTTCGGCTACAGCTACGACGCGATCAAGATCGCGGCCGGCAGCGCGTTCAACGTCGCCACCGCCTCCAACTTCTTCTACGGGCGCCTGGACGGCACCTGGTCCCCGGCCGAGTGGACCCGGGGCCACGTCGGGTTCGACTACGCCGGCGGCACCGACCAGTTCGAGCTGTTCAGCGAGGGCGTCGTCCAGGCGGTGCAGGACCCCACCGGCGAGGGCGAGGACCTGCTGATCGTCGGGGACACCTCGGGCTCGGCCCCGGCGTGGTACGTCGAGGGCGAGTTCATGCCGTTCCCCGACCGCGACCGGCTCAAGCTGATCCCCGGCGTGCGGCTGGACTACTACCGGTACCAGGACGGCGCCCAGTTCGTGACGCTGGACCCGCGCTTCACCGCGCGGCTGCGGGTCTACGAGACGACCTACCTCAAGGGCAGCGCCGGGCTGTACCACCAGACCCCGCAGCCGTGGGAGCTGTTCGAGGGGATCGGCAACCCCGACCTGAAGCCCGAGCGCTCGCCGCAGTTCGTCGTGGGGGTCGAGCAGCAGTTCACGCCGTTCCTGTCGCTGGACGCGCAGTTCTTCTACAAGTGGATGGAGAACCTGGTGATCCTGTCCTTCCGCGACGTCGACGAGGCCTCGGACGTCTGGAAGAACAAGGGGGTCGGCCGCGTGATCGGGGGCGAGTTCTTCCTGCGCTGGCGGATGCACCGCAACTTCTTCGGCTGGATCTCGTACACCGTCTCGCGCAGCACGCGGCAGGACTGGCCCGACGAGGACTGGTACGTCTACGAGTTCGATCAGCCCCACATCCTCGACGTGGTGGCGGCCTACGAGTTCCCGTACCACATCACGGTCAGCGCCCGCTTCCGGCTGACCTCGGGCAACCCCACCACGCCGTACATGGGTGCCATGCTCGACGTCGACCGCCCGGGCTACGACGCGCTGTTCGGCGAGTACAACTCGCAACGGATGCCCACGTTCCACCAGCTGGACGTCCGCATCGACAAGACCTTCATCTTCCGCAAGTGGCGGATCATGGCGTACCTCGAGATCCTCAACGTCTACAACCGGCAGAACCCCGAGTTCGAGCTGTACAACTTCGACTACACCGAGAAGGACTACCTCAACGGCCTGCCGTTCATCCCCAACCTGGGGCTGAGAGCGGAGTTCTGAGATGCAGCGACACGCCCCCCCGGTCCTGCTCCTCGCCGCGCTGCTCGCCGCCGTGGGCTGCGATCCGCCCGACCTGACCCCCTCCTCCGAGGTGATCCGCCTGCGCGTGCTGGCGATCGAGACCGAGCCCGCCGAGATCGAGTTCGGCGACGAGGTCGTGCTCCACCCGGTGATCGCCGATCCGTGGGACGAGGGCTACTCCGTGCAGTGGATGCCGTGCATCTCGGCCGACCTCGGCGGGTTCGTGGCCTGCGACTTCGAGAACATGCTGATCGACCTGACCAACCCGTTCGCCCTCGGCGCGCTCACCGAGGAGACGCTGGTGTTCACCGTCGATCAACAGGCGGTCGCCGAGAAGATGGCCGAGCGCGGCCCGCTGTCCCGCGCCGACGGGCTGGGGCTGCAGTTCATCCTGATGCTGCTGCCGCGGGGCAAGACGTTCTTCGACTACATGCCCGAGCTGGACCCGACCCAGATCGACGATCCCGACTACCTCGAGCAGTATGCCGAGGACGCCAACGCGGCGCTCCAGGAGGTGTTCGAGGCCCTGATCCGGCAGAGCCGCATCGCCTACAAGCGGGTGCTCGTCACCGACACCGAGTCGGTGGGCCTGGCGCTGCACACCGAGGGGCCGTGCGCCGACCTGCCGGGGCTGCTGCGCAACGACGCGCCGGCGCTCGGCGGCCTGATCCAGGTGATCGACGGCGTGGAGTACGCGATCCCCAGCGGCTCGACGCTGTCGGTCCCGGCGGGCACCTCGGTGGAGCTCGAGCCGCTGTGGAACGGCGAGGATCAGCAGCACTACTACCACGTGTCGTGGGAGGGCGTGACCGAGTGCCGCCAGGAGCAGCCCTACTTCGGCTGGTACGCCACCGACGGCGGCTACTCCGCCGAGGGCTTCGGCAGCTCGGACTACTCCTACCTGGACGACCGCGGCATCCCCTACCGCCAGGCCTGGAACGCGCCGGCGGAGGTCCCCGTGCGCAACCCGGTGGACGCCTGGCTGGTGGTCTGGGACCGCCGCGGCGGGATCCACCACGTCGAGTGGCAGTTCGAGGTCACGGACGGGGAAGAGCCGTAGCCCGGCCGGGCTACTTCTTGCCGGAGACGCGGAAGCTCGCCGTCACGGCGGAGCCGAACTCGCTGCACTTGGCGCGGCTCAGCGCGGAGTTGTCGCGGCAGCCGGTGCCGTAGGCCACCGAGACGCGGAAGATCCGCTCGGCGTCCTCCTCGGTGGTCTGGTACGTGAACTCGTGGGTCCCGGGCTCGAGCTTGACCGCGTTGCCCTCCCAGCGGCAGGGCTCCCGCTTGATCCGCAGGTAGGTCTCCTCGCGGAACTCCTCCACCTCGAAGGGGTGGCAGCCGGGCAGGAAGATCGGTCCGCCGGTGTCGTTCTGCAGCGATATCGAGACCGTATCGCCGGGGACGTACGCCTGCTGGTTGGTGGTCACCGAGATCGCGTCCTCGGAGGCCCCCGGGCGAGGCACCAGCAGGACCAGGAGGGCCAGGCAGAGCATCCAGGTGGTGTTGCGCATGCGAAACCCCTCGCAGAGCCAGTGTCGGCCCAGTGTACAACGTCCTGCGGCGCGGTGCCGACGACGCCGCCCCGAACGAACGTTCGATGACCGTGAATAATCTTGTAAATCCGACCACTTGGCAATGGAGAACGGGGCAAGCAACCCGGCTCGCGCGCGCTTGACAGGCTTTCTGCGGGTCAGGTAAAACCCGAATCTGCATTTTTAGACGTGGATTGGGAATTCCAGGGATGGACCCAGCCTCTCGCCCGGCGGTCTCGATTCCCTCGACGGAGTCGGCACCGCTGCGCCGGTCCCGGGGAGCACGGAGCGAGGCGAGACGAGGGCGGACCCGCGCCGAAACGGAGCGGGCCGTCGATCGTTGAGCAACCTGGGTAGGAGTTGGGTCGCCGGCCCCGTCCGGGTCCCGGCCAGAAGGAGTGGACGATGCGAACTTGGCCCTTGCTGCTGACGCTGCTGTTGGCCTCCAGCCTCGTCGTCGAACCGGCGTGGGGCGCCAGCGACGCGGACGAGGACGACGACTCCGGGACGACGATCGTCCTCAGCCGCGCGCCCACGCGCGCAGGATTGAAGGTTCGCAACAAGTTCTTCCACAAGAAGGGCCGGGTGGAGATCACGCCCAACGTCGGGTTCGTGACCAACAATCCGTACAACTCGGACATCACCGGCGGGCTCGACGTCGCGATCCACATCTCGGAGCGCTTCGCCATCGAGATCGGCGGGATGTACGCGTTCCTCGGCGCGGCCAACCAGAAGGACCTCGCCGCCGCGGTGACCTCGCTGACCGATCCCAACCTGCTCGAGGCCACGGAGCCCGGGGCGTTCGCCCACGCCGGCATCCTGTGGAGCCCGATGTACGGGAAGATCAACCCGATGGGGATCGCGGTCATCTCCCTCGACTTCTTCTTCGCCGCCGGGCTCGGCTACGCCTACGAGGAGATCGAGCTGCTGCAGATCGACTACAACACCGCCAAGGCGGTGCGGGTCGCCAACTTCCAGAACCACCTGGTCCCGTTCCACCTCGGGTTCGGGATGAAGATCTTCGTCTCCCGCGGCTTCAGCCTGCGGATCGACGGCCGGTTCTACCTCTCCATCGACAAGATCCTGGACTTCAAGAATCCCCAGAGCGCCCAGGACAACCGCAACCTGCCCGACGACGCCAACCGGCTGCTCTGCGGCCAGGACCCCAGCGCCCGCTGCGTGACCAACCTCAACAACACGTTCATCGTCACGATCGGCGGCAGCATCTGGGCCCCGAAGATGAAGACCGAGGACCGGGGGGCAAGCCGATGACGACCCACCGCACGCAGTCCACGAGCACCGTCGCCGGCCTCGCGGTCGTGACCCTCGCCCTGCTCGCCGGCGGCCCCGCCGCGGCGGCCCAGGCCACGCTGCCCGGCGTCGAGCTCCCGAGCCTCGTCCCGAGCATCGACCACGTCGCGCTCGACGAGGTCGCCTCCCCCGTGGATCCGGCCGAGCCGGCCGCCACCCAGGACGACGAGGACGATCCCGACACCGACGACGGCAAGAAGACCCGGCGCGGCAAGTCCCCCCGCTCGCGCAAGCGGATCATCAAGGTCGTGCAGCGCAAGCACTTCATGAAGATGCACCGCCTCGAGGCCACGGTCCCCGGGATCGGGCTGGTGACCAACGACCCGTTCCTGCGGCGAATCCTGTTCAGCGGCAAGTTCGAGTTCCACATCACCGAGATCTCCAGCGTCGGCGCCTGGATCTGCTTCTCGCCCAACCTCGGCGACAGCGACCGCAAGCCGCTGACCAACCAGCTGGAGCAGCGCAACGAGGTGGTGCCCGACATCTCGCGGATCATCTTCGCGGGGATCGTCGACTACGGGGTCAGCCCGATCTTCGGCAAGATCGAGCTCGGCCAGGCGCGGATCATCAACTACGACATCTACCTCGCGGCCGGCGCCGGGGTGCTGTACACCAAGGACGACGAGGAGCTGGTCCAGGGCGGCGAGGAGCAGTACCGCGACCAGTTCCACCCGGTGACCAGCTTCGCGTTCGGCTTCCGCATCGCGTTCAACGAGTGGTTCGGGATCCGCCTCGAGGGGCGGCACATGACCCACATCGAGCAGGTCAGCCGCGCCGAGGGGCTGAACCTGGAGATGAAGAACAACTTCGCCGTGCAGTTCGGGACCAGCTTCTTCCTGCCGCCCAAGATGAAGGGCATGCAGAAGCAGTAGTACCCGATCCCGGCGAGGTTCGTTGGAGTGGAGGGGCTCCCCCTACGGGGCGCCCCGGACCGAGTGCCCGGCCCGTCCCGGCGGGCCTGGAGAACGGTGGTAGGAATGCAGATCCGTCGACTGTGGATCCACGCCGCGACGCTGGCCGTCGCCCTGTCCCTCGCCGCGTCCGCCTGGGCGCTGAGCAAGGACGATGTCATCAACATGAAGAACGTCGGCGTGCCCGACAGCATCATCATCTCGACGATCGAGTCGTCCGACGCGGTGTTCCAGCTGTCGGCCGAGGACATCATCGAGCTGAAGAAGGCCGGGATCTCCGACGCGGTGATCGAGGCGATGCAGGCGACGTCCGGCGACATCGGCGGGGGCGAGTCGCGGCGGGTCGACGAGCCGCGCGGCGACGACCGCGGCGACGAGCCCCGGGACGACCGCGGCGACGACCGCGACGACGACCGCTCCGATCGCGACGACGACCGGGATCGGGACGACGACATGATCCGCAGCCGGCGCGACCGCGGCAGCCGCGGCAGCAGCGAAGACGACGACGACAGCCGCACCACGGCCAAGGCGCTGGCCTCGACGCCCCCCGAGATCAAGGAGGCGATCAACCAGTACAAGTCCAAGAAGTACCTGAGCAGCAGCTACAACCTGTACAACATCCTCGAGTCGCGGAAGTACCCCGAGCAGGAAGTCAAGATCCACTACTACCTGGCCGACAGCCTCTACAAGCTGGAGCTGTACCACTCCGCGCAGGTGTACTTCATCAAGGTCGTGCGCGACGGCAAGGGGACCTACTTCGCCCCGGCGCTGACCAAGCTGGTCTACATCTGGCGCAAGACCAACGACCCCACCGCGCTGGTCCAGCTGATCGCCGACATCGACCCCGAGGACTTCCCCAGCAAGGTCCGCTCCGACCTGATGTACCTGCTCGGCCGCCGCGAGTTCGACGAGCAGAACTACAACCGCGCGCTGAAGTACCTCGACCAGGTCAGCGACCGCAGCGACCACTTCATCCAGGCGATGTACGTCCAGGGCGTGATCTACAACCGCCAGGGCAAGCTCAAGCAGGCGGTGGGCAAGTTCGTCGACATCCTCAAGGAGAGCGCGGTCTACGGCGACCCCGGCGAGATCGAGAAGGTCCGGCACCTCGCGCTGCTCAACATCGGCCGCATCTACTACGGCATCGAGCAGTACGACAAGGCGTCGAGCAAGTACTACGAGTGGGTCCCGCGGGACAGCGAGTACTGGCCCGAGGCGCTGTTCGAGGCCAGCTGGTCGTACTTCATGACCGAGGGCAAGGAGAACCGCGCCCTGGGGCACATCATGACGCTGGAGTCCCCGTTCTTCGACGAGACCTACTGGATGCCGGAGATGGAGATCCTCAAGGCGCTGATCTACTACCGCATCTGCGAGTACGACGAGGTCGGCGTGATCCTCGACGAGTTCGAGGCCGGGTACGGCCCGGTGGTCGACGAGATCAAGAGCTTCGTGAAGGTCTACGCCGACCGCGAGATGCCCCCCGAGCACGCCTACAAGACGGTCTACGGCAAGCGCTCCGACTACTACGAGAACCTGCCGCTGGCGGTCTACGCCTACATCGAGATGGACCAGACCTTCATGGGCCCGCACCTGCACGTGATCCAGATCGAGAAGGAGATCGAGATGGTGCGCGGCATGAAGCCGCAGTGGAAGAACTCCCCGGTCGGCACGGCGGTCACCGAGCAGCTGCTCGAGGACCGCAAGCGGTACATGAAGCGCGCCGGGATCGTCCTGGTCAACAAGCTCAACGACGTGCGCAAGAACCTCGAGAGCCTGATGGGGCAGTCGGCCCTGATCCGCTTCGAGGTGGCGTCGGGCGAGTACCGCAAGTACACCACGATGTTCCGCAACCCCGACGCGGTCGACATCTACGAGAAGCTCGAGTTCGAGTTCGCCACGAACCCCGAGTACACCTACTGGCCCTTCAACAACGAGTTCTGGTCGGACGAGCTCGGCTACTACATCTTCACCGAGAAGGGTAGCTGCGAGAAGTGAGGAACGCGGCCCCGCACGCGGGGCGCGACCTCGTTGGGAGTCATCGGATGAAGACCACGATCCTGAGACGAGCGATCCCGTACCTCGGACTGCTCCTGGCCCTCGTCCTGTCCATGCCCGTGTGGGCCCAGGGCAGCGAGGAGAAGGAGGAGGAGGAGCGCAAGGGCATCATCACCCGGCGCCAGTTCGAGGAGGAGAGCAACCGCGCTCGCTATGGCCAGATGGCCTACGAGGCCCTCCAGGAGGAGATCGACCGCGCCAAGGAGCTGCTGCGCAACGAGAGCTACGTCGTCGACGAAGCCCTCAAGGCCGAGCTGCTGATGCGCCTCGCCGTCGCCTACGAGGAGATGGCCAAGTACGAGTGGGCCAAGGAGATGGAGTCGTACGACACCCAGCTCGAGGCCTGCTTCGACGAGGGTCGTGACGACTGCGACGAGGCGATCCAGCTCGATCGCAAGCGCTCGCAGCAGTACAACAAGAAGGCCGTCAGCTCCTACCAGAACCTGCTCGCCAACTACCAGAACTACGGGCGCCTCGACGAGGTGCTGTTCCGGATGGCGGTCACCCTCGAGGAGATCGAGGAGCGCAAGGAGGCGCTGCAGACCTACACCAAGCTGGTCAAGCAGTACCAGACCAGCCCGTGGGTCCCGGACGCCTACAACGCCATCGGCGAGTACTACTTCGACAACAACAACGCCTACAAGGCGCTGCAGGCCTACAAGAAGGCCGCGGCGTTCAAGGACTCCGACATCTACACCTTCGCCCTGTACAAGCTGGGCTGGTGCTACTACAACGTCGGCGAGTTCGACACCGCGATCGAGACGATGAAGTCGGTCATCTCCGAGACCGACCGGCTGATCGAGAGCGGCGCCGACGTCGGGATCTCGCTCAAGGAGGAGGCGCTCAAGGACCTCGTCCAGTTCTTCTCCGAGGAGGGCAACCTCGAGGAGGCCAAGGAGTACTTCACCCGCTACGGCCAGAAGAAGTACTACCGCAAGATGCTCAAGCGGCTCGCCACGATCTACTTCGAGCAGGGCAAGAACGAGCTGACGATCCAGACCTACAAGACGCTGATCGCCGAGGAGCCGATGGCTCCCGACAACCCCGAGTACCAGGACGAGATCGTCAAGGCCTACTGGGACCGCGACCGGTTCGAGGAGGCCAACCGCGAGATCGACGTGATGCTCGAGACCTTCGGCCGCAACAGCCGCTGGGCCCAGGCCAACGCCGACAACACCCAGGCGCTGGAGGAGGCCGACAACCTGCTGGAGAAGAACCTGCGCAAGGCCGCGGTGGACGCCTACCAGCAGGCGATGAAGCGCAAGAGCAAGGAGCTGCTGGTCCTCTCCGAGGTCGAGTACAAGAAGTACCTGGACTACTTCGGCGAGGGCGAGAAGGCCTACGAGATGACCTTCTGGTACGGCGAGGTGCTGTACAAGCTCAAGAAGTACGACCTGGCCACCGAGCAGTACGAGAAGGTGGTCGGGATGGACCCCAACGGCCGCTACCTCAAGGACGCGGCGTCCAACTCGATCTTCGCGATCGAGAAGTACATCGGCGCCAAGCAGAAGGAGTGGGACAAGGCGGCCAAGAGCCAGCGCGAGGAACAGGAGAAGGAGACCGACCTCGCCAAGAAGTACGCCCCGATCGAGCTCAACGAGTGGGAGAAGCGGCTGATCACCGCCTGTGACACGTACGCCAAGGTGCTACCCAACGAGGAGAACACCTACAACGTGCTGTACAAGGCGGCGTTCCTGCTCGACACCCGCAACCACTTCAAGGACGCCAACCAGCGCTACCTCGAGATCATCCGCGCCAAGCCGAAGACCGAGACCGCGCAGTTCGCCGTCCACCGGATGCTGTCGACCTACGAGGCGATCGAGGACTGGGAGAACCTGAACAAGGTCGCCCGCGAGTTCTACCAGAACCCGGACGTCGGCAAGTCCGAGAAGTTCAAGCAGGAGCTGTTCACGATCTACCAGAACGCGACCGTGAAGCTGGCCGAGGTCAAGGCCCAGCAGGCCCTCGAGAGCAACGACCCGAAGCTGTACGGCGAGGCCGCCGAGGCGTACCTGGCGTTCTACGACGAGTTCGGCTCGGCCAAGGCCGCCCCGCTGGCGCTGTACAACGCGGCGTTCTACCACTTCAAGGGCGGCAACAAGGAGCGCTCGCTGGAGCTGCGCAAGCAGTTCATCGAGACCTACCCCGATCCGCCCAAGGACAAGGAAGAGGCCAAGCGCCAGCTGTACGAGAAGTCGGTGGCGGTGCTCGCCGAGCACTACGACACGATCACCGACTTCGACCAGGCCGTGCACTACATGCACGTGCTGTACGAGCGGGACCCGACGTTCGAGGTCGAGGGCTTCCTTACCGCCGACCTGGCGCTGCAGCGCGCCGCCCGCTACCAGCTGGCGATGGGCCGCTACGACGAGGCCGCCGCCGACTACAACACCTGGATCGAGACGCACCCCGACGACGAGACCGTGCCGGGCATCAAGCTGCGCATCGCCGAGGCCTACTTCAAGGCCGAGCAGTGGGACAAGGCCAAGGAGGCCTACAAGGACGTCTACACCGACAAGCGCACCGTCAGCCTCGACCCCGACCTGGTGATCTACGCCCGCAAGATGGTCGGCGACATCCAGTACAAGGCAGGCGACGAGGCCGACGCGCGCAAGACCTGGCAGGCCGCCATCGCGGAGTACAAGAAGCTCGCGGGCAACAGCGCCAACGCCGAGAAGATGAAGCGTGCCCCGGTGGACGCCGCCGAGATGCAGTTCAACCTGTGGCGACCGGACTTCGACGAGTACAACGCGATCACCATCTCGTCCGACGAGAAGCAGAGCCGCAAGGATCTGAAGGAGAAGACGGACAAGATGGGCAAGCTCAAGGACCGCTACCTCGGGATGGCCAAGGACGAGTCCGCGGGGCCGTGGGCCATCGCCGCGGCCTACATGGCCGGCCGCGTGGTGCTCGACCTGTACGACGACCTGATGAACGCCCAGTGCCCGGCCAAGCTGACCGAGGAGCAGTGCGAGATGTACCGCCAGGGGCTGCAGATCGTGGCCTACGAGCGCTACCTGTTCCCGACCCTCGACGCCTACCGCGAGGTGCTCACCGCCGCCGCGGAGGTCAACGTCTACAACGACTACACGGTCAAGGCGATGGAGAAGCTCGGCGAGCTGGCGCCCGACGAGTTCCCGCCCAAGGTCGAGGAGATCGCCGAACCGGACTACATCACGTCCATCTGGACGACGATGGACTACGCCAAGTAGGGAGCGAACGATGACGCACCACAAGACCCTGCTGCTGTTCGCCCTCGCGACCCTGTTCCTCACCCCGCTGTCGTGCAAGACCGGCGGCGGCACCGTCCGCGGCGGTGGTGGCGGCGACGCCTCGGACCCCGACGCGATCTACCGCAACGGCGTGGCCGTGCTCGACGCCGGCGCCGACAAGGGCAAGACCGACTACCAGAAGGCGTTCGACTACTTCCAGAGCGCCTGCGACGTCGCCACGCCGCACGACATCTCGGAGGACCCCGAGAACCCGCGGATGTCCAAGGACCGGCGCAAGCCCGAGTACTTCTACAACGCCGCCTGGACGGCGCAGCGGCTGGGGATGGACAGCGACGCCGAGGCCTACTACCTCGACGCCCTCGAGGTGGACGACGGCTACACCCCGGCGCTGGTCAACCTGGCGCACCTGTACGCCGAGAGCGGGCGCCCGGGCAAGGCCGCCGACATCTACCAGCAGTACCTCGAGAAGCACCCCGACGACGTGGCGATGATGCTCAACCTGGCCGGCGCGCTGGGCGAGGCCGGCGACCTCGATGGCGCCGAGCACTGGATCCAGCAGGTGCTGTTCGAGGACCCGGAGAACGACAAGGCCTACAAGGTCCTGGCCCGCGCCTACTACCAGCTGGGCAAGCACGACATGGCCCTGCTGCTCAACGACATGGCCGCCGCGATCAAGGAGGAGGACTCCGAGATCCGCAACACGATGGGCCTGACCTACCTGAAGATGGGCGACGACGTGAAGGCCTCGCTGGAGTTCCAGAAGGCCCGCGAGCTGGACCCGGGCAACCTGGAGGCCAACCTCAACCTGGGGTACCTGGCGCTGGAGTCCGGGGACTTCCGCCTCGCCGCCGAGTGCTTCAACGCGGTTCTCGAGAAGTACCCGGGCAGCGTCGACGCGCACCTCGGGCTGGCGGTGGCCTACCGCGGGATCGCCGACTTCGACTCGGCGCTGGGCGAGTACGACGCGATCCTCAAGAACGACCCCGACAACAAGCAGGCGCTGCTGAACAAGGCCCGCGTGCAGGACCGCCTGCTCAAGGACTTCAAGGCCGCGCGTGCCACGCTCGCCGAGTACGAGAAGCACCACGGGATGGACGAGGTCGCCGAGGAGATCGCGCTGGTGGAGAGCCACCAGTACGAGAAGGAAGAGGAGGAGCGCCGGATCCAGGAGTTCGAGAAGATGATGGCCGAGCGCAAGCAGAAGGCCGAGGCCGAGGCCAAGATCACCAACGAGCTGATCGAGCGGGCCTACCTGCTGTTCGAGCTCTACGGCGAGCGCGCCGACCAGATCGACTTCTCGTTCAACCAGGCGCTGGACTTCTACGTGCTGCAGGCCGAGGACGCCACGGCCGTGCCGGACGACCCGGACTACATCATCTCGTGCCGCGGCTACCTCGAGAACTTCATCGTCGACGAGTACCTGCGGGCGCTGAACGAGAACGAGAAGCTCGAGGACTGGAGCCGCGGGTACACCGAGCTGTGGACCGATCCCGAGGCGCTCAAGCAGGAGAAGAAGCGGCGCGAGGGTGGCGGAGACGCCGCACCTCCGGCCGGTGGCACGGACACGCCGCCCGCCGAGGGCGAGGGCACC
>CAZOYV010000011.1:0-3779 GCA_964584075.1 uncultured Rickettsiales bacterium | reverse complement strand
GACGCCGAGCCGCCCGCCGAGGGCGAGGGCACCGACGCCGAGCCGCCCGCCGAGGGCGAGGGCACCGACGCCGAGCCGCCCGCCGAGGACGCCGCGCCGGCCGAGGACGCCGCTCCGACCGGGGAGCCGGAGGCCGCCGAAGGTGGCTGAGCGCCGCGCGGGTTGTAAAAACTAGTTGAAAAAACGCTGTCGACCGCCGAAACCATCCCGGCGGTCGACCGTTGCTGTATATAGTGCATAGGGAGCGCCCATAACTGAGGAGGTCGGGACAGGTATGCGCAGAATTCTCGCCATCAGCCTGGCCCTGGCGTTCGCGCTGGGCTTCTCGTCCGTGGCCCTGGCCCAGGACGACTCGGATGACCGCAGGGTCATCTACAAATCCAAGACGGAGATCGACTTCGAGGACGTGTCCGTCGAGGGTGAGCTCAAGAAGCCTCACGGCGCGTACCTGCTGGACAAGCGGCAGGCCACGTTCAACCCCCTGATCAAGCTCCGGACCGACTTCAATCCGGAGATGTACCAGTCCGTTCACGAGATCATGTGAGCGGCCTGGGCTGGCAAGGGTAGAACGAGCGTTCAGGAGCAACCGCCGTGCCCCGTCCCCGGTCCGCCGGGGTAGAGCGCGGTGTGCAACTAGATCCGAAAACGAACCATCGGAGTTGATCCATGGCTGACGAGACCACGCTCTCCTTCCAGATCTGGGTAGATGGAGAGCCCAAGGAGACGGTCGAGACCTCGGTCGAGAGTGTCACGATCGGCCGCGGGGCTGCAGCGGTGCTGCAGGTCGAAGACCCCGCGATGGCCGATCTGCACTGCGCCGTGCAGGTCTCCGACGACGGCTCCTTCCTCCTGCTCGACTTCGGCAGCGAGTCCGGAACGCTGCTCAACGGCGAGCGCATCAACAACGCACCGGTCAAGTCGGGAGACACGATCGTGTGCGGCAACACCAAGCTGATGATGACGGTGGGCGCGATCCAGCAAGCGGCTCCGCCTCCGCCACCCCAGCAGCAGCAGCCGGCCGCCGGTGTGCCGGACCACGCCGCGCCGCCCCCGGAGGCACCACCTCCCCAGGCGGCGTCCGCGCCCGCTGCGCAGCAGGCCGCTCCAGCGGC
This sequence comes from uncultured Rickettsiales bacterium, assembly GCA_964584075.1. Classification (GTDB taxonomy): domain Bacteria; phylum Myxococcota_A; class UBA796; order UBA9615; family CAYRNR01; genus CAZOYV01. Next base: position 2,667 of record CAZOYV010000011.1, on the reverse strand, counting down.
GCCCGCGCAGCCCCCGCCCCAGGCGGCCGCTCCGCAGGCTCCACCTCCGCCGCAGGCGGCCGCTCCTTCGCCCCCCGCGGACGACCTCGACGAGCCCACCGAGGACGAGGTCGTGGCCGACCACACCGAGGACGTGATGACCTTCGTCCTGCGGTCGGGACAGGCCGACTCCGATCTGGGCGTCGACCGCGCCATGCCGCGGGTCATCGAGGTCGGCCAGATCTGGGGCGACACGCTGCTCGACGTCAAGCACCTCGGCGTCGAGGACAAGGCCGTCGTGATCGGCGACAAGCAGCACAAGCCGATGGGCATCGGCACCTGGGCCGGGCTGCTCCCGGTCGTCGTCGGCGTCGGCGGTGGGCTGGTCGCGTCCAGCGCCCCGCTGGCGTCTGGCGGTGCCGCGGTGTCGATGGTCACGCTGCCCGCGGGGATCATGTTCGACGAGCTGCGCAAGCGGGCGATCCCCCAGCAGTTCTTCATCGACAGCGACAACCTCCCGCAGCAGACGTACAAGCTCGTCGAGCGGGTCGGCAACCAGGTCTACGTCAACTTCACCGGGGACTACGTCGGCTTCCTCGAGGAGGGCGGCAAGACCAACCCGGTCCGCACCAGCCTGCAGGACCTGGTCTCGCAGGGTCGCGCCACGCAGAGCACCGAGGGCTTCCAGTGCGAGCTGCCCGAGGGCGGCCGGTTCATCATCGACATCGGGCACGTGGTGTTCTTCGTCCAGGAGGTCCTCCACCCCAAGCGGGTCATCCCGAGCCTGACCAAGGGGATGGACTTCCTGTACCTCGGCCTGCTGCTGCTGATGGCGTTCCTCGGCATCGCCGCCGGGATCATCATCAAGTCGATGCCCTACGACCCCAACCAGGAGGTCATCTCGATCCCGGACCGCTTCGCGGAGATCCAGATCGAGGAACCGATCGAGGAGAAGAAGAAGAAGGACCCGACCGGCAACCCGGACGCCGGCGAGGGCGCCAAGGCCAAGGGCGAAGAGGGCAAGGTCGGCAAGAAGGACGCCAAGCTCAAGCGCGCCAAGGGCACCAAGGTCGCGATGGCCAAGAGCGCGATGGACAAGCAGATCGCCGAGAGCGCCGGCATCCTGGCCGACCTCAACACGATGGAGGCCGACAACAACATGTTCGGCACCGGCGGCATCGGCGTCGGCGCGTCGAGCTTCGTCGGCGGCGTGATCGGGTCGCAGTACGGCAACCAGTACGGCTCCGGTGGCCTCGGCTCCCGCGGCTCCGGCCTCGGCGGCGGCGGCACCGGGGAGGGCCTCGGCGGCCTCGGCACCCGCGGCCGCGGGCGCGGCGCGTCCGGGTACGGCTCCGGCGGCGGCTACTTCGGCCGCAAGAGCTCCGGGACCCCCGGGATGTCCACCGGCGATCCGATCATCCTCGGCGCCCTGGACAAGTCGGTCATCGACCGCGTGATCAAGCAGCACCTGGCGCAGATCCGCTACTGCTACCAGAAGGAGCTGAACAAGAACCCGGGCCTGTACGGGAAGATCGTGATCAAGTTCGTGATCGCGAAGGACGGGTCGGTGTCGTCGGCCAAGACCAACAGCACGTCGATGAACAACCCGATCGTCGAGAACTGCATCTGCCAGCGCTTCATGCGGTTCCAGTTCCCGCAGCCCAAGGGCGGCGGTATCGTCATCGTCACCTACCCGTTCGTGTTCAAGAGCGGCTGATCTTTTGCAGTGCGCGTGCGAGGGGAGTACGCTCCCCTCGCGAAGGTGACGACTGTTGAGGGACGTTCGATGAAGAAGCTACTGCTGTTGCTGTGTCTGGCCGGGCTCACCACACCGCTGGTGGTGGCCGCTCCGGCATGGGCTGCCGACGACCTGGACGAGGACGACTCGCGGAGCCGCAGGTCTCGCGGGAGCAAGAAGCAGGTCCAGGCCAGGGAGGTCGTCCACGGGATGTACATCAAGGCGACCTTCGGGTCGCTGGGATGGCTCGGGGCCCTCGGCGCGGAGTCCAGCTTCGGAACGTCGGCCTCGTTCGAGTTCGGCTACGACGTGGTCGATCAGCTCCCGTTCACGCTGAGCATCAGCGGCACCTACTACCAGGGGATCAACAACGGCATCTCGGTGGACGACGGCGGCTCGGGGATCACCCAGGGGGACTTCCGCAGCATCGGCGGCCTCGTGGGTGCGCGGCTGGGCTTCAACCCCGGCAAGCGCAAGGTCCGCCGCTGGACGATCGCCGTGGACATCAAGGGCGGCATCTACGTCTCGCCCGCCCTGCGCGAGAAGGGCCAGTACGACTCCGGCGCCCTGCAGGCGTCCCCCGGCGCGCTGATCCTCCCCGGCTTCGGCATCGAGCACTTCTCCCGCCTGTCCCACTTCTCCCTCGGCGCCGACGTGCACGTCCCGCTGGTGGTCGGCACCCCGGCCGGGTTCGTGCCCGGCCTCGATATCGTCGGGTTCTTCAAGTACACGTTCTAGCTTCCGCCCGTTCCGCAATACCCCACACCCGCCGACATCCACACACCAGGTAGACGTCTGTTTGCTCTCGCGTGGAGGCGCACAGGGTCTTCACGAGAAGGCGCAAAGGGTTCTCACGCGAGAAGGCGCAAAGGGTTCTCACGCGAGAAGGCGCAAAGGGTTCTCACGCAAAGGCGGTAGAGTAGCGGAGGGCCGGTCCTGAGACCGGCACC
>CAZOYV010000010.1:29593-55388 GCA_964584075.1 uncultured Rickettsiales bacterium | reverse complement strand
GCCGTCCCCGTCGGTGACCTCGTCGGCCGGGACGCTGCCGTCGCAGTCGTTGTCGATCTGGTCGCAGATCTCCACCGCCCCCGGGTGGGTCGCCGCGTCGTTGTCGTCGCAGTCGCCGCTGCACACCGTCCAGCCGTCGCCGTCGTCGTCGGTGGCCTCGTCGATCACGCCGTCGCAGTCGTCGTCGACGTTGTTGCACGTCTCGGGCGCCCCCGGGTAGGTCGTGGCCTCGCCGTCGTCGCAGTCGGCGGGGTTGTCGCAGGTGGACCAGCCGTCGCCGTCGAGGTCGAAGTCCTCGTCGATCTCCCCGTCGCAGTCGGTGTCGAAGTGGTCGCAGACCTCCACCGCGCCGGGGAACACGGTCGCGTCGCCGTCGTCGCAGTCGCCGGTGCAGTTGCTGAACCCGTCGCCGTCCTGGTCGGTCAGCTCGTCGACGACGCCGTCGCAGTTCTGGTCGATCCCGTCGTCGCAGATCTCGGGGGCCCCGGGGTAGACGTCGACGTCGCCGTCGTCGCAGTCGCCCTCCGAGACGCTCCAGCCGTCCCCGTCCTGGTCGGTCCCCAGCGCCGCCCAGGCCACGGCCTGCTCGAACAGCTGATCGGCCGGCCCGCTGCGCAGGTCGGTCAGGCTGTAGCTCGTCGAGGCCCCGAACAGCAGCCCGAGGTAGACGATGTTGCCCGCGCCGTGCTCGCCCACGACGACGGCGTTGTTGGGGTTGTTGCTGCACGACGAGGCCGACGTCACCAGCGCCAGCACCTCGCCGTCGGTCGCGTCCGGCGGGCTGGTGCTGACCTCGACGTTGCCGCTGTAGGTCGAGAAGTCGCTCAGCCCCGCCGTGACCGGGTGCTGGACCGGCTGCAGCAGGATGTCCTTGGCGGCCGCCCCGGAGCCGCAGAACGCGTAGGTGTCGGGGTAGGCGTCGATCGGCAGCACGTCGTCGAGCTCGGCGCCGCCGGGGCTGCCCTTGCGCACGCCGTAGTCGATCCAGCCGGCGCCGACGAACCCGCCGTCCCCCGCGGCGACCCAGTCGGAGATCGCCTGGCCCATCGCCGCGGTCCAGTCCTCGTCGCCGGAGTAGCCGGAGTGGCCGATCACGACGACGTCGTAGGCGGAGAGCTCCAGCGCGGTGTCGAGGGCGTCGGCGGTGACCACCACGGCGTGGAAGTCGAAGTAGGTGTCGTCGTTGAGCTGCGCGGCCATCTCGGGGCCGCTGCTCGCGCTGCCCGGGCCGACCTCGATGGCGACCTCGATCGCCGCCCGGGCGGCGCCCGGCGACAACAGCGCTCCGAGCGCCAGCAGCGCGCCCGCGATCCGGCTCGTCGATCCGCGAGGTCGTGTCATCGATGACCCCCTCCCGCCACCGCGGGCCCCTCCCCGCGTCGAGCGTATCCGCTGCCCGCCGACGGGGCAACGGCGGGCGATCGTGGCGGCCCGGTGCCTTGACCGTGCGGAGGACCGGCTGGCACTCTGGGCAGGTCGCGAGCGAGCCGGGGGACGACGACCACATGGCGGAGGCACCCAACCCGCAGGCGCATCCGGCGGAAGGCTGGCGGTACGAGTTCATCGCCAACTCCAACCGCGATCTGATGACGCTGATCGACCGCGCCCACGTCTACGTCGCGGTCAACGACGCCTACTGCCGCGCGGTGGGCCGCGAGCGCACCGCGATCGAGGGCCACACGGTGGCCGACATCTGGGGCGAGGAGGCCTACCGCGAGGCGATCGTGCAGCACCTCGACCAGGCCTTCGCCGGCGACGAGGTGCGCTACGAGTCGTGGTTCGAGGCCCCGGGCTCGGGGCGCGGCTGCTTCGAGGTCGCCTACTTCCCGTACCGCGCCGACGGCGGCGACGACGTGACCCACGTCGCCGTGGTCTCGCGCGACGTCACGCGGATCAAGAACACCGAGCAGGAGGCGTCCCGCACCGCCCGGCGGTTCCGCAGCCTGCTCGACGAGACGGCCCAGGCCCTGACCTCGGCGCTGGAGATCCGCGATCCCTACACCGGGGGCCACCAGCGCCGCGTGACGCAGCTGGCCTGCGCGATCGGTCGCGAGCTGGGGCTCCCGGGGGACCGCATCGACGGGCTGCGCCTCGCCGGCCAGCTCCACGACATCGGCAAGATCCGGATCCCGGCGGAGATCCTGAGCAAGCCGACCCCGCTGACCGACTCGGAGTTCGCGCTGATCCGGACCCACGTCGACGTGGGCTACGACATCCTGGCCCCGATCGAGTTCCCCTGGCCGGTCGCCGAGATCGTCCTGCAGCACCACGAGCGGCTCGACGGCTCGGGGTACCCCCGGGGGCAGGAGGGCGAGCAGCTGCTGATCGAGTCGCGGATCCTCTCGGTGGCGGACGTCATGGAGGCGATGGCCTCGGACCGCCCCTACCGGCCGACCAAGGGGACCCACAAGGCGCTGGGGGAGCTGTCCCAGTTCAAGGGCGTGCTCTACGACCGCAAGGTGGTCGCCGCCTGCGTGCGGCTGTTCACCAGGAAGGGCTTCCACTTCCGGTAGTGCCCGGCGGGACGGTCAGCCCTCGGACGGGTCGATCTCCTCGGAGAACGTCATCAGCTCGTCGGTCCCCGACGGGTACTCGGAGGTCTCGTCCCAGTCGGCCATCGACCAGCGGGTCTCGCGCGTCAGGGTCTCGTGGTCCATCGCGGAGAGGCGCCGCACCGCGGCCTCGGCGACCAGCGGGTCGAACGCCGTGTCCGCGCCGCGGTCCACCTCCTCCAGGGCCTCCTCGAGGGGGTACGCCGGGCGCCAGGGGCGGTGGTTGCTCATCGCCTCGACCACGTCCGCGACGGCCAGGACCCGGGCCTCGAGCAGGAGCTCGGGGCCGGTCAGGCCCCGCGGGTAGCCGCTGCCATCCATCCGCTCGTGGTGCTGCAGGACGATCTCGGCGATCGGCCAGGGGAACTCGATCGGCTCGAGGATGTCGTGCCCCGCCTGGCAGTGGCAGCGGACGATCTCGAACTCGATCGGGTCCAGGCCCCCGGGCTTGCTCAGGATCTCGGCGGGGACGGCGTTCTTGCCGATGTCGTGGATCGTCGCCGAGACCCAGATGCCGTCGATCTGGGCGGGGGGCATGCCCATCTCCTCGGCGATCATCGTCGCCACGTCGGCCACGCCCTTCTGGTGGCCCGAGGTGTACGGATCGCGGTTCTCGACCATCCGCGCCATCGCCTCGACGATGCCGCTCATCGTGTCCTGCAGCGAGGTCATCGCCGTGCGCAGGCGCTCCTCGGCCCAGCGGGTCTCGGTGATGTTGCGCGCGGTGACCGCGATGCCCTGGATCGATCCCGCCGCGCCGCGCACCGGCGTCATCCGGCACTCCAGCACGCGGCCCTCGATCTCGGCCTCGAAGACCTGGGAGACACCGCTGGAGAGCACCTCCTCGAGGCGGCGGCGCTCGCGGACCAGCACGGCGCTGGGGGGCAGCGTCTCCAGCGGAGCGTTGGTCGCCTGCGCCACGGAGAGCCCGAGATCCAGGGCCGCGGCGGCGTTGATCGCCGCGACGCGGCCGTCCGGGTCGACGAACGTCGCCCGCTCGCTGGACGCATCCAGCAGCGACGCGAGCACGTCCCGGGGCCCCCACCCTCCTCGGCCGCTCATCGTCACCCCCTTCCCACCGAGCGATTGTACCGGAACCCGCGGGGGCGGCGCGCGGCCCCCCCGCTCCGGTCTGCTATCGTGCCGGGGGAGGTGCCCGATGCGACGACGTCCGTTCTCCGTCGTGGGTTTGCTGCTGGCGGGGTCGCTGCTGCTCGCCGGCTGCCCGCAGGGGCCCGACGACGACGACGACACCGCGCCGTACGACGGCGAGGAGATCGATCCCGGGCGGATGTACGACCTGCTGTCGGAGATCGCCTCGGACGACTACGGCGGGCGGGAGCCCTCCACCGCGGGCAACGACATGGCGCTCGACGTGGTCGAGGCGATCTTCGCCGAGCTCGACCTGGTCCCGGCGGGCGAGGACGACGGCTACCGCCAGTACTTCCCCTGGGAGCGCTGGTTCCAGGCCGCTCCGAGCGAGCTGGTGCTCGACGGCAGCAGCCTCGCGGAGGGCACCGACTTCGCCCTGCTCGAGGGCTCCGGCTGGGCCACGGTCGGCGGCGGCGTGGTGTTCGCCGGCTACGGCCTGACCGTGCCGCCGTTCGACCCCGCGGCGTACCCGGACTGCCCGCTGGACCCCGGCGGCTACGACGACTACGCCGGGATCGACGTCGGCGGCACCGTGGCGCTGGTGCTGCGCCAGGGCCCCGCGGGCGACGAGGCGATCCACGACGACTGCCCGGCGAGCGACGCGGCCGAGGGCGACCCGGCGCTGTGGACCTACGGCTACAAGGCGGCCAACGCCCGGGCCCACGGGGCGGTGGCGATGCTGCTGGTCCAGGACTACGGCCACGGCCCCGACCTGGTGCAGGGCAGCCTCGGGAGTGCGTACTTCGACCCCGGCTTCCCGGCGCTGGCGCTGCACCGCGACGTCGCCGAGGCCGCGGTCCCCGAGCTCCCCGACTGGGCCGCGGCGATCGACGCCGCGCTGGCGCCGGCCCCCGCCGACCTCGGGTTCGAGGCCAGCGTCGAGGCCAGCGCGGGCTACGAGCAGCACTCGGTGGCCAACCTGCTCGGCGCCATCGAGGGCACCGACCCCGACGTGGGGGAAGAGGTGGTGGTCATCGGGGCCCACATCGACCACCTCGGCACGGACCCGGTCAGCGGCGAGATCTACAACGGCGCCGACGACAACGCCTCGGGGACGGTGGTGATGATCGAGCTCGCCCGGGTGCTCGCCGGCAGCGGCTGGTCCCCGGCCCGCACCGTGCTGTTCGCCTCGTTCAACGCCGAGGAGACCGGGCTCGAGGGGTCGTGCTACTACACCGGCGCGCCGTCCTACCCGCACGAGGACACGGTGGCGATGGTCAGCATCGACATGGTCGGCGCCGGCGACGAGGCCGGGCTCAACCTGTACGGCGCGCTGTACCCCGACTACCTGTGGCTCGCGCAGCTGATGGACCTGTCGGCCCAGGACATCGGCCTGCCCTACGACACCGTGGCCAACGTCCCCGTGCTGGCCAGCGACCACGTGTGCTTCATCACCCAGGAGATCCCCGCGGTGATGGCCCAGACCACCGGCCCGCACGAGCACTACCACACGCCGCTGGACACCCCGGAGACCAACAGCCCCGGCAACCTCGCGGCCGCGGCCCACCTGATGTGGGCCCTGCTGGAGCCGCTGGCGCGCGCGACCGAGGGGCCCTACCTGGACGAGGAGTGGGAGCCGCTCGAGGCGAAGCAGCCCGGCGAGCCCCCGCTCATCGCGCCGCCCCCAGCGCGTCTCTGATCTTGGCCTCGTAGACCGCGTAGTCCTCGAGGGTCGGATAGCGGTCGAGGATCATCTGCCAGCGGGCGATCGCCTCGGCGGGGCGGCCGCGGCGGAGCAGCGCCACGCCCCAGACGTCGAGCACCCGCGCGCCGAGGTCGGGGCGATCCTCCTCGGGGAGCCGCTCCAGCTCGGCGAGGGCCAGCTCGAGCATCTCGAACGCGGTGGCCTCGAGCGTCGGATCGAGCGCCGCGGGGGACGGCTCGATGGTGTAGTCGAGGTCGCCGTAGTAGTCCGGCTCGCCGATCAGCAGGAACTGGGCGTGATCGGTGGCCACGTGGCAGGGGTTGGCGAAGTCCCAGGTCCCGGCGTCGTCCCCCAGCCCGGCCTGCTCGGCGAGCTCGTCGTCGGCGTCGTCGATCTCGCCCTCGAGGTCGTACCACGGCGGCGCGGGGTGGGCGTCCTGCCACTGCTGCATGTCCCGCAGGTAGGCGCGGGTGTTGACGTCGTAGCGCCGCACCAGGTCCAGGACCTCCTCCCGCGCGCCGGCCCGGATCGGGCGCGGGCTGGTCTCGTCCACCGCGGGCTCCAGGCGGTCCTGGATCTCGGCGAGGAACAGGTTGCCCTGCAGGATCCGGTAGCCGAACCGGCGCCGCAGCCCGGCGGCGTCGAGGGTCGCCACGTCGACCCCGGCGGGCAGCTCGGCGTCGACCCGCTGCTGGACCTGCCGGCGCAGCCCCTCGAACGCCACCGTGCGCCGCTGCCGGGCCGCCATCAGCTGGCGCATCACGTCGGTGTAGCGCGTCTGGGCCAGCTGGAATCCCGGCTGCTCGGCGACCACCGCCGCCAGGGTCCCGGAGGCGGCCTCGAGGTCACCGCGGTCCACCGCGTCGAGGGCCGCGCCGAGGGCCACCGCGCCGTCCAGGTCGTACCGCCCGGAGGCCTGCTGCAGCACGGCGGTGCGTTCCAGGCCGACCACCACGTCGCGGACCAGCTCGGCCTCCAGCTCGAAGAACGCCTCGGGGCGGCCGACGACCTTCTCGGCGAGCACGATCTCGCCGCTCTCGACGCGCACCACCCGCAGATCGATGCGCAGCTCCTCGCCCGCCGAGGCCAGCGCGCCGGTGACGGCGAACCGCGCGCCGGCCAGCCGGCCGAAGCGCGCCGCGGTGTCGGTCTCGAAGTAGCTGCTCTGCTGGGCCTGGATCTCGCCGATCAGCTCCTGCAGCCGGGCACGCTCGACCAGCCGGATCCCCGCGACGCCGGACAGGTCGGTCAGCAGCATGTCGGCGAGCCCCTTGCCCAGGGGGTCGAAGCGCGCGTCGCCGGTGTGGTTGGCGAAGTACAGCACCAGCACCGCGGGCGGCTCGGTGGCGCTCGCCGGCGCCGGCGGCGCGGCGCCCGCCAGCGCGGGAATCGCGAGCCAGACCGCCAGCAACCAGCCCGCGAGCGCGCGCATCCTGCGGCTCCTAGAGCCTCGGGCCGATGGGGGTCTTGCCGACCCCGAAGAGGGTCATGCCGTGTCGCTCGGCGAGCTCGCGATCGAGGCAGTTGCGGCCGTCGAAGACCATCGGGACGCGCAGCCGCTGCTTGACCTCGGCCAGGTCCACCGCGGCGTACTCGGGCCACTCGGTGCACAGGATCAGCGCGTCGGCGCCGTCGGTGGCGTCCAGCGGGTCGCTCGCGTAGTACAGCCCGGGGAGCTGCTTCTCCAGCGCGGACATCGCCACCGGGTCGTGGACCCGCAGCGCGGCGCCCTCGGCGAGCAGCAGGTCGATCAGCCGCAGCGCCGGCGCGTCGCGCAGGTCGTCGGTGAACGGCTTGAACGACAGACCCCAGATCGCCAGCGTCTTGTCCTTGACGACCCACAGCTGGCGCGTGATCAGCTCGTGGAAGCGCTGCAGCTGCTCCTCGTTGATCTGGCTGATCATGCGGATCAGCGGGGCCTCGCAGCCGATCTCCTCGCTGATGTGGGCCAGGGCCACGACGTCCTTGGGGAAGCAGCTCCCGCCGTAGCCGATCCCGGCATTGAGGAACTCGGGGCCGATGCGCCGGTCGAGCCCCATCCCGTGGGTCACCTCCTGGACGTCGGCGCCGCTGGCCTCGCACAGCCGCGACAGCCAGTTGGCGAACCCGATCTTGAGCGCCAGGAAGCTGTTCGAGGCGTGCTTGATCAGCTCGGCGCTGCCGATCGAGGTCACCAGGATCGGGCAGCCGAAGTCGGCGTAGATCTCGCGGAGCAGCCCCTCGGCGCGCTCGCTGTCGACCCCGACCACGACCCGGTCGGGGTGCAGCGTGTCCTCCACCGCGGTGCCCTCGCGGAGGAACTCGGGGTTGGAGGCCACGTCGAACTCGGCGTCGCCGTGGGCGTAGCGCTTGACCGTGCGGCGGATCCGCTCGCCGGTCCGGATCGGGACCGTGCTCTTCTCCACCACCAGCCGGTAGCCGTCGAGGTGCCCGGCGATGTCGCGGGCGACGGCCTCGACGTAGGTCATGTCGGCCTTGCCCCCCTCGCCGGACGGCGTGCCGACGCAGATGAAGATCGCGGTCCCGAACGCCACCGCCTCGGCGGTGCTGTCGCTGAACTGCAGCCGCCCGCCTGCCTGGTGGCGCCGCAGCAGCTCCCCCAGCCCCGGCTCGTAGAACCACGCCTCGCCGGCCCGCAGCTTGGCCATCACGCCGGGGTCGTGGTCGACGCACAGCACGTCGTGGCCGCGCTCCGCGAAGCACACGCCGGTGACCAGCCCCACGTGTCCCGCGCCGATGATCGAGATCTTCATCCGCTCACTCCCTTTCGACATCGAGGGCCGCAACCATAGCCGGTTCTCCGCCGGCGCGTCCCGTCACGAGGCGCCGAGGCCCCAGCCCTGGACGATCAGCCACAGGTAGAACGCCGTCTTGGGGAACCGGACGAGGGCGGCCAGCATCACGCGCCACAGCGCCACCCGCGCCATCCCCGCCGACCAGGTCGACAGCGCGAACGGGATCGGGAGCAACGCGCAGATCGCCACGCCGTACGCCCCGTAGCGCTGCATGAACGCCTCGAAGCCGGGGTACCTGCGATGGATCCAGTCGCCGATCCCCAGGGCCCGCCCGAAGAACCGGCCGCAGGTGTAGCCGACGAACCCGGCGGTGACGCTCGCCACCGAGGTGGTGAGGAACACCGTCGGCGGCTCGACGCCGGCGCTGACCGCCAGCAGCATCAACGGCTCGTTGGTCATCGGCAGCGGGCTGGCGTCGGTCACGATCACGCCGCAGAACAGCCCGGCGAGGCCGAACTTGGCGAACACCCACTTGGACGCGATCACGATCGGATCGCGCAGCAGGACCCCGCACAGGTAGGAGAACAGCAGCAGCCCGAGCAGGCCGATCAGCGCCTTGCCGATCAGCTTGATGTCGACGCGGTACTTCCCGTTCGCGGTCTTCTCTGCGGCGGGGGGGTGCTCGGTCACGGCCTTGTACTTGGTCCCCGAGTTCGGCTATTCAGGTGGTATGGGCGCCTCTACACGATCGCGACGACGAGCACAACGATCCCCCCTCCTCCTCGGCCTCGCGTGCCTGCTCGCGATCCCCCTCGCGGGGGGGTGCGAGCGCTCGCCGGAGGCCCCCACCGAGCTCGACGAGCTCAGCGCGTACCTGTTCCGCAACTTCGAGACCGACGAGGAGGGCGTGCTCGAGGCCGGGATGGGCAACCTGCTGGAGTTCTTCGCCGACGTGGACCTCGACGTGGCCTACCAGGACCGGTCGTTCGCGACGTCGCCGCTGAGCGAGGACGACATCCACGGCATCGTGCACGCCGACCGCGATCCGGCGCTGCAGGAGCCGGTGGCGATGGCGATCGACAGCGAGCACGCGCCCGAGGGCCACGCCACCGCGATCATCCAGCCGGATCAGACCCCGATGGAGCCGGCCTCGCCCAACTACTACGTGCGGGAGTACCTCGATCCGACCGATCCGAGCTGCTTCCCCGACCGCGGCTGCGCGGCGGTGGACACGATGAACGACATCAAGAAGGAGAACCTGGTGATGCACGCCCAGTACTTCATGCACAAGGACTTCCGCTGGGTCGAGATGCGGGAGGCCGGCAGCGGGGAGTGGGCGCTGATCGGGCGCGCGTGGTGCGAGGAGCCGACCGTCGGCGACGCCGGCGCGATCACGATCCACCAGAGCTACAGCCTCGACGCCTTCGTCCGCGAGGACGACGGCACCGTGATCCGCTACATGTCGCTGTGGACCGAGACCGAGATCGACGGCGTCGACGACTCGGTGATCGAGGCGACGACCCGCATGGGAATGAATGACATGTTCGAAGCGACCGAGGACTGGGTCGCCGAGAACGACTGATCCTCAGCCGTTCTCCGGGACCCGCAGCAGCCCGTCCTCGAACACCACCGTCGACGACCCGTCCGACGCCTCGAAGTGGAAGCACGCCACCACGTCGCCGGCGATGAACTCCTGGATCGTGATCTCCCCGCCCGCGGCCAGCTCGGTCTCGTAGGGGTCGCCGCTGTCGGGGTGGACCAGCACCCAGCCGCCGTCGGCGCTGGCGCCCAGCGCGATGGTCACCGGCAGCGCGCTGGCGTCGACCAGGTCCTGGACCGTGGTCTCCTCGTCGTCCCGCTGGGCCACGATCGAGATCTGCCAGCCGTCGACCTGGTCGGTGGTGACCTGCAGGCTCGGTCCGCCCCACAGGTAGGTGCCGGCGGTGGACTCCCAGGCGGCGCCGTCGACGGTGGCCCGGACGGTGCCCGGCTCCAGCGCCGCGGCGCCGGGGCAGGCGTCCCCCTCCTCGGCGGGGCAGCCGCACAGGGACAGCACGAGCAGCGTGGCGGGCAGCAGCGGGGTGGTGCGCATCGGAGCCTCCGCTCCGGCGTTCTGTCACACCCGCGCGGTCCTGCCAACCGGCGGCGCGATCCCGGCCGCGCGGGCGCCCCCGAATCGCACGTCACGGTTGACCGATGCCCCGCGTCCCCCTACATTGCGCGCTCCGGAGCGCGCGCATGCCCGAGACCCGCAACTTCTCGATCATCGCCCACATCGACCACGGCAAGTCGACGCTGGCGGACCGCCTGATCCAGAAGGCCGGGCTGGTCAGCGACCGGGAGTTCCGCGACCAGATCCTGGACAACATGGATCTGGAGCGTGAGCGCGGGATCACGATCAAGAGCCAGACGGTCGTGCTGCCCTACACCGGACCGGACGGCACCGAGTACGAGCTGAACCTGATCGACACCCCGGGCCACGTGGACTTCACCTACGAGGTCTCGCGGGCGCTGCAGTCGTGCGAGGGGGTGCTGCTGCTCGTCGACGCCGCCCAGGGGGTCGAGGCCCAGACGCTGGCCAACCTGTACCTCGCGATGGAGCAGGACCTGGCGATCATCCCGGTGATCAACAAGATCGACCTGCCCAGCGCCGACATCGAGGGCGCCAAGGAGCAGATCGAGCGCGACCTGGACCTGGACCCCGCCGAGGCGGTGCTGTGCTCGGCCAAGACCGGCGAGGGAGTCGACGGCATCTTCGAGGCGGTGGTGCGGCACGTCCCGCCGCCCACCGGCGACGCCGACGCGCCGCTGGCCGCGCTGATCTTCGACGCGTTCTTCGACCCGTTCCGCGGGGCGGTGATGAGCGTGCGGGTGTTCGACGGGACGATCAAGCCGGGCCAGACGATCCGCACGATGTCCAACGGCGAGACCTACCGCGTCGAGGAGGTGGGCGTGTTCCGCATCGCCCGCGAGGCGCGCAGGTTCCTCGACGCCGGCGACGTGGGCTACGTGATCGCCGGGATCAAGACCGTCGGCGACACCCGCATCGGCGACACGATCACGCACGACGAGCGCCCGGCGGCCAGGCCGCTGCCCGGCTTCCGGGTGGCCAAGCCGGTGGTGTTCTCCTCGCTGTACCCGATGACCACCGACGAGTACGGCTCGCTGGCCGACGCGCTGGAGAAGTACGTGCTCAACGACGCCGCGCTGGTCTACGAGAAGGACAGCTCGGCGGCGCTGGGGCAGGGCTTCCGCTGCGGGTTCCTCGGGTTGCTGCACCTGGAGATCGTCCAGGAGCGGCTGGAGCGCGAGTTCGACCAGAACATCCTGATGACGGTGCCGTCGGTGGCGTACCGCTTCGAGACCAAGGACGGCGAGACGATCCAGGTCGACAACCCGTCGTACTACCCCGAGCCCGAGTCGATCGTCGCCGCCCACGAGCCGTACATCCGCGCCAGCATCTACTTCCCCGAGCGCTACATGGGTGCGGTGATGAAGCTGTGCCTCGACCGCCGCGCCGAGGACACCAACTTCGGCTACCCGATGCCCGGCCGCATCGAGCTGACCTGCCACATGCCGCTGGCCGAGGTGATCTTCGACTTCTACGACCACCTCAAGAGCATCACGCAGGGCTACGGCTCGTTCGACTACGACCTGTCGGGCTACCGCCAGGGCGACCTGGTCAAGGTCGACATCCTGGTCAACGGCCAGCCGGTGGACGCGCTGTCGATGCTTGTCCACCGCGATCGCGCCCGGCAGCGGGCGCTGCACGCCTGCGAGAAGCTCAAGGAGGAGATCCCGCGGCACCAGTTCAAGATCCCGATCCAGGGTGCGATCGGCGGCAAGATCATCGCCCGCACGACGATCAACGCGTTCCGCAAGGACGTGACCGCCAAGTGCTACGGCGGCGACATCACGCGCAAGCGCAAGCTGCTCGAGAAGCAGAAGAAGGGCAAGGCGCGGATGAAGCTGGTCGGCAGCGTGGCGATCCCGCAGAGCGCGTTCGTCGCGGTGCTGAAGACCAAAGAGGGCTGACCTTGGCCGGCCTGTACGTCCACGTCCCGTTCTGCCGCAGCAAGTGTGCGTACTGCGACTTCTACTCGGTGGAGCCGCGGCGGATGGCGGCGTACGTCGAGGCGGTGGTCGCGGAGGCGCGGCGGCGGGCGCGGCCGTTCGGTCGCTTCGAGACGCTGTACCTCGGCGGCGGGACCCCCAGCGTGCTGAGCCCGTCGCTGCTGATGGAGCTGCTCGACGGGTTGCGCGGGGCCTGCTCGATCGACCCCGGGGCGGAGGTCACCCTCGAGGCCAACCCCGACGACGTCACGCCCGCGCTGCTGTCCAGCTGGCGCGGGCTGGGGGTCGACCGCCTCAGCCTCGGGCTGCAGGCGCTGGACGACGGGGTGCTGGAGTGGCTCGGGAGGCGACACGACGAGAAGCAGGCGCTCGCCTCGGTGTCGCTGGCCCGGGAGGCCGGGTTCGACAACCTGGCCGTCGACCTGATCTGGGGCTGGACGTGGCAGGACGACGAGGACTGGGCGCACACCCTGCGCACCGTCGTCGGGCTCGCTCCCGAGCACATCTCGTGCTACCAGCTCACGCTGGAGCGCCGCACGCCGCTGGGCCGCGAGGTGCTCGACGGCCGGCTCACGATGCCCGACGAGGGCAGCGCCCGCCGGCGCTTCCTGCGCACCTCGAAGATCCTGATCGACGCCGGCTACGAGCACTACGAGATCTCCAACTTCGCCCGCAGCAAGGCACTGCGCTCGCGCCACAACCAGCTGTACTGGCACCACGCGCCGTACCTCGGCCTCGGCCCCTCGGCGCATTCGTTCGACGGCGACCGCCACCGCTGGTGGAACGTCCGCTCGCTGGACGACTACGTGGACCGCCTCGCCGCCGGCGAGGACCCCACCAAGGGCGAGGAGCACCTCGACGAGGAGCAGCGCGACCTCGAGGCGCTGATGCTCGGGCTGCGCACCTCGGACGGTGTCGACAGCGCGGTGGTCCGGCGCTACGGCCACGGCAAGGAGGTCGTCGCCGCGCTGCAGGAGGAGGGGCTGGTACGGGTCGAGGGGATGCGCATCGTACCCACCGCCGAGGGGATGGTGGTGGCGGACAGCCTGCCGCTGCGGTTCTCGGAGCGGCGGACGCTGGACGGGGAGTGATCTCCGCGCGACCGCAGCGGGCGTGCCGTCCCGGCGCCGTCCTGCGCTACAATCTCCGGGGGGAGCGCCCCTCGTCCCCCGGGGAGATCGCCGCGGTGCTGCTGACCCGGACGCTGCTACCGATCCTGTCGTCGATCGCGGTCCTGGCCGGCGGGTGCGGGTACCCGGTGTACGGCGACGACGACGGGGCCGACGACGACGCCGGGGACGACGACGCCGCCTCCGCCGACGAGGACGGCGACGGCTACCCCGCGGACGTGGACTGCGACGACACCGACGCTGCCCTCAACTGGGACGACGCCGACCAGGACGGGTGGTCGACGTGCGAGGGCGACTGCGACGACTTCGACGCCTCGCTGACCCCCACCGACGCCGACGGCGACGGGTTCAGCAGCTGCGACGGGGACTGCGACGACGGCGAGCCGCTGACCTACCCGGGCGCCCCGGAGCAGTGCGACGGCGCCGACAACGACTGCGACGGGACGGTGGACGAGGACACCGGCATCGACGCCGACGGCGACGGCTACTCGCCGTGCGAGGGGGACTGCCACGACGGCAACAACGCGGTGTACCCGGGGGCCCCGCAGATCTGCGACGGGCAGGGCGACAACGACTGCGACGGGAGCCAGGACCCCAACGAGAGCGACGTCGACGGGGACGCGTACACGCCCTGCGGCGGGGACTGCAACGACCACGACGCCGCGGTCCATCCGTTCGCCGCCGATGTCTGCGACAACCACGACGACAACGACTGCGACGGTGCGGTGGACCCCCTCGAGGCCGACGACGACGGGGACGGGCTCGCCGAGTGCGACGACGACTGCGACGACGCCGATGCCGCCAACTTCCCCGGGAACGCCGAGGCCTGCGACGGCGCCGACAACGACTGCGACGGGGCACCCGAGACGGACGGGGACGGGGTCTGTGGGATCTGGCTGCTGCCCTCCGGGGCCACCCAGTGGACCGCCCGGGGCTGGAACGAGCAGGGGTCGCCGCACGCCCCCTCGGCCGCGGTGGAGGCCGCGTTCTCGATCGAGGACCTCGACCGCAGCTGGGTGGTGACCCACGGCACCTACCACGTGCTGGACTGGGCGACGATGGACTGGATCGCGTCGGGGTCCCGCGACACCCTGTTCCCCGAGGTGGCCGGCGTCGCGGTGCTGGCCGCCAGCGCCATCGCGGCCCACTGGTCGGGGGAGCCGGACGAGGCGACGGTGATCCTCAACACCGCCGACACCGCGTGGCGCTACCGGTACGACATCGGCAGCGGCGCGACGGCGCTGGACTCCGCCGACAGCTACGGTCCCGGCTGGGGGCCGCCGAGCGGCCCCGATCCCGCCGACCTGACCTCGTGCTGGCTCGACCTGTACAACGCCGACGGCCACGCCGCGGGCTCTCCGCTGTCGATCTGCGGGATCGGCGAGACCTCGGTGGGGCCCTACTACGCGATGTTCACCGGCGCGGGGACGGTCCACCTCTACGAGGCGGGCTGGTGCTTCGAGTTCTACGACAGCCAGCCGACTTCGAGCTGGAGCGTGTTCAACTACGCCGGCGCACCGGCGGCGTCGGTGGTGGAGGCCGCCACCGCGGGCGACTCGTCGCTGCTGCTGTTCGGCCCGATGCCCTGACCGCGCGGGGACCCATCCCCGGACCGCCGGCTCAGCGACGGGCCGTCCGGATCGGCGCGTCGAGGCGCCCGGTGACCTTCTTGTAGCGGCGCTTGCTGCGGCCGACGACGATCACCGCGCGGACCTTCTCGTCCTCGGGGATCCCCAGGTCGGCCTGGATGCGGCGGTCGCGCGCCATCGCCTGCACCGCGAAGCCGATCAGGCACGTGCCGTACCCCATCGCGTGCGCCGCGAGCTGGATGTTCTGGGCCGCGAGCAGGGCGTCCTCGGCGGGGAGCGCGCCGCCGCGGGAGGCGATCACGATCGCCGCCGGGGCCCCGTGGAACAGCGGGTCGCTGCCGGTGGCCTCCGCCTCGCGGATCCGCTCCTTCATCTTCTCGTAGTAGATCCGGTAGTACAGCCCGAGCGGGTCGCCCTTCATCGCCAGCCGCGACACCAGCCGCGGGATCCGGCGGGGGGCGAGCCGGTTGAGCTTCTCGTAGAACCGCAGCACGCCACGGCCGCAGGCCTCCACCGTGGCGCGGTCGGGCAGCAGCGTGAAGGTCCACGGCTGCCAGTTGGAGCCCGACGGCGCGCTCATCCCGATCCGCGCCAGGTCGCGCAGCACCGCGGGGTCCACCGGCTCGCCGGTGTAGTCGCGGCACGAGCGGCGCGAGCGCATCAGCTGCACCAGCTCCTCGGCGGGGTAGCGGCCCCGCGGGATCCACGCGTCGTCGACCTGCAGCGTCTCCAGCTGCGTCAGCGCCGGCACCACCCGGTCGACGGTGACGGCGCCGGTGGGGCAGATCGCCGCGCAGTGGTCGCAGTACAGCGACTCCTCGCCGGTGACGACGGCCTTGCCGTCGACCATCGACAGGGTGCCGGCGGGGCAGTCCTCGACGCACAGCCCGCAGCCGTTGCACAGCTCGGGATCGATGCGCGTCGCGACGGGGCGCATGCCCCGGTGGTCGGTTCGCTGGGTCAGATCGACGCGGCCCATGCCGCCTCCTTCCGGTCGCGGAACTCCGTAGTATCGTCGATCACGGGTGGTCGGTGTAGCGGTGCGGGACGCCGATCGCCTCGGCCAGCGCGGCGGCCAGCGGGCGGGCGGCCAGGAAATGGGCTACCGACCAGACACCGCCGTGGTTCGCCAGGTGGCCACTCAACCCATCGACGTTCACGACAGGCTCGCGGAGCGTTCCTTTGTCGTCCTCACACCAGTGTGCCTGAGTTCCTGGTCCTGCGAGAGCCTCCAGCGGACTCGAATCTCGACGCGACATCGCGCTGGCACCTCTCCGACAGCTCTTCGACTCGTACCTTGCCTGGAGCTGGGATACTCCGCCGCCCGTTTTCACCCTTGACACCCTGGCAAGCACCAGTCTCACCTACTACCGGGAGGACCGGGCCCGCGATGACAACGAAGGTCCTTCTTCGGGGGATGACATCTACTGAGAGGTGTCCAATGACGACCGGCGCGCGAGCGAGTCACTGGCCACGGGGGCCGAGGTTCGTGCTCCTCTCGACGGCAATTGTGGGGGCAATCCTCATGGGGCCTGGCTGCCCCACCGAGTCCGACGACGACGCGGTCGGCGACGACGACGTGGCCGACGACGACACCGGGGACGACGACACCAGCTGGGTCCAGGTCGACGTGGAGTACCACCTCAGCTGCGGGCTGCGGGCCAATGGGAAGGTGGAGTGCTGGGGCTGTGGGTATCCCTACGACTTCGGACAATGCGATCCACCACCGGGATACGCATTCTTGCAGATCGACGCCAAGACGATCTCGTACGGCATCACCACCGACCACGAGCTGGTCTGCTGGCCCCCCCACGAAGAGTGCAACCCCTATGAGCGGCGCTTCCTCCAGATCTCGGTCGGAGGCGAGTCGCTCCACGCCTGCGGCCTGACCACGGACCACGAGATCCTCTGCTGGGGTTGTGATCCCGACCTGAACCAGGGCGAGTGCGACCCCCCGGCTGGTCGCTGATCCCGATCCGCGCCAGACCGCACAGCATCGCGGGTTTCCCCGGACGCCCGGGCAATCGGGCCACGAGCACGGACGAGCATCGGGAGCAGCAGTGCGGTGATCCCCATCGCCGGCTTGGCCTGCCTCAGGCGCAGCCGGCGGCCGGGGTCGTCCTGCTGGACCCTCATCGCTCCGGGAAGTGTCGCCGGGTGAACTCGTAGGCGTTGCGCCACGAGATCTTCTCGACGATCTCGTCGATCCCGATCTCGTCGATCATCCGGGTGTGGCGGTACTGGGACAGCGCGTCGGCCACGTGCCCCGCGAAGCGGTCGAACTCCAGCACGGTGGGGTACAGCGGCACGGGGTGCATCACGCCGTCGAAGTCGGTGCCGATGCACAAGCGGTCCCAGATCGTGCGCTTGGCGGCAGCGTCGAGGCGATCGTCCTGGAAGATCACGTCGACGATGCCGAAGATCTGCTGCATCAGCACCCGCGGCCACAGCGCGTCGGGGACCTGCTGGCCCGGGGCGACGCCCACCACGCGGCGATCGAAGATCAGGCCGATCAGGCCCTCGGAGTCGTGGGCCATGCGCACGTCCTCGTCGGACAGGTTGATGCTCCACGCGTAGTACGGCCCGACGTGCCAGTGGTCGGTCTCGTGCTCCTCGTGGGCGATCATCTCGTCGAGGGACTGGACCCCCGAGTAGGCCACGTGGCTGGCCACCACCGGGATCTTGGGGCGGTGGCCGTTGCCGTCGCCGTTCTGGCGCGCCTCCCAGCGGGCGTTGTAGGGGCGCAGGACCTTGGCGTAGTACTCCTTGCGGGTCCGCGCGCTCATGTGCTTGATGTCGATCAGGATCCGCCGCCCGCCGCGGTCGGTGAGGTCGTCGTCGAGGTCGAGCAGCTCGCGGACGACCTTGATCCCCAGCTCGCCCTGCTGCTCCAGCCCCTGGCCCAAGCGCGCCTCCTGGTCGACCACCAGCCGGCCGGCGTCGGGGATCGAGCGGCAGTGGCCGCAGACTCCGTTGTCGAAGTGGTGGGCCAGCGTGATGAAGAAGATCGGCCGCGACAGGGCGCGCAGCTCGCCGATGCGCTCGATCATCAGCTCCGGCTCCACCGGCCTGTGGTCCGGGCCGATGCTGAACACGTGCCCGCCCTCGATGCTGGTCACCACGGCGATCTCGCCCGCCTTGCGCTCGATGATCCGCTCCAGCTGGTCGCGGTCGGGCACCACGTGGTAGCAGCCGTTGACCATCTCCTCGACGAAGCCGCCGTCGCGCATCGACGGCACCGAGGCGTCCTGGCGCTGGCCGCTGAGGCTGCACAGGAACTCGTACTCGCGGTGCAGCTCGTGCCAGTAGTCGTACTCCTCGCTGAGGATGTAGCGGATCCGGTTGGACGGGTGGCGGACGTACAGCGAGTCGAGCAGGACCCGCAGCGGGCCGTCGTTGCGCAGGATCTTCGTGATCTCCTGCATCGCCTCCTTGCGCCCGCGGCGCACCAGGTCGACGCCGCTCTTGACGATCGTCGCGCCGGTGAGGATCCGCAGCGCCTCGAGCACGAACGGGTGGCGCTGGCCGTCGGGCCCCACGCCGAAGAACCCCCGCTCGATCGGCGACAGCGCGGCGAACACGAGCCGGACGTTGCCGCGGGTCAGCTGCGCGAAGCTGCTCTGGGTGTAGGACACCGCGCGGTAGCCCCGCTCCATGTGGCGCACGTTCGAGGGCAGCATCCGCCACGGGTGGAACATGTCGGGGTCCGCCTCCATGTTGGGGCGGTTCCGCATCCGGTTGAACGGGTACATCGTGGGGTGGCAGTGCAGGTCGGCGAACGTGGTCGGCATCGGTCGTCCCCGGCGGTCCTTCCTCGGAGCCCTTCCTCGGGTCGCACACAAGGTACGCTGCTCGGGCGCCGTCAGGAAGGGGCGTTCATCCCACCGTTCATTCTGCCGCGGGCGCGCGCGGCGAGTCGGGCAGGATCTCGTCCTCTGCGGCGTCGAGCCGGGTCATCCCGTCGAGGGCGTCGACCACCAGCTTGCCGATGTCGCCGCGGTTGGGCAGCGAGGCCATCATCCCGTACATCGCGGCCGACCGCCGGGGCAGGCCGCCGCCGCCGACGCCCATCCGCTTGCTGACCACGTCGGTGAGCTTGCTCGTCACCCGCCCGGGGAGCACCCGCACGGCGGTGTTGATCAGCGCCTGCTTGCCCCGCTCGATCCAGCGGTCGCGCGGGTCGCGCTCGGCCAGGCGGGCCCCCTCGCGCAGGTCGGCGAGCAGCTCGTCGGCGATCTGCAGGTGGGCGGCGTTGATCGTCAGGTGGAGGCAGTTGGGGTTCTGCTGGCGGTCCAGGTGCCAGCCCCGCCCGGTCATGTGGTCGCCGACCTCGTAGATGTCGCGGGCGTCGGAGGAGGCGACCCCCATCACGCTCATCTCCGGCTCGCCGAGCACGCACAGCCCCTCGATGGCGTCGATCCCGTCGCGGACCCGGCGCGCGGTGCGCATCACGTCGCGGGCGATCGACAGATAGCCCTCGTAGCCCAGGTGGTGCATCACCGCCCACGCCGCGGCGATCCCGCCCCCCGGCCGGGTCCCGCCCAGCGTCGGCGAGGCGTAGATCCCGCCCGGCCAGTCGGTGGACGCGAAGTACGCGTGCCGGCGGATCTCAGGGGTCCGGTACATCACCACCGAGGCGCCCTTGGCCGCGTAGCCGTACTTGTGCAGGTCGGTGGACATCGAGGTCACGCCCGGGACGGAGAAGTCGAACGGCGTGACCGGGTAGCCGAGGTCGCGGACGAACGGCAGCATCATCCCGCCGACGCAGGCGTCCACGTGGCACAGGATCCCGCGGCGCTCGGCGAGGTGCGCGATCTCGCCGATCGGGTCGACCACGCCCTGGGGGTACTGGGGCGCCGAGCCGACGACCAGCACGGTGCGGCGGTTGATCGCGCGGCGCATCGCGCGCACGTCGGCGCGGTGGTCGGCGCGCACCGGGGTGAACACCGGGGTGACGCCGAAGTAGTGGGCGGCCTTCTCGAACGCGGGGTGGGCGGTGCGGGGCAGCACCATCTCGGGGGCCTTGGCCGACGGGCGGTGGAGCTTGCCCCACTCGCGGGCGCCGAGGACCGCCACGAGGATGCTCTCGGTGCCGCCCGAGGTCATGTTGCCGCACACGCCGGCGTCGCCGCCGAGCAGCGAGGCGACCATCGAGACGACCTCGGTCTCCATCCGGCGCAGGCTGGGGAACGCCGAGGGGTTGAGCCCGTTCTCGGCCATGTAGATCCCGTACGCCTCGTGGAGGAACGCCTTGAGGTCGTCGCCGGCGTGGAACACCAGGCTGAACACGCGCCCCTCGCGCCAGCGCACGTCGCCGTCGCGCAGCGCCTCCATCGCCTCGAGCACGTCCTGCCGGGGGTGGCCCTCGCGGGGGAGGGTCTTGATCCTGCCGCTCATCGGTCCCTCGTTCCTACAGCCCCAGCTCCATCCGCCGCTCGATCTCGGCGATCGCCTCGCGGGCCCGCACGGCCCAGATGCTCTCCCCGCCGTACGGATCGTTGGCGATGATCGCCTCCAGCACGGCGAAGTCCTCGAGGGTGCCGACGTGGCCCAGGGCCTGGATCGCGAACGCACGCGTGTTGCCGCCGGGCTCGCCGGTCGCCAGGTACGACAGCAGCGGCTTGCGCGCGGGGGGGTAGTGGAACTCGGTCAGCGCCCAGGCCGCCTCCTCGCGGATCTCGGTGGGCGCGGCGGGGTCGGTGAACACCGCCACCAGCTTCTTTCCCACCTCGTCGTCGGGCTCGGGGGTCCCGGCCAGGCCGCGGATCGCCACCAGCCGGTCGCACTGCCGCGACTGGAACACGCGGCTCTCGAAGTAGCTCCGCAGCTCGGGGCTGGCGCCCCCCCCGACGGCGCCGGCGACGTTGCGCCGCACGATGCAGCTGGCGTCGCTCTGGATCACCGGGATCAGGGGCTCGAGGTCGCCCTCGATGCCCTTGCCCGCCGAGAGGATCTTGGCGTACGCGACCCCGCACGAAGAGCGCACCAGCCAGTCGGTGTGGGTCAGCCGCGGGCGCAGCGCGGGCAGCGATCGGGAGTCGGGGATCCGGCCCACCGCCTCGCAGATCGGGAACAGCCGGTCGCTGGAGCGCTCCTCGCCGAGCAGCCGCACCAGCTCGGGGATCGCCTCGTCTCCCAGCGCCTCGAGCTGCTCCATGCCGCGGTTGAAGTCCGCCGGCATCCAGCTGGCGGAGCCCGCCAGGATCTGCTCGACGCGGGACGGCTCCTCGGCGGCGGCGCCCGTCGCGATCCCCAGCGCGACGGTCAGCGCCGCGATCCCGATCGTCCTCATCGATCTCCTCCGGTCCTCAGTCGGCAGCGTGGGCCAGCCACGCCAGCAGGTCGGTCTGCGTCACGATGCCCACCAGCGTGCCGTCCTGGTCCACCACCGGCAAGCACCCGATGCGATCCGCGACGAAGCGGCGCGCGACGTCGATCGCCAGCGCGTCGGGCGGGGTCGTGCTGACCGGCGACGAGGCCCGGTCGCGCACGGGGGTCTGGGCCAGGAACGCCCGCCGCTGCTCGGGCGGCGTGCCCTCGATCAGGACGGTGCGGACGTTGCGATCGCTGAGGATCGCGATCACCGCGCCGTCCTCGACCACCGGCAGGTGGCGGATGCTGTGGCGGACCATCAGCCCGATGGCGTCCAGCAGGCTGTCCTCCGGGGACACGGTCACGACGTCGGTGCTCATCAGGTCGCGTACGTACAGCAGCGTGAACGAACCCAGCGTGTTGGCGTCCATCGTCCCTCCTCCTCCCACGGTACGCGCGCGCCCGATCCGGTCAAGCTCGCCGGCCGTGCCCGACGCTTCCCCGCGAAAAAACTCCACGATTCTGGGAGAATAGCAGGTAGAGGGAAGGTGGTGGCCCAACGATGATGCCCGACCCCGAGGTGGTGCACATCCTGGTCGTCGAGGACAGCCCGACGCAGGCCGCCCAGCTGTGCCACATGCTGGAGCAGAAGGGCTACCGCGTCTCGCGCGCGGCGAACGGCAAGGAGGCGCTCAAGCGCCTGCGAAAGCGCCGTCCCGCGGTGATCATCACCGACGTGATGATGCCGGAGATGGACGGCTTCGAGCTGTGCAGCGCGGTGCGCGCCGACGACGACCTCTCCGACATCCCGATCATCCTGCTGACCTCGGCCTCGGACCCCCAGGACGTGATCCGCGGCCTCGAGGTCGGGGCCGACTGCTTCTTCACCAAGCCGGCCGACGACAAGGAGCTGGTCTCCCGGATCCTGTCGATCATCATCGATCCGATGCGGCTGCAGGCGGACGAGGACAACAAGTCGTTCGAGGTGGTGTTCGGCAACGACCGCCACGTGATCACCTCCAACCGCCAGCGGATGGTCAGCCTGCTGCTGTCCACCTTCGAGAGCACCGTCCAGCAGCAGCAGGCCCTGACGCGCGCGCGCCGCGAGATGCAGGAGCTGATGCGCCAGGTCACCGCGCTGAAGCGCGAGCAGGCCGCGGTCGGCCGGGGGGGGGCGCCGGCCGGGGCGGTCGACGACGTGGCGCTGAAGGGCGCCACCGCGCTGGTCGCGGCGCTGGCCGGCGTGGTGGAGGTCAACGACCCGCAGGCCGTGCCCCACCAGCGCAAGGTCGCCCAGCTGGCCCGCGCCATCGCGGAGCGGATGGGGCTGACCCCCGATCAGCTGCGCGGCATCGAGCTCGCCGGGGCGATCCACGACATCGGCAAGCTGTACGTCCCGGGCATCATCCTGGCCAAGCTGGGCAAGCTGTCGTCGTCGGAGCTCGAGCGGGTCAAGGCCCACGCCCGGGCGGGGTACGACGTGGTCCAGGACCTGGATCTGCCCTGGCCCGTCGCGGAGACGATCCTGCAGCACCACGAGCGGCTCGACGGCTCGGGCTACCCCGAGGGGCTGAGCCGCGACAAGATCATCCTCGAGGCCCGGATCCTGGCCGTCGCCGACGTGGTCACCGCGATGTGCGAGGACCGCCCCCACCGGCCGGCGCTGGGGATCCAGGCCGCCCTGGACGAGATCGGCCGGTTCAAGAACATCCTCTACGACCCGTCGGTGGTCGACACCTGCATCGAGCTGTTCTACAAGCAGGAGTTCGCCTTCGACGATCGCTAGTCCCCTGTCTCGGGAGTCCGTCACGTTTCTCGACGGCGGTGGGCCCGCCAGGGCTGCGTGACGATCCGGAAAAACAGCCCGCGATCTCCGCAGCGCGGCTCGCCGCCAGGCCGGAACGGACCTAGAATCGCCGTTCGCTCTGACGACCGAAGGGGGAAGCGCCATGTCCAACTCGCGCGTCGTGTCCGTGATCCTCGGCGGAGGCCGGGGCACCCGCCTGTACCC
The DNA here is from genome assembly GCA_964584075.1 of uncultured Rickettsiales bacterium. Classification (GTDB taxonomy): domain Bacteria; phylum Myxococcota_A; class UBA796; order UBA9615; family CAYRNR01; genus CAZOYV01. The sequence continues at coordinate 32,188 of CAZOYV010000010.1, read as the reverse complement.
GCTGACCAAGGACCGGGCCAAGCCGGCCGTCCCGATCGGGGGCAAGTACCGCCTGATCGACATCCCGATCAGCAACTGCCTCAACTCGGGGGTCAACGCGATCTACCTGCTGACCCAGTTCCTCAGCGTGTCGCTGCACCGCCACATCCAGAACACCTACAAGTTCGACGTGTTCTCGGGGGGCTTCGTGTACGTGCTCGCCGCGCAGCAGACCAACCGCGGGATGGACTGGTACCAGGGCACCGCCGACGCCGTGCGCAAGCAGCTCGACCGCCTGGCGCGGATCGACCCCGAGGACGTGCTGATCCTGTCGGGGGACCACCTGTACCGGATGGACTACGCGCCGTTCCTCGAGCACCACCGCGAGACCCGCGCCGACGTGACGATCGCGGTGCAGCCGGTGCCCCGCGCCGAGGCCTCGCGGTACGGGATCCTCAAGACCGACGCCGACGGCTGGATCACCACGTTCCACGAGAAGCCCGAGGGCGACGAGCTGGACGGGCTGGAGAGCTCGACCGGCTCCGAGACGGCGTACCTGGGCTCGATGGGGATCTACGTCTTCCGCCAGGAGGTGCTGCGCGAGATGCTGCTGGACACCGAGGCCGAGGACTTCGGCAAGCAGATCATCCCGGCGGCGATCGAGGAGCTGCGGGTGGCGGCCTACCCGTTCGACGGCTACTGGGAGGACATCGGGACGATCCGCTCGTTCTACGAGGCCAACCTGGCGCTGACCGACCGCGATCCGGCGTTCAGCTTCTATGACCCCGACCACCGGATCTACACCCGCCCGCGGTTCCTGCCGTCGACCCGCGCCAGCGGCTGCGAGCTGATCCGCACGCTGCTCGCCGACGGCTGCCTGATCAACGGCTCGTCGATCCGCCACTCGGTGATCGGGCTGCGCTCGGTGGTGGGCGACGACTCGCGAATCCGCGACACCGTGATGATGGGCGCCGACTACTACGAGACCGACGACGAGCTGGAGGAGAACCTCCGCGCCGGGCGCCCCGCCGTCGGCATCGGCGAGCGGTGCTCAATCGAGGGGGCGATCGTCGACAAGAACGCCCGCATCGGCGACGACGTCGTGATCCGCCGCCGCAAGCCGGACGCCCCCGACGAGGAGACCGAGCTGTACGTCGTGCGCGACGGCATCGTGGTGATCCCCAAGAACGCGGTGGTCCCCGACGGGACGGTGATCTAGCCGCCCCCCAGCCCGTACTTCTTGATCTTGGCGTAGACCGTCGCGCGGGTGATGCCCAGCGCCTTGGCCACCCGGCTGACGTTGCCGTCCAGCGCCGACAGGGCGTGCTCGATGGAGCGGCGCTCGACCTCGCCGAGCGGCAGGATCTCGCGGGCCTTGCCGAGCCCGGGGCCGAGGATCTCCAGGGTGTCGTACTCCCCGCTGATCAGCGCCGGGAACTGGCCCGAGTGGAGCAGGTGGTCGCGGATCTTGCGCGGGGTGCGGTCGATCACGGCGCGGTCCTCGGGGAGCAACGTGATCCAGCCCTCGGCGACGTTGGCCAGCTCGCGGATGTTGCCCGGCCAGTGGTAGGCCAGCAGGTCCTCGAGCACCACCGGGTGGACCTTGACCGGGTCGCGGGCCTGCGCCCGGGCGTGGCGGTCGAGGAAGTGCTGCAGCAGCATCGGGATGTCGACCTTGCGGTCCCGTAGCGGCGGGACGTGGAGCCGCACCACGCACAGCCGGTGGTACAGGTCGAGGCGGAACTTGCCCTCCTCGATCTGGCGCTCGAGATCGCGGTGGGTGGTGGAGATCACGCGGGCGTGGACCGGGATCTCGCGGGTCCCGCCCAGCCGCTGCACGACCCGCTCCTGCAGCACGCGCAGCAGCTTGCCCTGCATCTCCAGCGGCATGTCGCCGATCTCGTCGAGCAGCACGGTGCCGCGGCCGGCCTGCTCGAACTTCCCGGCGCGGCCCTCGCGGCGGGCGCCGGTGAACGCCCCGGGCTCGTGGCCGAACAGCTCGCCCTCCAGCAGCTCGCGCGGGATCGCGGTGACGTTGATCGCGACGAACGGCTGCTCGTCGCGGGGCGACTCGTTGTGGATCGCCTGGGCCAGCAGCTCCTTGCCGGTGCCGCTCTCGCCGTTGATCAGGATCGGCACGTCGCTGCGGGCGGCGCGGCGGGCGTTGCGCAGGCAGGCGGTCAGCTCGGGGTCCTCGCCGAGGATGTCGTCGAAGCGGTAGCGCGCGGGGAACAGCCCGGTGCGGGTCGAGGCCGCCTGCTCCATGCCGTGCAGCACCACCACCCGTCCGCCGGCGTAGCGGCGGACCCGCAGCCCGGCGCGGCCGTGGGGCAGGACCAGCTCATCGCGCTCGGCGTCGAGGGCCTCGTACAGCTCGCCGAGATCCTCGAGGATCCCCAGCTGGTTGCCCTCGACCGCGCCGCGATCGACGCGCAGGAACCGGCAGGCCGCGTCGTTGAGTCGCTGGACCGTGCCGTCCGCGGCGAGCAGCACCAGGCCGTCGGCGATGCCCTCGGCGAGGGCCACCTCGCGCTCCGTGGCGGCGGCCAGGTACCCGCGCTGCCGCGCCCGCCCCAGCGCGGGGCCGGCGATCGCGGCGAACACCGACAACAGCTC
>CAZOYV010000010.1:0-29583 GCA_964584075.1 uncultured Rickettsiales bacterium | reverse complement strand
CTCGATCCGCGCGCTCGGCCCCGCGGGACGCGCCGCGGCCACCGCGACCTCGCCCTCGGCGCCGGGGAGCGGCACCGCGGCCCACTCGCCGACCGTCGTCCCCTCGCCGTCCTCGGCCTCGACGAAGTCGTCCCCCAGCTGCAGCTCGGCGGAGAGGTGCAACGGGTCGCCCCCGGACAGCGCGTCCTCGACCTCGTCCCACAGCATCTCGGGGATCGGGGCCCGGCCGTCCCCGCTGCGGGCGATGATCTCCAGCTGCCCGTACTCCCCGCGCTCGATCACCAGCGCGGTCCCGGCCTCGATCAGCGCGCGGGCCTGCTCGGCGATCGTCCTCAGCAGCGGCTCGGGGCCGAGGTAGGGGTCCATCGCGCGGCCGGCCTCGACCAGGGCGTCGAGCCCCCGCACGGAGGACGAGGGCTCGCTGTTCGACCGGCGGACGATGCTGCTGCGCCGGGTGACATCGAATCGGCTCACCTCTCGATCGTAGGAGCGCGGGTCGCGGCCGGCAAGCGCCCTGCCGACCACCCGGGACGGCGGGCATGTGCGTTTTGGCGAGAGAGACGCTACATTCCCGCTGACCGCAGGCAGACCGGCGCCGCGACGCGCCGGGATGGAGCGCGACGGCATGGACTTCCCGATCTTCCACCTGGACTTCTTCGGCAACCGCCTGCTCGTGGCGGTGATCGCCGTCCTCCACGTGTTCATCAACCACCCGCTGGCGGTGGGCGCGATCCCGCTGATCACGCTGCTGGAGTACTGGGGCGTGCGCAGCGGCAAGCAGGAGTGGGACCAGCTCGCGCGCCGCGTCCTGCTGGTGTGCTTCATCATCACCACCAGCGTCGGGGCGCTGACCGGGGTCGGGATCTGGTTCTCGACGTCGGTGGTCAACCCCTACGCCATCGCCAGCCTGATCCGGGTGTTCTTCTGGGCCTGGTTCATCGAGTGGGTGATCTTCTGCCTCGAGGTGATCTTCATCATGATCTACTACCTCACGTGGTCGCGGATGCAGGGCGCGCGCAAGCGGCTGCACGTGGGGATGGGCTTCACGCTGGCGGTGTTCTCGTGGCTCACGATGGCGATCATCACCGCCATCCTGGGGTTCATGATGGACCCCGGCAACTGGATGACCGATCGCTCGTTCCTGACCGGCGTGTTCAACCCGATCTACCTGCCCCAGCTGGCGTTCCGCACCACGGTGGCGATGACCACCTCGGGGCTGTTCGCGCTGTTCCTGATCTTCTTCTTCACCCGCCGCGACCTGGCGCTGCGGGCCAAGGCGGTGCGCTTCGTGAGCCTGTGGATCCTGGGCTGGCTGCCGCTGTGCGTGGCCGGATCGCTGTGGTACTGGGGCGTGGTCCCGGAGTGGATGGTCGGCAACCTGCCCACCGCGATGACGACCCAGGACTTCACCGACTACCAGGGCACGATGACCACCGCGCTGGCGGTGATGGCGGTGACGGTCGCGGCGATCGCGGCGTGGGGCGCGGCGCTGCCGCGCAAGCTGCCGGGGGCGGCGCTGCTGGTGCCGTTCCTGTGCTCGCTGTTCCTGATCGGGACCTTCGAGCGGGTCCGCGAGTTCGTGCGCAAGCCCTACATCATCGGCGAGTACATGTACGCCAACGGCCTGCGCGAGGAGGACTACCCGCTGTTCGCCGAGGAGGGCATCCTGGCCCACGCGGTGTACGTCGAGCAGCGCACGATCACCGAGGACAACCGGGTGGCCGCGGGGCGGGACGTGTTCGCGATCGCCTGTACGCGCTGCCACACCACCACCGGCGTCAACGGGGTGGTCACCCGCCTCGAGAACATGTACGGCCCCGAGCCCTGGGACCGCGAGGTGGTCAAGGCCTACGTGATGTCGATGCACAACTCCCGGGCGTTCATGCCGCCGTTCCCCGGGACCGACGCCGAGGCCGGCGCGCTGGCGGACTACCTGCTGGCGCTGCAGCGCTACCCGCTGCCGCTGGAGGGCGCGCAGCGCGTCGGGGTGAGGATCCCGGAGGAGGGCGACGGCGCCACCGCGACCGGGTCGGAAGGGGGGAGGTGAGCCATGGAGCCGATCCCCGTCCCGCGCGACTTCCCGATGCCGATGCCGATCTCCGGCATCGAGCTCGAGCTGGTGATGGTGCTGGTGTTCCTGGCCCACATCCTGTTCGTCAACTTCATGGTCGGCGGCTCGCTGCTGGCGGTGTTCTACGAGTGGCTCGGGCTGCGCGACGGCGAGTACGACGTCGTCGCCCGCGAGATCTCGGCCACGGTGACGGTCAACAAGAGCCTCGCGGTGGTGCTCGGCGTGGCGCCGCTGCTGGCGATCAGCGTGATGTACCCGCTGTACTGGTACACCACCAACGCGCTGACCGGGATCGCGTGGATGAGCGTGGTCCCGCTGGTCGCGATGGCGTTCCTGATCACCTACGCCCACAAGTACAGCTGGGACGCGCTGGCCGACCACAAGCACCTGCACATCGCCATCGGGGCCGTCGGCGCGCTGCTGTTCCTGGCGGTCCCGTTCGTGTTCCTGACCAACATCAACCTGATGCTGTTCCCCGAGCGGTGGCCCGACGTCCACGGGTTCCTCTCGGCGCTGCTGCTGCCCAACGTGATCCCGCGCTACCTGCACTTCCTGGTGGCCTCGCTGGCGGTCTCGGGCCTGTTCTTCGCCGGCTACGTGGGGCGCGCGGCGTACGCGCTGCCCGAGGGCCTGCAGCGGCTGGACCGCCCGGCGCTGCGGCGCCAGTTCGCGGCGCTGGCGTTCGGCGCCACGGCGGTGCAGCTGCTGGCCGGCCCGCTGCTGCTGGCGACCCTGCCGGCGCGGGGCCTGAGCTGGGGGCTGGTGATCAACATCGGCATCGGCCTGCTGCTCGCGCTGGGCGCGCTGCACCTGCTGTGGCAGGAGATGAGGTCCACGGCGCCGGGGCTCGGCCCCCGCTACTGGATGGTCGTGGCGCTGCTGACCGGGACGGTGCTGTTCATGGGCTACGGGCGCCACCTGTACCGCGAGCACTCGGTGGATCCGCACCGGGCGCTGGTGGCGGACAAGACCGAGAACTACCAGCTGGCGGTGACCGGCGCGCGGATGCGCGAGGCCACCGGACAGCAGCGGATCGGCCCCCAGGAGGCCGCCGCCTCGCCGGGCGAGCGCAGCTTCAAGTCGGTGTGCATGGCGTGCCACGACGTGCGCGAGAAGCGGGTCGGGCCGCCGCTGGTGGAGATCGCGCCGGCCTACGCCGACGACGTCGACGGGATGATCGCGTGGATCAAGAAGCCCGGGCGCAAGCGCACCGACTACCCCGAGATGCCGCCGATCACGATGTCCGAGGACCAGTACCGCGCGGTGGCCGAGTACGTGCTGCAGGTCGGCCTCGGCGGAGGGACCGCCGCCGGCGCCGCGGCGGCTGGCGAGCCCGGCGGCGCCGACGACGACTCGGCCGCGCCGGACGACGACTCGGCGCAGCCCTGAGCGGCGTGGCACTGCAGCGGTGCCCCATTCTTGTTGGTCCCGGTCCCCCCCCGGCCTAGAATGACCGAGGGGGACATCTCCGTCGAACCGTAGCGCGAGCGGGTGCGCCCCCGGTGGAGGGGCCGATGGTGCACCTGCGTACGCCGGCATGCTTGTTCGCGGTCGCGCTCCTCGCCGGCTGCGTCACGTACATCGACCAGTTCCCGGACCCGGACGAGCCGTCGGACGACGTCGGTGTCGCGGATGACGACGCCGACGACGACGACGCGAGCGACGACGACAGCGGCGACGACGACAGCGGCGACGACGACAGCGGCGACGACGACACCTCCGGCCCACCGCCGGGGCGCTGCTGGTCCGTGGCGCCGGCGGGGGACCAGCTCGCCGTGCTCGACATCGACATCCCCGGCGGGACGTGGAGCGAGGTCGGCCGCTACGGCGCCGGGGTCGGGTCCTCGTTCCAGACCAACGGCATCGGCGTCCTCGACGGGGCGATCTACGCCATCGCGAGCAACGGGAACCACTCCGCCTGGTTCGAACTCGACCTCGCGGCGGACACCGCGACCTGGGGGCCCCCGTACCCGCTCGCCCCGCAGAGCGTCAGCGCCAACAGCACGCACCTGGTGTCGCTGACGATGGACGGCCAGCTCCGGTTCTTCGACTCCTATGCGGACGTCGTCGCCGCCAGCCCCGCCGCGACGCTGCCAGCGGAGGCCGGCGGCTCGAGGATCGGCGTCTCCGAGACCGAGGCCTTCACCGCCTGGCACACCACCGCCACCGTCGAGGTGTTCGATCTGGGGACCGGGGCATTCCTGCGATCGATCTCGCTGGAGGACTGGGACGCCTGGATCTGGGGCGTCAGCGATTGCGGCGGTGTGTTGAGCCTCATGAGCACCGACTGGGGCGAGGGCGTCCGCTATGCCCGGTTCGACGACGTGACCGGCGCGCTGCTCGACGATGTGACCTTCCAGGACTTCGACGCGCACTACACCGGCTCCCCGTCGGGATTGTGGTGCCGCTAGGGAGGACCGATGAGACTGCTGCGTGTCCTGGGCGCGTTCGTGGCCGCATCGACACTGCTGGGCTGTCCCGTGGCCGAGGACCCGCCCGAACCGGCGGACGACGACACGTCCGACGACGACGCCGCGGACGACGACACCGCGGACGACGACACGTCCGACGACGACACCGCGGACGACGACACCGCGGACGACGACAGCGGCGACGACGACACCGGATCGTCCGAGGTGACCATCACCGAGCTGCACGTCGACGCGTACAACTGGGCCTTCGAAGGGGCGTGGGAGGCGACCTTCCCCCACGCGCCGGTCTCCTCCGCCGACGCCTTCACCACGGCCCAGGACTTCTTCGCGCAGGAGATCGACCCCCACGTGGGCCCCTGTGACCTGGAGTGGGAGGTCGAGGGCCTGCTCTCCTGCGGCTTCGAGCCCAGCGACATCGGCGGCCGCGTGCTGCTCGACGTGCTCTCCGGCGAGCCGATCTACGCCGGCCTGTTCGTGTACCCGGCCCGCGATCCCAACCCGCTGATCCGGTTCCCCGATGTCCTCGACGAGGTCGACCGCGCCGAGTTCGAGCCGGTGGGCACGAAGCTGCCGCCCGCCCACCTGGAGATCGTCTCCGACGACGACCCCGACTGGTTCTGTGCGGGCGAGTCGGTGGCCGACTGGGTGCTGCAGTCGGCCTTCCTGCACGACCGCTTCGCGAACCAGGAGATCGACGTCTGGGTGGTGCTGATGGGGTACGGGACCGACCTCGATCCGTGGTCCCTGGACTGGGTCGTGGTGGTCCGCTCCCTCGGTCAGCCCGGGCCCGCGCCGGTGGCCGTGGCCCCCGAGGTCGTGCCGCTCGAGGTGCGCAGCTCGCGCCCCGCCGCCGAGGCCGCGGCGGTCCCGCTGGACACGGTACCGGTGGTCCGCCTGAACCAACCGATCCAGGACCCGGGGACGATCGCGGTGTGGGTCGAGGGGCCCGGAGGACCGATCGCGACGACCTGCACCCTGGACGCGACCGGCACCGCGCTGACGTGCCCGCTCGGCGGGACGCTGGCCGCGGACGCGATCCACACCCTGCGGGTCGATCTCGACCTCGACGGGACGGCGGACCACGAGGCGCCGTTCACCACGTCCGCCGCAGCGGGCCTGACCTTCGACATGCGGGACCAGCTGGAGCTGACCTCGCTGGGCCTCGACCCCCAGCTGCTGGTCGACTTCGCGGTCGACCCCTCGCTGGTCCCCCCGCTGCTGCTGCACCTCGAGGGGATGGCGGCCGACGACGTCTTCCCCGTGCCGGTGGACGGCCGCCTGGGCCAGGGGCTCGACGTCACGCCCGGCGTCGTCGCGCCGGACCCGGCCCACGGGTTCGTGGCCGGCGCCCCCGGCGATCAGGTCCAGATGATCGGCTTCCTCGACCTGTCGTTCGACGTGGTGCCGATGCCGATGACCCACGGCGGCGCCGTCGCCACCATCGACCTGACCGACGTCTACTTCCACGGGACGGTCAAGGACGACGGGGACGTGACCTTCATCGACCACGGCCGCCTGACCGGGTACGCCACGCTCGAGGAGTGGCTGCGGCTGGCCGACGAGCTCGGGGCCTCCCAGGACGTCGTCGACCGGCTCGCCGCCGAGCTCCCGTGGGTCGAGCTACAGGACAGCTGCGGGCCAGACATGCTGCCCGCGACGTTCCGCACCGAGCCGATCGTGGTCGAGCTCCAGCCCTGACCACGGTTCATCGAGCAGGTCGATCCGGTTGCCCCTGGATTGACCCGACCCCAGACGGCAGCTTCCGCCCGACTTCCAAGAGATGGCGCAATGAGTGCCAAAACCTGGAACTCGGACATCCGACTTCCAGAATTTGGCCCCGATCGCGACAGAAAGTGGAAGTCGGGCGGGTAGCGGCGGTGGACGGAGGGCGCCGGTGGGGCCGAAGAGACCTGGCGCGGAAGGCGTCGGGGCGCCTCTGTCGCGTGCCCCGGCGGTCTGCCGCCAGGAGGAGTGGGACCACCCCCCGGCGGTACGTCGCAGGCGCTCCCTCGATCGCTGGAGATACCGCCTGAATGCTGGGACTCTCGCCGGCGACAGGGTCCCTCGCGGCCGCGAGTTGTCTTGCCCAGGCGAGGCTGAGGCGACCCGATATCCACGTTCGCGAAATAGCGTCCCCGCCCCCCGCGTACGGGAAGGTACGACGGCGCCGCCGCGACACCAGGCGTGGCGCCGGGAGACGGAGGACGACGATGGACGAGGAGCGTGGGGAGCGGAAGGTCGGGACCGCCTACCTGTTCTGGCTGCTGGGGCTGTTCGGGATCTGCGGGATCCACCGGTTCTACGCCGGCCGCTACATCAGCGGGATCATCTGGCTGCTGACCGGGGGGCTGTTCTTCATCGGCCAGCTGATCGACATGGTGATGCTGCCGCGGATGATCGAGGACTACAACGAGGGCGCCGAGGTCTGGTAGGCGCTCACTCCCCCCACACCACCGGCAGCCCGCCGTCGTCCTCGGCGAAGCGCTCGGCGTCGCGCCACGACCGCCGGCAGTCCCGCTCGATCCGCTGGCGCAGGGCGGCCTCGTCCTCGAAGCGCAGATCCCGCCGCAGGTAGTGCAGGAACGCGATGCCGGCCTCGCCGTCGGCCGCGTCGCCCGAGAAACCCTGCAGGTGGGCCTCGACGGTGGCGCGATCGCCGGGATCGGACTCCCGGTCGCGGATGTAGACCGCCCCGGGGTAGGTCTCGCCGCCGAGCCGAACCAGCCCGGAGTAGATCCCGGGGGCGGGCAGCATCCCGCGCTCCAGCCGCAGGTTGATCGTCGGGAACCCCATCTGCCGGGCCAGCCGGCGGCCCCGCACGATCGGCCCGCCGACCACGTGGCGCCGGCCGAGCAGCGAGGCGGCCTCGGTGACGTGGCCGCGGGACAGCGCCGCGCGGACGCGCGTGGACGAGACGACGCCGCCGCCGCGCCCCATCCGCACCGACTCGACGACCACGACCTCGATCCCCCTGGCCGCGCCCAGCTCCACGAGCGCCTCGGCGTTCCCCGAGCGCCCGCTGGCGAACGTGAAGTTGCGCCCCACGCAGATCAGGCGCGCGCCCAGGCGGCGGAGCAGGATCTCGTCGACGTAGGCCGCCGGGTCCAGCGCGGCGAGCCGCTCGTCGAAGCGCAGCGCCACCAGGGCGTCGACGCCCTCGGACGCCACCAGCGCGCGCCGGTGGTCCGCGCTGCACAGCTCCGCGGGCACCTGCTCCGGGGCGAAGTAGGCAGCCGGGTGCGGGTCGAAGGTCAACACCAGGCTGGCCAGAGCCCGCGCCCGGGCCTCCGCGACCACGCGCCGGATCAGCGCCCGGTGCCCGAGGTGGACCCCGTCGAACACGCCGATCGTCACGGCGGTGGCGGCGAGATCGTCGCGGGGGAGCCCCTCGAGGAGCAAGGTGCGCATGGCTGCATGATCGTCGATCCCGGGTTCAATGCAAGCGGCCCTGCTCCGTCGACCCATCCCCGGTCCCCGGTGGCGACACCGGCGGGTCGGGCCGCTTGATCCGCCCTTGCGCCGCGGGCCACGATGGCGGCGCGAGGGCCCGATGACCGACCCGACCCGCTCCCCCGACCGGACCGCGTGGCTGTGGTTCGCCGTCGTCGCGCTGGTGTTCCTGCCGGCGCTGGGGGGCCAGCTCGTCAACTGGGACGACTCGCTGTGGATCACCTCCAACCCCTGGGTCGCGGGGGACGACCCCGCCGCCTGGCGCCTGATCTGGACCCAGCCCTACGAGGGCTCGTACTACCCGCTGTACCTGTCCCTGCTGCGCGTTCTGCACGGCATCGCGGAATCGCTGTCCGGCGCGCTGGGCCAGGGCTGGGAGCGGCTCGGCGGGGTCGCGATCCCGTTCCACGCCACCGGCGTGCTGCTGTTCGCCGCCGGCGCCGCGCTGTGGCACGAGGTGCTGCGCCGGCTGGGGATCGGGCGCTGGGGGCGGGCGCTGGGCGTGGTGTGGTTCGCGCTGCACCCGCTGCGCGTCGAGTCGGTGGTGTGGGCCGCCGCGCTGCGCGACACGATGAGCCTGCTGGGCCTGCTGCTCGCCGTGCACTGGCACCTGGGCGACGACCGCCGCCTGCGGACCTGGGCGGCGCCGCTGGCGTTCCTCGCCGCGGTGCTGTCCAAGTCGATGCTGTTCGCGCTGGCCCCGCTGCCGCTGCTGCTCGACGTGCTGTGGCGGGTGCGGCCGTGGCGGGAGAGCCTGATCCGCGCGATCCCCTACGCCGTGATCGGGATCGCCGGCGCCGTGACGGCCTACCTCGCGTACCGGCCGTTCGCCGGCCGCAACGTCTACCCCGAGGAGACGCTGTGGGCCACGCTGCCGGTGATCGGCTCGATCCAGCTGCGCTACCTGCGGGTCCAGCTGGCGCCGCTGGACCTGGCCGCGGTGCCCGGCACGCCGGCGCCGTCGGCGCTGGGCTGGATCGCGCTGGTGGCGATCGCCGCGGTCGTGGTGGCGGCCGGCGTGGCGTGTGCCCGCGGCCGGCGCAAGCCGCTGCTGCTGGTCAGCGCGTACCTGCTGCCGATGCTGCCGGTGTGCGGGCTGCTGCCGCTGGCGTGGCCGGTGGCCGACCGCTACGCGCTGCTGCCCTCGCTGGCGGTGGCGCTCGGGCTGGCGTGGACCGTCGAGCGGCTCCCGTGGCCGCGGGCCGCGCTGGTCGCCGCGGCGCTGGCGGCCGCGGTGTGGACGCCGTGGACCGTCGTCCAGACCCGCCACTGGCACGACAGCGAGGCGCTGTGGACCCACTCGCTGCGCCACTTCCCCGACGAGTTCGTCGCACACCAGAACCTGGCCGCCGTGCTCGGCGGCGAGGAGCGCTGGGACGAGTCGATCGACCACCTGCAGACCGCGCTGGACCTGGCCGACGGGCGCGAACCCCAGACCGCCGACCTGGTGGGCCACCTGCTCCACGCCGACCTGCTGCGGGCGGGGGCCCCGGCGCGGCAGGTGGAGTACTACCGCACGCGCTACCGGGAGGGGCGAGACGATCCCGCGCGGCTCCGGCGGCTGGCCGACGACCTGGTGGCGCGGGGGCTCGAGGACTCGGTGGCGGCGCTGCGGGCGCGGGCGGAGGGCCTGGCGGCCGACGACGGATAGGCGGTCAGTCGTCCAGCGCGCCCAGCTCGATCCAGGCGCAGACGCAGGCGGCGTCCGCCTCGGAGAGCGCGCGGTCGGGGGGCATGTAGGGCTGGGTCTGCCAGGTGACGGTCTGGTACAGCAGGCTGGCCGCACAGTCTCCGGGGATCACCGCGGCGCCGCTGTCGCCGCCGGCCATCACCGCCGCGTGGCCGTCCAGGTCGAGGCCCCCCGAGGACACGCTGGTCCGGTGGCACTGGTGGCACTCGGCGTCGAACAGCGGCAGGATCGTCGCCTGGAACGAGGCGTCGGGGCAGGCCTCGGTGCCGGTGGCCGGCGGCGGGCGGGTGGTGCCCTCGCCGCACGCCAGCGCGGCGAGCAGCACGCCGGCCAGCGTCGTCCAGGCCGCCCTCGTCCCCGCCGCTGTCGCCGCGCTGCTCATGCCGGCCGGCAGTCTACCACCGCTCAGCGGTAGAACACCGGCGCCATGCCCCACGAGCCGTTCCACGGCTGCTGGGCGGCCCCGGCGCCGAGCACGACCACCGCGGGCTCGCCGGGCGAGCCGCCCTCGACCACGAAGTGGGTCTCGCCCATCAGCAGCACCTCGCCCTCCCCGGGGGTCGGCGAGCCGTCGTCCCGCAGCCGGACCAGCGACACGTCGCCGTCTCCCAGCGAGACCGCCGCCGCGGTGGTCACCGTGCCCCCCGGCTCCGGCCGCACGACCACCGGCGTGCCGACCCGGGTGGGCACCAGCGACGCCCCGCTGCCCGGGTGGACCGCCAAAGTCCCCGGTGCGAGGCCCTCGGCGACCACCGCCAGATCGATCGTCGCGTCGGGGTGGGCCGAGGGGACCAGCCGCAGGCGGAGCTCGCCGTCCGGGATCGTGGGCTGCACCGCGCCCACCGCGAGGTTGAGCCCCAGGTAGGTGTAGGACTCGGCGTCGAGGGTCGCCTTGCACAGGCTGCGCCCCTGGGCCAGCACGTCGAGCATCACCGCCGAGCGACCCGTGGTGTAGGCCCACCCCGCGTCGTACTGCAGGCTCGGCGCCATGATCGTCCAGGTGGCGGCGGTGCCGGCGTCGAGGACCAGCTCCACCGGCTGGCCCTTCAGCTGCAGCTTCCACTCCCGCAGCCGGCCCGGGTCGATCTGGAGCCGCTGGGGCGCCGCGGCGGCGTCCGCGGCGGAGATCGTCGTGCGCTCGATGGCCTCGAAGCGCAGCGGCCCGGTGTAGCTCGACACGCCGGTGCGCAGCGGCCACACCGGCTGGACCGAGATCTCGAACGTGGTGCCGTGATCGTCGGTGTCGATCAGGTAGCGCATCGTGTCGTCGCGGCCGCTGGGCAGCGGCTGACCCCCGATGTTGACCATGTGCCGCTGGTGCGGCCCGGGGCGCGGGAACTCCAGCAGGTACAGGCCGGTCCCGCCGGGCTCGAACCGCAGGGTGTCGTGGTCCGAGGGGGCCACCAGGTTGCCCACCACGGCGGGCTGCCCGGGGCGGACGACCGGGTACAGCGGCCGGAACGAGTCGATCCCGAAGCCCTGCAGCAGGGCCAGCAGCGACAGCGCGCCGCTGACCGCCACCGCCGTCAGCGGCAGCAGCCAGCGCCGCCGCGAGCCGCGCGGGTGGAGGTCGGCCATCCCGCTGAGCGCAGGCATCGCGGTGGTCAGCGTGCACAGCGCCCCCCCGAGGCAGCCGGCGACCACGGTCACCAGCGCCACCACCGTGCCGGTGTCCCAGCCGGCCGTGCCCATCGGCTGGAGCAGCGGTCCGAACAGCGTCACGTCGGCCGCGCTGGTCACGCCCATGTTCTGGGCGGCGATGCTGCCGGAGACGAGGACCGCGGCGAACACGCCCCCGAGGGTCAGCGCCAGCGCCAGCGGGGGGCCCAGCGCGACCCGCAGCAGCACCGGGGTGCCGCGCAGCAGGCGCTCGATCCCGGCGCCGCAGAACGGCCCCAGGATCGACACCGCGATCATCGTGGCGACCAGGTCGCCCCCGGCGCCCGGGTAGAGGCTGACGTCGGTGAACGGCAGCGGGATCGTGGGGGCCCCCCACCAGTGGTGGTAGGCGAAGCCGATCCCGACCGGCAGGTACAGCGTGGCGAACACGGCGAGCCAGGCGCGGACGTGGAGCTCGACCACCCGCCCGCGGTCGGTGTCGAGCGGCTGGGGCCGGCCGGGGTAGACGTAGACGAACGGGATCGCCAGCACGAAGCCGACCGCCGGGTAGACCAGGATCCCCAGCACCCACCGCCAGCCCAGCCACGGCTGCCACAGGTAGTCCAGCGACCGGGACGCGAGCTGGTGCACCAGCCAGCCGGTGAGGCTGCCCAGCAGGCCGCCCCAGGCCCCCAGGACCAGCGGCAGGAACCGGCGCAACAGGTGGATCATCGGGTTCGAATCGTAGCCACTCCAGGACGCTCCGTCCCGACAGCACCGCAGGCCCCCGCTCGATTCCGTCCGGGGCGCGGCGTTTTCCTTCGCCGCGGTTGTGATCTACCTTGGCCGGGTGACGGAGCACCCCGAGCTCGGACAGGGACCCGGCGAGCCGCTGGCGCCGCCGATCCCGGCGGACTACTACTGGCGCAACTTCCGCGTGGTGGTCGACACGGTGCTGGAGCACCGCCGGGCGCTGCTGTCCCCGCAGGAGCTGGAGCACATCGAGGCCCTGCTGGCCTGCAGCAAGCCGGCCCAGCAGCTGTTCGTGCGGCTGCTGTCGCGCAAGGGCGAGCTGTTCCGCCGCTCGCGGCTGGGGTACGGCGAGATCCCGGACATCGACGCCGCCGTCGAGGAGCTGGCCGCCGCCGGGTTCCTGGCGGTGGACCCCGACGAGCTGATGGCGGGCCCCGAGGTCCTCGGTGCGCTGACCGTCCCCGAGCTGAAGCAGCTCGCCGCCCACCACAAGCTGCCCACCGGGGGCCGCAAGGACGAGCTCCTGGGGCGCCTCGCCGACGCCGACGCCGCGGGCACGCGGGCGTGGCTGCGCAAGGCGGACCGGTTCCTGGTGCTGCAGCGGGACCCACCGTTCCTCGTGGCCCAGGTGCTGTTCTTCGGCAACCGCCACCAGGATCTGACCGAGTTCGTCCTCGTCGACCTGCGGATCAGCAGCTACGAGGAGGTCGAGATCGACTACGACCACCCGCTGTTCCCCGACCGCGCCGCGCTGGAGGAGTACCTGCTGGCCGCGGCGCGCTGGGACGCGGGCTACGCCGCCGCCGAGGAGCTGGATCTCGAGACCCTCGGCCGGCTGGGGGGCGAGGCCTGGGAGGCGCTGGCCCGGCGGGAGGCGCTCCCCGCGTACCGCCGCCGCGTGGACCCGGCGCGCTACGACGAGCGGCTGATCTACCTGGCCGCCCGCGAGCTGGAGCGCGCGGGCCTGCTGGCCGAGGGAGCCGCCAGCTACCGGCACCTGCTGCGGCACGGCCTCAACGCCGCGCGGGTGGCGCGGGCAGCCGACCGGCTGGGGCTGGTGCTGCACCGCCTCGGCCGCCGCGACGAGCTGCCGCCGGCGGTGGAGCCGTGGCTGCACTCCGGGCGACTGGACGACATCTCGCGGCACCGCATCGAGCGCCGGCTGGCGCGGATGAAGTTCCGCGAGGACCCGCGCCGGCAGCTGCGCGAGCCCGAGCTCGTCGAGTTCGAGCTGGAGTCGGCCGGCTACCAGGGCACCAAGGCGCTGTACCGCTGCGACGACGGGGAGGCCCGCGTGGTGGAGCTCGCCGTGCTCGAGCGCCTCGGGGGGGACGGGCTGTGGTGCGAGAACGGGCTGTACACCACGCTGACCGGGCTGCTGCTGTGGGACGAGATCTTCGCGCCGCTGCCGGGGATGTTCCAGCACCCGTTCCAGCACGGCCCGCTGGACTGGGGGTCGGACGACTTCCACGCCAACCGCGCCGAGCTCGTCACCGCCCGGCTCGCCGCGCTGCGCGACGCCGACGTCCCCGCGGAGGTCGATCGCGCGTGGGAGGCCCACCACGGGCGTCGCTGCAGCGGCGTGCACTGGGACGCGTTCCCGCGCGACCAGGTCGTCCGCGCGGCGGCGGCGCTGGGCCCCGCGCTGCTGGACATCGTGCAGCGCATCGCGCGGCACCCGCGCCGCCACCGCCGGGGGCTGCCCGATCTGCTGGTCTGGCAGCCCGGCGGGGTCCTGCTCGTCGAGGTCAAGGGCCCCGGGGACCAGCCGTCGGTGGAGCAGGTGCTGTGGCACGACTTCCTGGTGCGGCGCGGGCTCCCGGTGCGGCTGGCGCGGGTCACGCGCGCGTGACGGGCGCCGGTGTGTGCTTGAATTGTTCTGCGCGTTGTGCATCCTGCACAACACCCTCGGAGGAGGGTGAGAAACCGAGGAACCGATGCACGAAGGCCTTCGCCAGCACATCCGACGGGTCGCCGCCGAGCAGGACGGTCCGTTCTACCTGTACGAGACCGACCTGATCCGCACCCAGTGCCGCAAGTTCCTCGACATCCCCTACGAGGACAAGGCGATCTACTTCGCCACGATGGCCAACGCCAACCCGGACTTCCTGGGGATCGTGCGCGACATGGGGTTCGGCGTGTTCATCAACTCGGTGGGCCACATGGACCGGGCCCGCGAGATCGGGTTCGAGGGCGATCAGCTGATGTTCACCGCCTCGGCGATGGACGAGCGCACGATGCGCGCGGTGCACGACGCCGGTGCGCTGGTCAACCTGGACTCGCGAGGCCAGCTCGACGCCTGGTGGCGGCTGTTCCCGGACACACCGGCGGGGATCCGCTGCAACATCGGCGACCTGGTCACGCCGCGCAAGACCCGCGGCGGGTACTTCGTCGGCCCCGAGAGCCGCCTGGGCCTCAGCATCGACGAGATCAAGGGCCTGCAGGGCTCGGAGCGGATCTGCGGGCTGCACCTGTACCTCGGGACCGACATCCGCGACCTGGAGTACTACGTCGACTGCTACCGCGCCACGGTGGAGCTCGCCGGGCTGTTCCCCGCGCTGCGCTACGTGGACTTCGGCGGCGGCTTCGGGGTCACCACCGCCGAGGGCGAGACCTTCGACTTCGATCGCTACTACCGCCACGTGGCGCGGCTGATGCGCAACGTCTCGCACCAGGCCGGCCGCCCCGTCCAGCTGATCCTCGAGCCCGGGCGGATCATCGGCGCCGAGGCCGGCCACTTCGTGTGCCGCGTCACCGACGTCAAGATCCGCGGCCCGCGGCAGCTGGTGGGGGTCAACGGCTCGGCGGCGCAGTTCACCCGGCCGCTGCTGTACCCCGACGACGCGTTCCACCCGGTGACGGTGCTGCACGCCGACGAGGGGACCGCGGACCCGACCCTGCGGCCCTCGGCGGTGTACGGCTGCTCGACCTACTCCCGCGACTTCCTGTGCCACGGCGAGGAGCTGCCCGAGGCGCGGGTCGGTGACCTGGTGGTGTTCGACCACGCCGGGTCCTACTGCGCCTCGTCGCACACCGTCTTCCTCGGCTTCTCGCCGGCGCCCGAGGTCTTCGTGTGATCTCGCTGGAGCCGGTCTCCGGCCGTCTGGGCCGGCGGGCCTTCTACGCCATCGGGGAGCGGGTCTACCGCGGCAACCCCCTGCACCGCAGCACCGAGGACGACGTGATGCGGATGCTCGTCGAGCACCGCTCGGCGTTCCTCGATCACGCCACCGTCGACTCGTACCTGATGCGCGACGGCCGCGACGTGGTCGGGCGGTTCTCGCTGATCCAGGACCGCAAGCTGCCCGAGTACGTGCAGGTCTCGTTCTTCGAGGCGCGGCCCGGGCTGCACGGGGTGCTCGACGCGATCCGGCTCAAGGCCCGGGCGCTGCACCCCGAGTGCGCGCGGCTGGTGGTGGGGCTCAACGGCCACCTCAACTACGGGGCGGGGTTCCTCGCCAGCCGGTTCGAAGAGCCGCCGCTGTTCGGGCTGCCCTACACCCCGGCGTACTACCTGGACTACTTCGCCGCGCTGCCGCGCCGGCCGATGGCCTCGTACCGCTTCGCCAGCAAGTGGTTCTTCGAGATGCGGCGCGAGCTGCTGCGCGACTTCGATCCCGGACCGGTGCGCGTCCGGGTGATGGACCGCGAGCACTTCGCCCGCGACGTGGACATCTACACCGACCTGAACAACGCCTGCTTCCAGCGGCACCCGTACTGGGCCAACCGCACCGCCACCGAGGACTGGGAGCTGTTCCACCCGTTCCGCTTCCTGATCAAGGACTGCAACTACATCGTCGCCGAGCTCGACGGCCGGCCGGTGGGGTTCCTGCTGTGGTACCCGGACTTCAACGAGCTGCTGTCGCGGGACGGCGAGCTCGGCGTGCGCCAGGCGCTGCGCTACCACCTCGACGACCCGATCCGCACCGCGCGGCTGACCGAGATCGCGGTGCTGCCCGAGGTGCGGCGCTACCGGGTCGACCTGGCGATGATCCTGCGGATGATCCAGGGCGTCGAGGAGGGCGGCTACGCGTTCACCGAGGGCGGCTTCATCTTCGAGGAGAACCGCCGCAGCATCGCGCTGACGCTGCGCTACATCCAGCGCGCCACGGGCCGCAAGGTGCGCCCGTACCGGCGCTACTGCGTGTTCGACGGCCCGCTCCACGAGCCCGCCCCGGCCGAGGCCCGTGCGCCCTCCCGGCCGGCGGCGACGGTCACGGCGCGGACCCGGATCCACCGGGTCGAGCGGGCCGCGGCGCTGTCCGCGGCGTGGGACGAGCTGGCGACCCACGCGTTCCAGCGGCGGGCGCTGCTGGGGTTCCTGGAGCGGACCAACCCCTGCCGCCAGCGCTACTACGAGCTGCGCCGTGGCGGCGCGCTGGTGGCCGGCGCGGCGGTGTACTCGCTGGGGCTCGACCTGCTGACCTACGCCGGGGTCCGCAGCCCGGTCGAGATGCAGATCGTCGGCGTGCCGTGCTCCCAGTCGGCGCCGGGCCTGATCGGCGAGCGCGAGGACGTCCGCGCGCTGATGCGCCACGTGCTGGCCACCGAGCGCGGGCTGGTGATCGGGCTGAACCTGGACGAGCCGCTGGACCTGCCGCAGGTCCAGAACGGGCGCACGCTGCCCGCGATGGTGCTGCGCCGGCGGTTCGCCTCGTGGGACGACTACGTCGGCTCGCTGCGCAGCTCGTACCGCCGCCGGCTGCGGCGGGTGCGCGCCCCGTGGCGCGCCGTCGAGCACGAGCGCGGCCCGTGCGGGCGGTTCGACGACGAGATGTACGCCCAGTACCTCGCCGTCTTCGAGCGCAGCGACGCCAAGCTCGAGAAGCTCGACGCGGCCCTGTTCCGCGCGCTGCCCGAGCCGTTCACGCTCACGACGCACCGCCGGGACGGCCGCCTGGTGGGCTGGCACATCGGCCTGCTCGACGGCGACGCCTACCGGTTCTTCATGGTCGGGATGGACTATGCGGATCTGGACGAGCTGAACACCCACGCCAACGTGGTGCTCGACGTGATCGGCGAGGCGATCGACGAGGGCGCCGCGGTCGTCGACCTGGGCCAGACGGCCGAGATCTCCAAGTCCCGGGCCGGGGGGCGCGCCGAGGAGAAGTACCTGTTCGGCTACCACCGCAGCCGCGTCGCCCGCGAGCTGCTGGGCCGCGCCCGCCGGTGGATCGAGTACACCGAGCGCGTGCCCGAGGCCCACGTGTTCCGCGGCGAGCCATGAATCGCCCGCTGCGCATCCTGGCCTACAAGCCCCGTCCCGAGCGGCAGACGATCGGGATGGAGCCGATGATCACCAGCGAGCCGCTGGAGCTCGAGTACCTCGACACCGTGCTCGCCGACCACGACGTGACCCTGCTCGACGGGATGGTCGACCGCCGCGACCCGGTCCGTCTCGCCGCGCGGCTCGAGGCCGAGGTGGTGCTGATCACCGCGTTCATCACCAACATCCCCACCGTGCACGCCATCGCCGGGCGGCTCCGCCAGCTGCCGTCTCCGCCGCGCCTGTTCGTCGGCGGTCCCCACGCCGAGGTGATCCCGGAGCACTTCTATGCCGACGGCGTCGACGGGGTGTTCTTCTCCGACCAGCTGCGGGCGATCGCCGAGGTGGCGCGCCGCGTCGCGGCCGGCGAGCCGTACGACGACGTCGGCGGCGCGGCGTTCCCCCGCGGCGGCTCGTTCGTGCGCAACGAGGCCCCGGCCACCGATCCCGCGTCGCTGCCGATCCCGCGCCGGCGCCTGTTCGAGGCCGCACCCGAGCGGTACTTCTACCTGTACTACGACCGCTGCGCGTCGCTGAAGACCGCGTTCGGGTGCAACGAGCGGTGCAGCTTCTGCTTCTGCACCCGGATGCACGGCGGCCGCTACGGGGCGCGGCCGATGGCGCAGGTGATGGACGAGCTCGCCACGATCGACGCCCGGAACGTGTTCCTGCTCGACGACAACTTCCTGACCTCCCCGGGGCGGGTCCGCGAGTTCTGCGCCGCGGTCCGCGAGCGCGGGTTCCACGAGACCAGGCAGTTCATCGCGTACGGCGGAGCCCACTTCATCGCCCGGCACCCCGACGTGATGGCCGAGCTGCGCGGCGCCGGGCTGACCGGCATCATCGTCGGCTTCGAGTCGATCTTCGACGACGAGCTCGCGGCCTGGAACAAGTCGGCCCGGGCCCCCGACAACGACCGCACCGTCGAGGTCTGCCGCGAGCTGGACATCGAGCTGTTCGCGCTGTTCATCGTCGATCCCGACTGGACCCCGGACCGCTTCCGCGCGCTGGCGCGGTACGTCCGCTCCCGGGAGCTGGCGTTCGCGACCTACTCGACGCACACCGTGTTCCCCGGGACCGAGGCGGCGCGGACGCTGGGGCTGCCCGAGCCCCGCGCCGAGGACGCGACGAGCACCGAGTGGTGGCGCTACGACCTGCTGCGGCTGCACGCCGATCCGAGGCACATGTCGCGGCTGCGCTACTACCTGTGGCTGCTGTACCTGTACATGCTGCCCAGCCTGACGCCCGCCGGCAGCCGCGCGCTGCGCCGCCGCTACGGCGCATGGGGCCTGCTCGGGGCCGCCGTCCGCGGCTGGCGGATCGGGCTGGAGTTCCTGGTCAAGCTGCTGCGCTGGCGGTGAGCCGCCGGCACTACGGCGCCTCGCGCTGCTCGTCCCCGGTGATCTCGATCACGACCTCCACCGCGGCGTCGGGGCGCAGCGTGGTGAGGTCGATCGATCGCTCCACCACGGACTCCCCGGGGAAGCCGACCTGCACCACGTGGACCCCGGCGGAGACCTGCAGCATCGTCGGCGTGACGCCCTTGTAGACCCCGTCGACGTGGACCTGCGCGCCGGGGCGCGGCACGCTGAACACGATCATCCGGCCCACCGCCGGCTCGCCCTCGGCGAGCCGCACCTCGAAGCGGTCGCGCACCTGGTCGGCCCACGCCTCGGAGTCCAGCGCCGGCCGTCCGGCGCGCCGGCGTGCGGGGCGCGGGTCCAGCTCGTCCGGCGCGATCTGCGCGCCGCCGGGGGTCCACTGCCACAGCGCCGTGCGCGGCACGCGCAGCCGGGAGGCGTCGTCCGCCGCGGCGACGCACGGGAGCGCAGCCAGGAGGGCGCCGAGGAGCAGCATCGGCGGCCGGCCGGGCCGGCGCCTCGCGGGACGGGATGCCACCGGTTCACTCGTCGAGTGGGACCCGTAGCGTAACCAATCGGTCGACGCGCGAGAAGTACAGGCCGATCTCCGACACCGGCTCGCCGCTGCAGCGGGTCCAGGCGCGGGCATAGAGCTGGATCTGCGGCGCGTAGCGGAGGACCAGCCGATCGAGGTCGGCGTCCCCCCCCACCGCGTCGGTCTTGTAGTCCACCAGCACCCAGCCGCCCGGCTCCTCGAACGCCAGGTCGACCGTGCCGCGCAGCAGCGTCGGCACCGGCGCAGCGACCGGGTCCACGTCCGCCGCCGCCACCAGGAACGGCGCCTCGGTGAAGCGCCGCGGGCTGGCCATCGCCCGCTGCCAGATCGACGAGCGCATCACGGCCCGGACGGTGGCCAGCGCGGCGGGGGTGCGCGAGGCGTCCAGCTCGAGCTCGTCCAGCGCCGCGCGCGCCAGCTGCTCCAGGTCGGCATCCGGGGACTGCATCGTCAGCTCCAGCAGCAGGTGGATCGCCGAGCCCCAGTCGGCGCCGTACTCCCCCTCGGGCGGGCGCGCGCTGGCCGGTCCGGCCGGGGCCTCGGCGGAGGTGGGCGGCGGGGCGCCGGCGGGCGGGGCCAGGGCGTACTCCTTGGCACCCGAGACCCCGTGGGTCGGCGCCGTGATCGTCGCCAGGCGCGCGTCGATCGCGGCGAGCGCCGCCTCCACCTCGGCGGGATCGACCGGCACCGCCAGCCCTGCGGGGGGCGAGACCTCGCCCGGATCGTCCAGCTCGGGAGCCCCGGTGAGCGATGGCAGCAGCTCGCTCCACGGACTGGCGGTGTTGCTCTTGCCCCGCCGGGAGACGATCAGCGCCGAGCCCCCGCGGGTCGCCGCGACGTAGCGCAGGCGGATCTGCTCGGCCTCCTGTAACGCCTGCTCCCGCTCGGCGAAGCGCGCCCAGTCCGCCGGGATCGCCAGCAGCTCCCGCTGCCACGCCCCGCGGGGGACGGAGACGGAGAGATACCCGCGGGTCGAGGCCCCACCGCGATCGACGTGCAGCTCGACGCCGTGCTTCGACTCCCCGCTCGGGTCCGCGAGGAACACCACCGGGGCCTCGAGCCCCTTGGCCTTGTGCAGGTTCATGATCCGCACCCGGGGCGGGTCCGCCGAGGACGCCGAGACGCCGTCGAACCGCTGCTCCCGGGCCACGATCCGCGCCAGCGCGTCCACCAGCTGCGACGGGCTCCAGCTCTGCTGCTGCTGGCCCCGCAGGACCTCGATCGCCTTGCCCAGGCTGCCGGCCTCCACGTCTCCTCCGGGCCGCACCGCCGCCCGCACCATCAGCCCGTGGTCGCCCACGATCCGCTCGATGGCGGCCACCGGGGGCAGCGTCGCCAGCCACGCCGCGTGACGCGCCAGGGTCGCGAAGCAGGCCGCGAATGCCGCGGCCAGGGCCGGGTCGAGGCCGTCGGGGACCTCCGAGCGGTAGGAGAACCGGCCCCCGGCGCGACGGTACTCGTACAGCTCGGCGTCGCTGATCCCGAACAGCTCGCTGCGCAGCGCCGCCACCAGCGCCACCGGATCGTCCACGTGGACCGCTGCGCGCAGAAGGGTGTGGAGCAACCCCAGCTCGCGGACCTCGTTGAGCGCCGCCCCGCCGGTGACCTCGTGGGGGATCCCGTAGGCCTGCAGGGCCCGGGCGTAGACCTGCAAGCGGGCCCGGCGGGCGGCCACGATCAGCACGTCCGAGGCCTGCAGCCGAGCGCGCTCGTCGTCCGCCGAGGTCAGGCCCGGTCGCGAGACGGTCCAGCCCTCGTCGAGGGCCCGGCGGAGGGTCCGGGCGATGCGGTCGGCCTCGGCCTCCGCGATGGCGTCCTGCTGGCGCAGCTCGGCAGGTGCCGTCAGCGTGAAGACGCCGGTCAGCCGGCCCTCCCCCGGATCGGTGCGCCCCACGGCCAGTCCGACGTACGAGGGCGACTCGGGGGTCGCCGCGGCGGGGAACGCGGGTTCGAAGACGCGGTTCACCCAGTCGACGACCGCCGCGGTGCAGCGGAAGTTGGCCGACAGGGTCACCACGTCCCCGCCTGCGGCGACGAGTCGTTGCTTGACCTCGTCGTAGGTCACGATGTCCGCACGCCGGAAGCGATAGATCGACTGCTTGGGATCGCCGACGACGAACAGCGACCCCGGCCGCGGACGGCAACGCCGCCAGTCGTCCTCGGCCGGATCGTCCGCGGTGAGCAGCATCATCACCTCGGCCTGGATCGGATCGGTGTCCTGGAACTCGTCCACCAGCAGGTGGGTCAGCCGGGCCGAGAAGTAGCGCCGCACGTGGGGATGGCCCCGCAGCAGGTCCGCCGCCTTGATCAGCAGATCCTGGAAGTTGAGCTGCCCCCGCTCCTCGCGGAGCCGGTCGTAGACCCCCATCGCCCCCGTCAGGACCTCGATCACGGTCGCGTAGCGCAGCTCGTACCAGCGGCGCTGCGCGGGCTCCACGACCTGGTCGAGGAAGGCGTCCCAGCGGGCCTTCTCGGCCTTGGCCTCGTCGACGGAGAAGCGGTCCTCCTGCTTCCAGTACTTCTGGGTGAACGTGCCCTTCTTGAACAGGGACAGCGCGTCGATCAGCCGCGCCGGGGTGTCCAGCGGGCCCAGGTGCCGCACGTAGCGCGGCAGGCGCCCGTAGTCGCGGATCAGCGTGTCCGTGCCGGGGTCGTCGGGCAGCCGAGGGGCCAGCGCACGCATGTGGCCCAGCTGCTCCTGCAGCCGTCCCCGGATCTCGTCCACCGCCAGCGGGGGCACGTCCGGTCGGGGCCAGTCTTCGATGTCGGGGTAGTCGGCAAAGCGGCCGAACGCCCCGGCCAGATCGCCGAGGCGCAGCCCCAGCTCGTCCAGCCGGCCGAGCAGCCCGCCGGGGGGGCCGGCCAGCAGCCGCGCCGCGTACTCGTCCCACGCCTCGCGCCGGAGCTGCCCGTCGGCCTCCTCGTCGAGCTCCTCGAACACCAGGTCGACACCGGCCTCCACGGGCCGCTCGCGGAGCAGGCGCGCGCAGAACGAGTGGATCGTGCCCACGTAGCACTGGGGCAGCCGGCGCAGCGCCTCGTCGAGCCGGGCCCGCTGCTCGCCGCGGGCGCCGTCCCGCGCCGCCTCCAGCGCCAGCTGGAACCGGCCGCGCAGCTCCGCGGCCGCCTTGCGGGTGAAGGTCACCGCCGCCAGCCCGGGGGCCTCGGCCCGGCCCGAGCGGATCAGCGCCACCATGCGGCCGACCATCGACGTGGTCTTGCCCGTCCCGGCCGCGGCCTCGACCAGCATGCAGCGGTCGAGCTCGCCGAGGATCCGGTCCCGCTGGGCCTGGTCCGGAGGCGCGGGGCGCGCCGCGTCAGTCGCCATCGCCGCCTCCCTCCCGCAGCGCCCGGAGCGGGTCCAGCGCCTCGCCCGGATCGGCGGCGAGCTTGCGCGCCAGGTCGTCGGCCGCGCGCTGGTGGTCTCCGTGCGCCGCCGCGTAGTCGCTGAACGTCAGGTCGCCGCCGTCCTCGGCGGTGGGGAAGCAGCCCCGACGCAGCAGGGCCACCAGCCGCCCCAGGACCCGCTCCCCGCCGGAGAGCTGCTCGGCGGTCCACGAGATCCGCTCCCCGTGGGTCCGCGCGCTGGGGAAGAAGTAGCCGAACCGCACCACCCGCGCCCGCGGTCCCACCACCTCGTGCAGCCGGGCGTCGGCCATCGCCCGGTACAGCACGCTCTGCACCCGCCGGCCGCCGCGGAACGGGTCGGCCGGGTCGTAGCCGTAGGTGCTGCCGGTCTTGTAGTCCCACAGCTCGTACTCGTCGCCACGCCCCGGCAGCCGGTCGACCCGGTCGATCTGCCCGCGGGCCCGCAGCGCCGTGCCGTCCGGGAGCCACACCGCGACCGGCTCGGGCGAGTCGAGGAACGTCCCGCCCTCGACCCGCTGCATCCCGATCGCGGCCTCGAGCCCCACCGGCTCCCGGTCGCGGCAGTGCTCCTGCTCCTCCTGCAGGAAGATCCGCGCGGTCTGCTCCAGCTCGGCGACGACCCGGCGGCGGAGGTCCTCGTTGGGGGGCGGAAGCTCCCGCGAGACGTGCTCGACGCGCTCGGCCAGGATCGCCATCAGCGCCGCCTCGTCGCGGGCCGCGTCGGGGCGCTCGCCCCGCGCCACCAGCTGCGCCACGAAGCGCTGGAAGACCTCGTGGAGCAGCCCGCCGCGGGTGGCCGCGTCGAGCCACACCTCGGGGTCGACGCCCATCTCCTCCGGGGGCGCGATCCCCAGGACGTAGCGGAAGAAGTAGTCCAGCGGGCAGCGGCCCAGCAGCTCCAGCCGGCTGGCCGAGACCACCGGCCCGTCCGGCCGCGTGGGGTCCGCCGCGGGGCCGGCGGCGGGCACGTGGCCGTCGTACTCGGTGAAGCGGTCGCTGGCCCGCGCGTCACGGGCGCGGAAGCCCCGCGCCAGGTGCGGGAAGTGCGCCGCGATCGCCGCCTCGGGGTCCTCCACCGGCGCGGCGCCGCAGGCCCGCCACAGCCACCACTCGGTGGCGTCCACGCAGCGCGCCGCGTCCTCGGGGGCCCGCGAGGCGGGTGGCGGCATCGCGTCCAGCAGCGCCTCCAGATCCGCCTGCCGCCGCCCCGACACGATGCGGAACGCCGAGAGCAGCACCGGCGACGGCACCCGCTCGCGGTCGTC
This sequence comes from uncultured Rickettsiales bacterium, assembly GCA_964584075.1. Lineage (GTDB taxonomy): Bacteria > Myxococcota_A > UBA796 > UBA9615 > CAYRNR01 > CAZOYV01. Next base: position 5,771 of record CAZOYV010000010.1, on the reverse strand, counting down.
GGCCAGGTCGCGACACGAGTAGCTCAGCGTGACGTGACCCCGCAGCCGCGCCAGCGCCCGGGCCAGGTCCTCCTCCTGGCGGGCCTGGCGGTGGGCCGCGGTGGACAGCTCGGCGTGCAGCGCCTCGCGCTCGCCGTCGAGCAGCACCGGGTCCTGCGCCCCGCCACCGGGGAACCGGGCGTCGTCCAGGCCCACCACGAAGGTGTGGGGCCGCCCCGAGTGCCCGCCCTGCAGCAGCGGCGCGACGTACAGGCAGCCGGGCCGCGGCCCCTGCCCGGCGACCCGCAGCCCCGCGGGCAGCGCGGCCAGCCACTCCCACACGTCGAGCCCCGCCAGCGCGTCCCCCTCGGGCAGCGCCGCGGCCAGCCCGCGGATCTCGTCCAGCAGCCGCACCGCCGCGTACTGGTCCAGCTCCGTGGCGGCCCGCGCCAGCCCGGTGAGGAATGCCTCGGCGCCCGCCAGCACCGCGCCCTGCCCGGCGTCCCGGGCCGGGGTCCGCGCCAGCAGCTCCTGCACCAGCGCCCGCAGCAGCGCCAGCCCCGCCCGCTTGGCCTCCACCGCCGCCCGCGCCGCGTCGGTGCCCACCGCCGCGTCGGCCCGCGCCAGCCCGGCGTGCTGGTGCTCGGCGCCCCGCAGCGCGGCGTCGAGGGCCGGCAGGTAGCGCTCCCGCCCCGCCCCGATCGGCACCGAGCGCAGCAACGCCCCCAGCCGCGCGAGGCCCAGCCCGGCTTGCTCCGGCACGCGCACCAGCCCGTCCTGGATCATCCGCACCAGTACCGCCTGGGGGTGATCGCCGCGGACCCACTCGAGCCACGCCTGCAGCGCGCGACCCGGCCGCGTGTAGCGCGTGGGGATCCCCTCGGCGAAGGTGACCGGCAGCCGCTCCCCGCCGCCCACGGTCGCCGCGAGCTCGTAGAACAGGGGGCCGTAGGTCCCGGCGTCGGTGTGCAGGACCTCGACGTGGTCCAGCGGGATCCCCCCCGCCGCGCAGCGGCGCAGCACCTCGCGGACCTCGGCGGCCTCGCCCACCGCGCGGACCAGCTCGACGCTGCCGTCGCCCACCGGCGGGGGCGCGTCCGCCGGGGTCTGGATCCAGGCCAGGTGGTCCGCGTCGGTCGCCGCGGGCCCCCCGTCCCCGGGGCCGTCCACCGGCAGGGACCGCACCTGCTCCCGCGGCAGCGCCGACAGCAGCCGCCGCTCCAGCGCCGCCGGCTCGCCCTCCCGGGGCAGCAGGATCCACACCGCGGGGTCCACCGCCTCCGGGTCCTGCCCCAGGCGCTCGACCGCCAGGCGCAGCACGTCCGCGTGGTCCACCGCCCCCGCGGCCTCGAGGGCCTCCTCGTACAGCCGCAGCAGGGTCCGCACGTCCCGGCCCTTGCTCGGGACCTCGAAGGGGCGCTCGGTGAGCTGCGCCGCGGTCAGCCCCGCGAGCCGGAGGTCCCGCAGCGAGCGCCCCACCGCGTCGAGCAGCCCCGGTGTCGGCCGCAGATCGGAGAGGTAGCCGGCCCCCTCGGCGCGCAGCCGGCCCACGACGCGGTCGATCAGGACCAGCCTGTCCGCGCCCCCCAGCGGGGCCCGGCCCCGGCGCGCCAGCCGCGGCCCGGCCAGCTCCAGCGCGATGCCCCGCAGCGTGACCTGCCGCACCATCAGCACCGGCTGCCCGGCGCGCGCCACCGCGTCGAGCCACTGGTAGCCCACCCGCCGCGACGGAACGACCAGCCACTTGGGGCGCAGCGGGTCCGCGGCGCAGGCGTCGCGCAGCGACGTGCAGAGCGCGTTCAGGGGCGTCTGGCTCACGGGCGACGACGCCTCCACGTCACCCCCAGCGCGGTCAGCGCCGCGATCCCCGCCAGCGCCCCCACGCGGGGGCCGCCGGCGGCGCAGCGGCAGTCACCGGCCGGCGCGGCGTCGTCGTCACCGCCTCCGTCGTCGTCCCCCGCCCCGTCGTCGTCCGCGTCGTCGTCGTCCGCGCCGTCGTCGTCGCCCCCGTCGTCGTCGCCGGTGTCGTCGTCCGCGGCGTCGTCGTCCCCGCCCCCGTCCGGGCACGCGAAGGTGTCCTTGAACGCCACCGCCAGCGGCCCCGGGCCGTCCTCGCCCGCGGTGCGCTCCAGCGCGCCCGCGTGGGGTGGGCTGCCGCGGACCTGGCCGCAGAAGTCGTCCCCCACGGTCCAGCCCGGTCCCGCGGCGACGGCGCCGGCGAGCAGCGGAGAGCTCGCCGCCGGCCAGAAGTCCCAGCTCGCCGCGTCGACCCAGCACTCCGAGGCCGAGCCGCACTCGACGTTCCCCTCCCAGGTGACGCCGGGAACCGTCCCCGTCATCGCGGCACCCCCGTCGCGGAACACGGCGTTGTTGGCCAGCACCAGGTCGTTGCCGGCCTCCCAGTCCGCGATCCGGATCGCCAGGTCCTCGACCCCCACGGCGGTGTTGTTCACGACGTGGACGCCGCGCATCAGCCCCCGGTCCTGGTAGTCGTAGACGTGGATCGCGCCGTAGGCCCCGCCCACGGCGATGTTGGCCTCGACGACGCACGGGCCGCCGCCGATCTCCAGGGTCCCGTCGTTCCGCGAGCCGATCACCAGGTTGCCCCGGACCTCGCTGACGACGGCGACGTCGTACGAGCCGTAGATCTCGATCGCCGGGCCCTTGGTGTCGTGGATCACGTTGTCGCGCACGATCGCCCGCGAGTCGACCTTGACCTCGAGGCCGTAGCCCACCGCGGACGAGTCGACGCCGTCGATCAGGTTGCCCTCGACGATCACGTTGGTGGCGCACGAGCCGGCCCCGGAGTGGCAGCCGAAGTACATCCCGGTGGCCTGCAGGTCCGACAGCTCGTTGCCGCGGACCACGAGGTCGTAGGTGTCGGCGCTGTTGGCCGAGATCGAGATCCCGCCCACCTGGTCGAAGGTGCAGCCCTCGATCAGGATGTCGCCGCCCTCGCGGATCTTGATCGCGTCGATGGCGTCCTGGCTGGGCCCGAACGCCAGCCCGCGGATCACCAGGTGCTCGCTGAACACGTTGGTCACGTTGTCGCCCGCTCCGTCGTACACGATCCGCGAGGGCGTCCCGGCCCCCTCGCCGCGCACCACCAGCGGGTCGCCTGCGGCGCCGTCGGCCTGGATCCAGCAGGGCCCCGCGTGGTCCCCGGCGAGCAGCACGATCTCGTCCCCCGCGCCGTGGGCGTTGACGATCCCGCACCAGTCCTGGCCGGGCGTCACCTCGACCGTCTCGGCGCCGGCGCCCGCCGCCGCGGCAGCGAACACGACCAGCACGACCCGCACGCTCCACTTTCCCCGCATCGTCACCCCCTCCTCGGCGGGCGATGGTCCCATCCTACCGCCTTGCCTGGTCAACCCCTGTCCAGGTCGTCCCACGGCTCAGAACCCGCTGCTGCGCCCCACCTGGACCCACGGCAGCCCGAGGCGCCGCTGCAGGTGCTCCGCCAGCGCCACGACCCCGAACGTCTCGGTCGCGTGGTGCCCGAGGAACACCAGGTGGACCCCCAGGTCGCGGGCGAACACCGCCGCGGCGTGGTCCGGCTCGCCGGTGATCAGCAGCTGCACGTCGGTGCCCTCGGCCTCCTCGACGGTGTCGGCCGCCGCCCCGCTGACCACCGCCACCTGCTCCACCCGCGGCGGCCCGGCCCACACCGTACCCAGCGCCGGCCCGACCAGCGCCTCCAGCCGCGCCAGCAGGGCCTCGGGCGCCAGCGGCGTGGGCAGCTGCCCGGCGAGGCCCATCATCCTCCCCCGGTAGCGCCCGAACGGCCGCGCCTCCTGCAGCGCCAGCTGCCGCGCCAGCACCGCGTTGTTGCCCACCTCGGGGTGCGCGTCCAGCGGCAGGTGCGCGGCGTAGAGCGAGACCCCGCGCTGCACCGCCTCGCGGACCCGCTGGCCGAGCACGCCGGTCAGCGGCCGCGCCTTGCCCCACAGCAGGCCGTGGTGGCACAGCAGCAGCTCGCAGCCCGCGGACCCCGCGCCACGCACGGCCTCGAGATCGGCGTCCACCGCCACCGCCAGCCGCGTCACCTCCCCGCCGGCCTCGAGCTGCAGGCCGTTGACCGAGGCGTCGTCGAACGAGGTGACGTCGAGCAGCTCGTCCAGGTATCCGACGAGGGGCGCCAGATCCATCCGCTCGCCCTCCAGACAAAAGTGTCCCGTCCCCCCTCGACACCGGACACACGTTCCATCGAGCAGGGGCGATGCTACCACGCGACCCGTTGGCGCCACGCCGCGGGTGCGGTGCTGCCACAATAGGACGAGGAGGCGAGACCGCGATGAAGCGAGACGAGACCTGGACCCGGGCCACGATGGCAATCCTCTTCCCCCTGGTGCTGCTGACGATCCCCGCGTGCGAGGAGGCCGGCGACTCCGCCGAGACCGCGACCGCCGATCTCGGCATCATCAACGGCGAACCGATCTCCACCGACGAGTTCCCGTCGGCGTGCCAGATCATCTTCCAGGGCACGCTGATCATGGGCCAGTACGAGATGCCGACGACGATGCCGATGTGCACCGGCACGCTGGTCGCCCCCGAGGTCGTGATGGCCGCCGCCCACTGCGTCGAGGAGGACCTGATCACGATGGGCTTCGGCGAGATCGAGGACGCCCTGTACTGCGTCACCTTCGAGGAGGACCAGACCTGGATGATGGACCAGCAGTACCAGGGCAACGCGCCGCTGCCCGACGACGCGGTGTGCGGCAGCCACTGGATCGGCCACCCCGACTTCGACGTCAACTCGATGACCGACGGCCCCCCGGCGAACAACAACGACGTCTCCCTGATCTTCCTCGACGAGGCGATCACCGACCGCGACTTCGCCTACGTGCCCCAGCCCGGCGAGGGCGACCAGCTCGTCGAGCAGATGACCGTCGACATCGTCGGCTACGGGATGGAGACCGCCGACCAGAACCCGTGGAACCCCGACCCCAACCTGGCCAACCACCGGATGTGGGCCGAGACGTTCATCAACGAGCTCGGGACCCACGAGATGCAGATCGGCGACGACGCCACCACCGGCCGCAAGTGCCACGGGGACTCGGGGGGCCCGACCTACGCCACGCTGGACACCGAGTTCCTGGTCCACGAGCGCGTGATCGGGATCACCTCGCGGGCCTACTCGGCCCAGGAGGACTGCAACATCGGCGGCGTCGACATGCGCGTCGACGCGTTCCTCGACTGGTTCGAGGAGCAGTTCGAGCTGGCCTGCGACGAGGGCTGGATCGACGAGTGCGACGAGCCCGGGCTGCCCGTCCCGCCCACCGAGGCCGAGGGCGACGACGACGCCGCGGACGACGACGCGGCGGACGACGACGCCGCGGACGACGACGACGACGATGACGGCGGCGAGGCCTGCCAGTGCCGACTCCACGGTCCTGGCCTGCCCCCCTCGGCCGTCTCCGCCGCGCTGCTCCCCGCCCTGCTCGGGCTGCTCGCCGCACGCCGGCGCTCCTGATTCCGCGAGCCCCACGGCGCACGGTCCGCTTCCAAGGCACGGATTCCGGGACGGAGCCTCGTCCCCGGCCAGCCCGTGGCAGCGGAGACGGTTGGCCCCTGACGGCCAAGGTCGTGGAGCTCGGGTTTGCGGTCGGTAGGCACGGCTACTTCCCGGAAACGTAGTCCAGACAAGGGAATCCGCCGATCGGCGCGGATCGCTCGTGTGCCTACGCGTTTTCGGGCAGCTCTTGGATGTCGATGACGGTCTTAGGTGGTGGAATCTGACACTCCCGTCATACGGAGGATCGGCAGCGGGATTTTCTGTTCCACCTGACGGC
>CAZOYV010000009.1:0-56425 GCA_964584075.1 uncultured Rickettsiales bacterium | reverse complement strand
GGCATCGACGTCGACCCCGACGGCCGGCTGTGGCTCGCCGACTTCCTGTCCGGGACCGTCTACGTCATCGCGTGGACCGGGGAGGGGAGCTAGGAGTCCTTCGGCTCGTCGTCCGGGGGCGTCGGCGGCGGGGGCGCGGGGCGGGGCAGCTCCTTGCTCTCCCACGGCTTCTTGAGCATCAGCAGCATGATCCCGAAGAACAGCACCACGCCGGTGGCGAGCCGCAGCGCCTGGCGCCGGCGCTCCCGCTCGCGCTGCTCGGCGTCCAGCGCGCCCGACGCGGCGAGCTGCTGGGCCAGCCAGTCCGAGCCGCCCCCGGCCTCGGGGGAGTAGGGCTGGATCGCTGGCCCGGGGGGCGTCCACGGCTCCGCCTGCGTCCCGTCCGTCCCACGAATCCGCGCCACGTCCTGGGGGTCGCTGACGACGGTGATGCCCTCGACGCCGAACATCTCCTCGAGCTGCCGCACGGTGTCGGGATCGATCCGCGAGTCGCCGGGGCCCGGGGCGGAGGCGGTGTCCTCCAGCGCGGTCTCGACGGCCTCGGCGACGTCGGGCGGGGGGTCGGTCTGGGCGGTGGCGAGGGCCCCCGGCGCGAGGGCCAGCAGCAGGGTCGGGAGCCACGCCGGGATCGGGAAGCGGGGTGACACGTCCCCGTCAGGCTATCACCGGTACGGGTCCGCGGGAACGCGTTCCGTGCCGCGAGGCGGGCCGCCGGGACCATTCCCGGCGGCCCCGCGGTGGGCCGGCCGAATCTGGGGAGACTACTTGGCCGGCATCACGGCCTCGAACCAGCGCTCGGTCTCGGTCTTGCCGACCTCGAGGGCGCGGCGGCCGAGGTCGTACTGCAGCTTGGTCCACTCCTCGGTGGCCTGGCGGATCGGGCGCAGGGTCTCCTCGTGGTCGCCGAGGGCGCGCCGGACGGTCTCCTCGGCGAGCTTGCGGGCCTCGTCGTGGGCCGACAGCCAGCCGTGGTAGGTCGCCATCGCGGCCCTGCGCTGCGCCTCGATCATCGCCTGGGGGTCGCTGAACTGCTCGAACATCTCCTGGGTCGTCATCGTGGTGTCTCCTGTCTCCCCGTTCGATGGACCCAAGGTAGGTGCGAGTGCGAAGACTGTCAAGCGAAAAAATGGTGCAACGCACAATTCGCCTGAAAACCAACGAATAGAATGAAATTATGGCTCAGACGGTTGATGAAAGGAGGTTGTCCGGATCGAGATGATGTTGCGATGCAATAGGAATCCGGATCAGTCGGTGGGGCCGGGGCAGCGCAGCTCGAGGACCACCACACCGTCGTCGGCGACGGACCAGCTGACGACCTCGATCCCGTGCGGCGCCGCCGCCTGCCCCAGGGCGGCGAACGTCCTGGCGTGGCTCTCGGCCGGGTGCAGGCGGATGCGCAGGCCGGCTCCGAGGGTGCGGATCTCGGGCCGCTCCTCGATCACCGCGATCGCGGCGTGGCGGGTCTCGAGGTCGGCCTGCTGCTCGGCGTGGGTCAGCACGATCGCGTGGCCCTCGGCGATGCGCTGGTCCATGTGGTCGGAGACGGCCTCGTAGCTGGGGAAGTACAGCGTCTGATCGACCCCGTCCTCGACCAGCGCGGCGAGGATCCGCGATCCATCGCTCTCGATCGTGACGCGGACGCTCTGACCCTGGCGCAGGCCGGAGACCTGCTCGGCCTCGACCCGCGCCATGCAGGCGGCGTCGGTCTCGTCGGGCTGGCACGTGGTCGTCCGCCGCTCGGCGACGACCTCGACCGTCGCGATCACCTCCCGGGGGAGCGGCTCGCGCTCGACGACCTCCCCCGTGCTGGCGGCCACGGTCGCGAGGCGGTCGTGATCGCAGCTGTCCCCCGCGGCCGGCGCGGCCGGTGCCAAGAGGATCAGGGACCCGATCAGGGACGAGATCCGGATGGCGCCCTCCCAACGGATCCGGATCCTAGCGCAATCGACGGCCCCCGAGGGGCGTGGTCCCTTGACGATAGCAGGAGCTGTATTAGATAGATATGGCTAACTACCCGGGCCGTTCCGCAGGCCGCCGCCGCGACCAGGACGAACCGCGATCGACTCCCGGGTGGGGAGGAGGATCGATGCCGCGCCGAACCGTCGGGACCTTCTCGATCCCGTACCTGCAGGTCCTCGACGAGCAGGGAGCGCTCGACCGCGAGCTCGAGCCCGAGCTCGGCGAGGAGGCCCTCGTGGCTTACTACCGCGCGATGGTGCTCGGCCGAGAGGTCGACCAGCGGATGCTGAAGCTGCAGCGCCAGGGGCGGATCGGGACGTTCCCGCTCAACACCGGGCAGGAGGCCGCGGCGGTGGGGGTGGCGCTGGCGATGGCCGACGAGGACTGGATGGTGCCGGCGTTCCGCGAGGTCCCGGCGATGCTGCTGCGCGGCGTGCCGATCGAGAAGATCCTGGCGGCCTACGCGGGGTACGAGGAGGGCAGCCACCTCCCCGAGACGCCGCGGACGCTGCCGCTGTCGATCCCGGTGGGCTCGCAGATCCTGCACGCCCCGGGGCTGGCCTACGCGATGCGGATGCGGGGCGAGGAGCGGACCGCGGTGGTCTCGTTCTTCGGCGACGGCGCCACCAGCGAGGGGGACTTCCACGAGGCGCTCAACTTCGCGGGGGTATGGGGCGTGCCGGTCGTGTTCGTGTGCCTCAACAACCAGTGGGCGATCTCGCTGCCCCGCGATCAGCAGACCGCCTCGGAGACGATCGCCCAGAAGGCGATCGCATACGGCATCGAGGGGATCCAGGTCGACGGCAACGACCCGCTGGCGGTCTACGCCGCGGCCGTGGAGGCCCTCGAGCGCGCCCGCGAGACGGGCAAGCCGACCCTGATCGAGGCGGTGACCTACCGCCTGATGCAGCACACCACCTCGGACGACCCCAAGAAGTACCGGGACGCCGAGGAGGAGCAGCGCTGGTGGGCCCGGGACCCGATCCCGCGGATGCGCGCGTACCTGGAACGCAAGGGGTTCTGGGACGACGCCCGCGAGGAGCGGCTGCAGGCCGAGATCAAGGCCGAGATCGACGCCGCGGTGCAGCGCTTCGAGGCCCGGCTCGAGGTCGCCGCCGATACCCCGTTCGAGTACGTCTACGCGGACGGTCACGCCAACGTCCGGGAGCAGCGCGAGGCGTTCCTCGCGACCCTCCCCGAGGAGGCCCGAGATGGCCAAGATGAACATGGTGCAGGCGATCAACCTGGCGCTGCGACAGGAGATGGAACGGGACGAGGCGGTGCTCGTCCTGGGACAGGACGTGGGTGAGGACGAGGGCGTCTTCCGCGTCACCGCCGGCCTGCACGACCGGTTCGGACCCCGGCGGGTGGTCGACACCCCGCTGGCCGAGGGCGGGATCGTGGGCGCCGCGATCGGGATGGCGCTGGGCGGCCTGCGCCCGGTGGCCGAGATCCAGTTCTCGGGGTTCTCGTACCTGATCATGCCGCAGCTGGAGAACCACGCGGGCCGCTACCGCTCGCGGACCCAGGGTCTGCACGGCGTGCCGCTGGTGGTCCGGATGCCGTACGGCGGCGGCGTGCGGGCGCTGGAGCACCACTCGGAGAGCCGCGAGGTGTACTACGCCCACATGCCGGGGGTGAAGACCGTGATCCCCTCGGGGCCGCGCAACGCCCGCGCCCTGCTGGCCGCGGCGATCCGCGACCCGGACCCGGTGGTGTTCCTCGAGCCCAAGCGCTCCTACCGGGCGTTCAAGGAGGAGGTCCCCGACGAGCCCGAGGTGATGGAGCTCGGGCGCGCCGAGGTGGTCCAGGAGGGCACCGACCTGACGGTGATCAGCTGGGGCGCGATGATGCGCCCGACGCTGGAGGCGGTGCGCCGCGCGCAGGAGCAGCGCGGGGCGTCGATCGAGGTCGTCGACCTGCTGACGATCGCACCGCTGGACGGCGAGACGCTGGCGGCCTCGGTGCGCAAGACCGGTCGCGCGGTGGTGGTCCAGGAGGCGATGCGGAGCTTCGGCGCGAGCTCGGAGATCGTCGCTCAGCTCAACGACCGCGCGCTGCTGTACCTCGAGGCGCCGGTGGCACGGGTGACCGGGTTCGATGTGGTCACGCCCCAGTTCGCCCGCGAGAACCACTACCTGCCGTCGCCCGAGCGCGTGCAGGCCGCCATCGACCAGACGCTGGACTTCTAGGGAGGGACGGGCGCGATGTTCGAGTTCAAGCTGCCGGACCTGGGCGAGGGGATCCACGAGGGCGAGATCCTCGAGTGGCACGTCGCACCCGGCGACACGATCGAGGAGGACGCCGCGCTGGTGGACGTCGAGACCGACAAGGCGGCGGTGACGATCCCATCGCCGCGGGCGGGCACGATCGTGGCGCTCCACGGCGAGGTCGGGGACGTGGTCAACACCGGCGACGTGATCGTCGTGATCGACGAGGGCCGCGGGGAGGCGGTGGCGGCGGCGGAGGCCCCGGCGACGCCCCCCGCCGCGGCCACCGGCGTGGCGGCGCCGAAGAATGCAACAACAACGTCGTTGTCCCATCAGGCGACCGCGCTGGCCGCCCCGAACGACGGTGGGTGGCCGGTTCCGGCTGCGCCGGCCACGCGGCGCCTGGCGCGGGAGTTCGGGATCGACATCGACGTCGTTGCAGGAAGCGGACCCGCCGGGCGGGTCACGCCCGAGGACGTGCGGCGCCACGCGGCGGGTGGCGCCGCACCCGAGGCGGCCTCCGAGGAGGGCGCGGCGATCACCGACGACGTGCAGGCGGGCGCCCCGGTGCTCGCCGCCGCGGCGGGGATCCCCTTCTACGACCCGGAGCCGATGCCCGACTTCTCGCAGTGGGGGCCGGTGGAGACCGAGCCGGTGCGCTCGATCCGGCGCAAGATCGCGCGGAAGATGACCACCGCGATGGTGATCGTGCCCCACGTCGTGCACCTCGACGAGGCCGACGTCACCGCGCTGGAGGTGTTGCGCCGGGTGCGCCGCGATCGCAGCCCGGACGAGCCCTCGCTGACCCTGCTGTCGTTCGTGGTCAAGGCCGCGGTGGCGGCGCTGAAGCGTCATCCCGAGTTCAACGCGAGCCTGGATCCCGACCGCGAGGAGATCGTCTACAAGAGGTACTACAACGTTGGACTCGCGGCCGACACGCCCAAGGGGCTGATGGTGCCGGTGGTGCACGACGCGGACCGCAAGAGCCTGCTGGAGGTCACGGCGGAGATCCGCGCGCTGGCCGCGCAGGCCCGGGACGGCACGATCGGCGTGGACGCGTTGCGGGGAGGGACGTTCACCGTGACCAACGTCGGTCCGATCGGTGGGGTCCCCCTGGCGCCGGCGATCAACTACCCCGAGGTCGCGATCCTGGGCATGGGCGAGGCCCGGGACAAGGCGGTCGTCCGCGAGGGCGAGATCGTGGCGCGCACGATGTTGCCGCTGACGCTGTCGTTCGACCACCGCGTCACGGACGGGGCCAACGCCGCGCGCTTCGTGCGACACGTGGTGCAGCTGCTCGAGGACCCCGAGCGGCTGCTGGTGGAGATCTGAGCCGATGGTGATGGGCAGCCTGAAGGAGGAGGCCGAGGTCGTCGTCGTCGGAGGCGGCCCCGGCGGGTACGTCGCGGCGATCCGCGCCGCGGACCTGGGCCACGACGTGGTCCTGGTCGAGCAGCGCGAGCGGCTCGGCGGGGTGTGCCTGCTGGAGGGGTGCATTCCGTCCAAGACGCTGATCCACGCGGTGGATCTGCTCCACGAGGCGCGCGCCGCGGAGCAGATCGGCCTGTCGTTCGGTGCGCCCCGGGTCGACACGGACCGGCTGGCGGCCTGGAAGGACGAGGTCGTCGGCGGTCTCTCCAGTGGTGTGACGACGTTGTTGGAGAAGCGAGGCGTCGAGGTCCTCCATGCTCGTGCGCGCTTCGATTCTCCGACTTCCCTCGCGTTGGAGGGAGGCGACGTGGCTGGCGTGCAGTTCCAGCACGCGATCATCGCCACCGGTTCGCGGCCGCGGCCGCTGCCGATCCCCGGGGGCGACCTGGACGGCATCTGGGATTCCAGCGACGCGCTGCGGCTCGCCGCGCTCCCCGCGCGGCTGCTGGTGGTCGGTGGGGGGTACATCGGCATGGAGCTCGGGCTGGTCTACGCAGGGCTCGGCACGCAGGTCACGGTGGCCGAGTTCCAGCCGCGGCTGCTCGCCGGGGCCGATCCCGATCTGGTCCGCGTGATGGCCCGCCAGGCCGAACGACGCCTGACCCGGATCCTCTACGAGGCGCGGGTCACCGGGATCGCCCGCGACGGCGAGCGCTGGGTCGCGACCCTGGAGCAGAACGGGGAGCGGCAGCTGATCGAGACCGACGCGGTGCTGTCCAGCATCGGCCGCAGCCCCAACAGCGAGGGGCTCGGGCTCGAGCGTGCCGGTGTCGAGGTCAACGCCGGCGGGTTCATCACGACCGACGCGCGCTGCCGCACCAGCGCGCCCGAGATCTACGCGATCGGCGACGTGACGACCGGTCCGATGCTGGCCCACAAGGCCAGCCGCGAGGCCCACGTCGCCGCCGAGGTGATCGCGGGGCAGCCGGCCGCGTTCGACAACCGCGCCGTCCCGGCGGTGGTGTTCACCGATCCGGAGATCGCCTGGACCGGGTTGACCGAGAGCGAGGCCAGGGGCCGGGACGTCGACGTCAACATCGGGCGGTTCCCGCTCACCGCCCTGGGCCGCGCGCGGACCCTGGGGCGCACCGACGGCCTGGTCAAGGTGCTGTCGGATCCCGACAGCGGCCTGGTGCTCGGCGTCGGCATCGCCGGCGTGTCCGCCTCGGAGCTGATCGCCGAGGCGACCCTGGCCATCGAGATGGGTGCTACGCTGGAGGATCTGATGGTCACGATCCACCCCCACCCGACCCTGTCGGAGTCGCTGATGGAGGCCGCCGAGGTGGCGGCCGGGGCCGCGGTCCACATCCTGCCGCCGCGCAAAAACAAGTGAACGAAACAGTACGCATCAAGACAAAGCGTATGACCATGCGAGATCTCGACGGTAAGTTCTCGATAGAGCCCTACGTCGAAGACGACTCGCTGGCGAACCGCGTGGCCGCGGAAGGGCGGTCCAGGGTGCGGGTCTACACCGTGCCGCGGCCGGTGGTCGTGCTGGGGCGGGGCAGCGATCCGGAGGGGGAACTGCGGCTCGAGGCCTGCCGGGGCGACGGCGTCGCGCTGCAGCGGCGCCGGGGTGGGGGCTGCGCGGTGGTTCTCGACCCCGGGTGCGTGATCGTCGCCACGGCGCTGCGCGTGCCCGGCATCGGGCACAGCCAGCGCTACTTCGCCCGGCTGACGACCTGGCTGGTGGCGGCGCTCGATCGGCTCGGGGTCCACGATATCGGCGGGGACGGCATCTCCGATCTGGTCCACGGGGACCGCAAGGTCGCCGGGACCTGCATCTACCGCCGCAAGGACCTGCTGCTGTACTCGGCCTCGCTGCTGGTCTCGCCCGACATCGACGCGATGGAGCGCTGGCTCGCCCACCCCCCCCGCGAGCCGGCCTACCGCAGGGGGCGCAGCCATCGGGCGTTCGTGCGACCGCTGCGCGAGATCGGTGCCGGGAGCGCGCGGGAGCTGCGCGACGGCCTGGAGCGGACCCTGAAGCCGTTGTAGAACGTACCCGTTGTAGAATCCGACAAGTTCATAAAACGCTGAAAAAACAAGCGAGAAGAACGAGATACAACGTTATGGTCACAACGTTGTAGCAACGACTTCGCGATCATCCCTGGAGGTGCTCCCGGAGGAACGCCACCTGGACCTCGATCGACTCGTCGAACAGCGGCGGGACGTAGATGTCGAAGTGGCCGTGATCGTAGTGCACGACCTGGCAGCGCTCGCCGAGCCTGGCGGCGATCGCGTCGGCGGTGTCGGTGGCCACGAGGGTGTCCCGGTCGCAGACCTGCAGCAGCAGCGGACACGGAATCCGGTCGGCCTCGACGACCGGGCGGTACCAGGGGATCTGCAGCCCGATCCGAGCTGCGACCTCGTTGACGAACCCGTCGGGGGCGATCGCCTGGTAGCCGTCCTCGGTGTCGGCCGCGTTGAGCATCGCCACGCTGCGCGGCGGTCCGATCACGGGCACGGTGTGGGTCCCGCCGAACGGGGCGATCAGCAGGTCGAGGGCCGCGCGGAGGCCCAGCAGGTTGAAGCTCAGGAACCCGAGGTTGCGTGCGGCGATCGCGAACGCCGCGCGGCCGTCCAGCATCGAGCCCTGGGCGATGGCGCAGGCGATGCCCGGGACGCGGGCCGCGGTGACCAGGGCGTGGCCGCCGCTGAACGAGCTACCCCACAGCGCGACGCGGTCCCCGTCCACGCCGTCGAGGGTGCGGACGTGCTCCACCGCGGCGCGCCAGTCCTCGAGCTGACGGGGGATCGACAGCAGCTGGCGCGGCTCGCCCTGGGAGGCCCCGAAGTGGCGGTAGTCGAACAGCAGCACGCGATGGCCCTCGCGGCAGAACCGCTCGGCGAACGGCTCCAGCCCCGCGTCGCGGGTGCCGCCGAAGCCGTGGGCCATCACCACCGCCGGGGTCGCCGCGGCATCCCCTCCGGGCACGTAGAACCAGGCCCGGCAGAGGTCCCCTCCGCGGCCGCTGGCGAACTCGACGTCGTGGCGTTGCATCGGCTCTCAGCCTTCCACGTTGCCGTCGACCTCCACGAGGTAGCAGCAACCCTCGATGTCCTCGACAGGCCCGCACAGGTAGCGGACCTGGCAGTCGGTCCAGTCGTGGTCGAAGGCGTGCTCGCAGGCCGCCTCCATCACCGCGGTGGAGTCCGGCTGGGAGCAGTCGGCCCCCTCGGGACAGAACAGGTAGGTCCCCACCGGGCAGGTCCCGTCGCCGTCGGGCAACGTCTGGTCGGTGACGAGGTCCTCGTGCTCGGTGCCGAGGCACCCGTCCTGCTCGTCGCCCGGCAGGCAGTAGGTGGTGTCGGTGCGCGGGCAGCCCGGCAGGGCCGGGAGCAGCAGCCCCAGCAGCAAGGCCGACAGCAACGGGGCGCAGCGGTCGGTGGTCATCGGCTCGTCGTCCTCCGCACCCCGGCGGGCACCGGGCTCACGGGTAGAGCAGGAACGCCCAGCTCCCGGTGAAGGTGTTCTCCTCCATCTCGGTGAACAGGTCCGGCTCGGGGAACAGGAAGTGCACCAGGCCGTACGTCAGGCCGGCGAAGCCGTACAGGTCGAGCCCGCGCTGCTCGATCCAGTCCTCGGCGCGGAGCTGTATCGACTCGATCTCGTCGCGGTCCTTGAGGTGCCGGCAGGCCATGAACCGGCGGGTGTTGAGCCAGGTCCAGAACGCGGGCTCCGGCGCGGCGCGGCACAGCACGAACGCGCCGTCGTCGAACAGCGCGGCGGCCAGCGACACCTGCTGCAGGAAGAACTGATCGATGAACGACATCGAGCCGGACTTGAGCCCGAACGGTACGACCATGCCCTGGAAGATCGCGTCGTGGCGCCGCCGCAGCTGCTCGAGCCCCTCGGCAGCGGGGTCCTGCTGGTCGGGCCGGCTGCGGTCGCGCCCGCGGGACGGCGTGGCGAACGGCGCCGGCCGATCGGCGAGGCGCTCCCGCCAGCGGGCCAGGCGGAGCGTGAGCTTGGCGTCGGAGATCGCGAGGTGCGGGGCGATCTCGGGGACCAGCTGCGTGGCCTGCTTGGACTCGCGCAGCATCCGGGCCAGCACGGGCACGATCCACGGGCGCGAGCCGTGCTGGCGCGCGAGGCGGTCGAGGAACCCGATCCCGAACCCGCTGAGCACCAGCGAGGGATCGACGATCACGGCGCGGGCGCGGGGGCCCGGGGGTCCGACGGTGGACATGCACGCTCCCCGATGTCCGCCATTGTGGACGGGAGTGGGATGGATTCACAAGCTCTCTCGGGGCAGCTCGCCGTCCCCGGGCTCGTCCTCGTCGCTGGCGAAGTGCAGCGGGTAGGTGACCATCATCGTGCCGTCGCCGGGGGGCTCGAACGCCAGCCCCTCGAGCACGTTGAGCACGCAGCCCTCCATGAACTCGTGCTCCAGCGCGGACTCGGCCAGCGCGACCTGCTCGACGTGGCCCAGCTCGTCCTCCCCGGCGGCGATGCCGAAGGTGATGATCATGCTGCCCTCGAGATCGGGGTTGAGCGCCAGCCAGCCGTCGTAGCACTCCTCGATCTCCGGCACGCTGCCCCGGACCGCGGCGCGGATGCCGTCGGGCGAGGCGGGGTAGGGGTTGGCGGACGTCCCCGCGTCGAGCTCGTCGCCGGGCCGGGGCGGGGTCCGCGGCGGGACCCGGAGGCCGCCGTCGTCGGTGGGGATCGGGCCGGCGCCGTCCGGCCGGCTCACGCCGTGGTTCCGCGGGTCGCGGTCGCGGCGCTGGCCGGGGCTGCGGTCGCGTTCCGCGGCGCCCGGCGTCCGGAGCGCGGGCGCACCGGGGGTGCGCTCCGGGGTTCCGTCGGCGGTCTCGCCCGCGTCCACCCGCTCGGCGGTGCGCGTGACCCACAGGTAGGTCCCGAGCGCCAGCCCGCAGCAGCCCACGACGAACGCGATCAGGACTCCCCTGCGATCCATGGCCCTACTTCTTCTTGACCTTGTCCGCCGGGCGGAAGCGGAGCGCGGACCACGTCTCGTCCAGCGAGATCTGCGCGACCCCGCGCAGGCCGGCGGCGTTGATCACGTCCCAGCCGACGTCGCCGGACAGGTCGGTGTCGAGCCCGGACCCTCGCTTGGGGAACGCGAACCACAGGATCGCGTCGTGCTTGATCGCGAGGATCGCCTTGGGCCCCAGCTGGTGGAGGTCGGCCTTGTCCAGGGCGAACAGCATCACGAACTCGACGTTCGTGGCGCCCTCCTCGACCAGCTCGAAGTCCTTGGGGTACCCGCCGACCAGCTCCTCGAACTCGCCGGGGGGGTTGATGATCAGCGCGGTCTGTCCTGGCCGCATGTGGAGCTTCTTGGAGAGCTTCGCCATGGAGGCAATCCTTCCTGGTCCCCTCGGGAAGGGCCGCTATAGCACATCGCGTTCGAACCCGATACAACGGACTCACGCGCGAGCGCGCGCGAGGTTTCCCCGGCGCGGTCGCTGCAGTGTACCCTGGGACACGGATCGCGCGAGCGGGAGGCGAGATGAGAGCAGCGAGCTGGATCGCGCTGTCGCTGGGGATGGTGGTCGCGGGCGCCGTGGCCGGCTGTCCCGAGGACGAGGAGATGTTCGTGCAGCCCGGCGGGGGGGAGGACTGCACGTGCTGGGGGCTGACGCTGACCCCGACGGATCAAGCCGAACTCGACGACGTGGGCGAGGCCCTGTCGGGGCTGGGCTTCGACTGCACGCGGGCGGGGAGCTTGGACGAGGAGCAGTGGTACGAGTGCAACTGGCTGTCCTACGAGGTGGGGGCGGACTGCTCGAGCGACGCGGAGATCGCCGTGACCAGCCTCGAGGGCGACGGCCTGGAGGTCACCGCCGCGTGCCCGTGCGTGTGCGACGGGTGATCCCGCGCGTGCTATCCTCCGCCCAGGGAGAACCTCGACCCGATGCGATCGTGTAGCCAGCACCCCGATCAGCCGGCGGCGTGGACCTGCGCCCAGTGTGGCAAGGACCTCTGCGAGCGGTGCGCCGAGGGGGAGCCCCGGGCGGGCCTGCCGGCGGTGGTGTGCGTCCACTGCGGTGGCGTGGCCCGGCCGATCCTCGTGCCCGCGGGGGAGGCGAAGAAGCGGCGGTTCCCGTCCCTCGGGGCGATGTTCGGCCAGGGCAGCGCGCAGGGCGCCGAGATGGTGCCGGCCATCCCGGGTGCGATCCCGCGCGGCCGGCGGGCCCCCGCCGCCGGCGGGAGCGCGGCGGCCCCCTGGGAGCGGGGCGAGCGCGGTGCCGCCGGCGCGCCCGCGCCCGCCGAGGCCAGCGTGGCGCCGTGGGAGCGGCCCGGGGGCGCGGCGACCCACACCCCGGCCGTGGAGCGCAGCGTGGCGCCGTGGGAGCAGCCCCACGGCGGGCCACCGATGGCGGAGATGGAGGAGTCGATCCCGCTCGACGGCGACGAGGGCCCGCGGGCCAGCAGCTTCGATTTCGGGGGTGCGTCCCCGGACACGCCGCTGCCGTCGTCGGCCTTCGAGCTGGCCGAGGAGTCGATCCCGCTGGACGACGACCTGGCCGGCCCGCGGGGGATCCGGCCGGGCATGGACCCCGCGCCCCAGGCCGGTCCCGAGGACCCGTTCGCGCCGACCCGGGGAGGGCCCGCCGCGCCGGAGCCGCGTCCGCGGCGCGGGCCGCCCGCCCGCCCCGGGCTGGACGAGCGCGCCGCGGCCCGCTTCGACGACACGCCGGAGCCGATCCCGATCGTCGACATCCCCCAGCCGACGGACCAGGACATCGCCGCGGCGCTGCACGTCGGCCCCGGGGGAACGATGTCGGGGACGCCCACCACGCCCGCGCCGTCCCGCGGCGCGACCGACTCGGCGGTCGATCACCAGCCGCCCGCCGAGGACTTCGCGCCGCAGACCCTCGGCGGCGAGCCGCTGCCGTCGTCCGAGACGAGCCTCGGCGACGCCGCCGCGATCTCGGTCACCCTCGACGCGGGGGCGCTGGACAACCCGCTGCGGATGGCGCTGGAGAGCGGCGACCCCCACTCGGCGCTGATGAACTACCGCGAGCAGATGGCGCTCGGGCAGCCGCCGGCGCTGCCCCCCGAGCTGGAGATGCGGCTGGCCGGGATGCTCGAGCACGCCGGCCAGTTCGGCGACGCGGTGATGGCCTGCAAGCGCGCCTCGGAGCGCGACCCGGAGGGGCCGCTGGCCGCGCAGGCGACCTTCGACGGGGCGCGGATCCTGGTGGAGCGGCTGGGCAACCGCGCCCAGGGGCTGGCGCTGCTGCAGTACCTGCTGCGGCACTACGCCGACGCACCCGCGGCCGAGCGGGCGCGGCAGCTCGTCGCCCAGATCGAGGACCGGTAGCCCGCCCCGGGGGCCGCCCGCCGCGGCCGGATCACGGCAGCGCGTCGACCAGCCCGTCGAGCTCCTCGACGGTGTTGTACCCGTGGGGCGAGACGCGCAGCGCCCCGCCGCGCACCGAGACCTGGAAGCCCCGCCGCTGCAGCTGGCCGGGCAGGGCCTCGAAGTCGACGCCCTCGCGGGTGGCCTGCACGATCCCCGACTTCTCGGCCTCGCGGTCCCGCGGCGACAGCACCGTCCAGCCGTGGCCGGCGAGGGCCTCGGCGAGGTGGTCGGTGAGCGCCAGCACCCGCCGCTCGAGGTGCTCGACGCCCACCGACAGCAGCAGCTCCAGGCTGCCGGTCATGCCGTACAGGCCGGCAAAGTTGTAGGCCCCCTCCTCGTAGCGCGCGGCGGTGTCCTTCAGCGGCTGCTCGGGGTCCGAGAAGTCGAACGGCCTGCGCAGCGCCATCCAGCCCTCGAGCGCCGGCTCGATGCGCTCCAGCGCGCGCGGCGAGGCGTAGCCCAGGCCCACCCCCTCGGGGCCCAGCATCCACTTGTGCGAGTCGGCGGCGAGCAGGTCGACGCCGAGGCGCTCGACGTCGATCGGCAGCACCCCGACGCCCTGGATCCCGTCGACCACGAACAGGGCGTCGTGCTCGCGGCACAGCTGGCCCACCGCGGCGAGGTCGGCGCGGTAGCCGGTGTGGTACTGCACGAAGCTGATCGACAGCGCGGCGGTGCGCCCGTCGACGGCCGCGGCGAGGTCGTCGAGGAGGACCCGCCCGCCCCGCTGGGGCACCATCCGAACCTCGATCCCGCGGCGGCGCAGCGGCAGCCACGGGCGGACGTTGGCCGGGAACTCGCCCTCGACGATCACCACGTTGTCGCCGGCGGCGGCGGGCAGCCCCGTGGCGGCGATGCCCAGGCCCTGGGTCGTGGAGCGGACGACGAAGACGTGCTCCGGCTCGGTCCCGAGGATCGATGCGCCCAGCTCCCGGGCCCGTTGCAGTACGGCGAACGGCGCCGCCGGGTAGTGCGACGCGCCGTACCACGACAGCTCGTCGAGGTACGCCGCGATCCGCCCGCGGCAGCGCTCCGGCAGCGGCGCCACGGCGGCGTGGTCGAGGTACACCCGGCGGGCGGTCACCGGGAACTGGAGGCGGAACTCTTGCCAGCGATCCATTGTAGGATCCATTCGACATGACACCACCCGACCCGCGCAAGCACTGGGAACGCATCGAGCACGAGTTCCACCCGATCGCCAAGCGCCTGACCCGCGCCGAGCTGCAGCGGGTCGACTTCGAGCCGATCTGCGCCGACGACCTGCTGGCGCTCGGGGGGAGCAGCCAGCGCGGCAGCCAGTTCTTCCTCGGGTACTACAGTGAGCTGGGGCTGGACGAGGCGTTTCGCCGCTACGGCATCTGGGACCTGATGCGGCACCGGGGGGTGGCCGAGCCCCGGGTACGCCTCGATCTGTCCGACCCGTTCCTGCACCGGCTGCTGATCTACGCGGGGGACCGCCAGGACGCGGAGCACCTGATGGGCGAGCTGCGCGCGCGGGTGCTGCACCGGCCGCGCGAGTACGACTTCGCCGAGGAGCTCGACGACGTGGCGGTGGACTTCCTGTACATCGAGTGGCTGCTGCTGCAGAACCCGACGCGGGCGTTCTCCGAGCGGCGACCCGCGCTCCCGGGCCAGTCCCACCCCGGGCTGGGGATCGGGCTCGAGATCTTCGAGCTGATCCGGATCATGGCCGAGCGGCTGGAGCTGGCCGGGATCATCAACGTGCCGGCCTACTACAACAACGCCTACCTGTACCAGATGCGCTCGACCTTCCTGCTGCCCGAGATCGAGGGCCGGTTCCACGCCCTGCGCCGCGACCTGGAGCCGCGCCCGCTGGCCGAGGCCAGCTGGGCCGTGCAGTGGGAGTGCGTGGTGGACCGCGAGACCGGCGATCCGTTCGTGTGGCAGGCCCACGAGCTGTGCCACGGGCTGATCCGGCGGGTCCGGCGCTACTTCAAGTCGCGGTGGTACAAGGAGCGCCGTGCCGAGGCGTTCCACCGCCACCGCTTCGTGGTCGACGAGGAGGCCTTCGCACGCAAGAAGGCCGAGGCCGGCGTGTTGTGATAGACAGGACCGACGCACGAGGAGGCGCGTCATGGTCCTGGTCCGACGAAGGCTGCTGATCCCCCTGATCGCCCTGGCCCTCGGGGCGCTGGGCTGTCCCCCCGAGGATGCCACCGAGCCGGCCACCGAGGAGCCCGCCACCCCCGGCCTCGACCTGACCGCGCTGGAGCCGGAGGCCGAGACCCCGCGGCAGCCCGGCCCCAACCTGTTCTTCGAGCGCACGATGGCGCTGTGCAACGTGCACCCCGCCTCGTCGGCGACCACCGGCGCCAAGGTCGAGCGCTACCCGGTGGGGACCCGCGGTTCCGACGTCCGGGACCTGCTCGACGCCGTGCAGCAGGGGCGGCGCGCCGAGATCCCGGTCCCGGCCCGGTTCGGCGACCTGGCGATCGAGGTCTACTCGTCGTGGATGGTGGCGCCCGACCTGGACGGCGACGGCCAGGCCGACCGCGTGCTGCTGCGCTGGGCGGTGGTGCCGCAGGGCAGCGAGCGCTCGGTGACGGCGGCGTGGCTGGTGGCCGTGACCGCCGGGGAGGACGGCGCGTTCGGCCCCGACGAGCTCAAGAACGGCGTGCTGATCGACGCCGTGCTGGCCGCCGGCTTCGAGCCCCCGATCGTCGAGGTCGAGGTCGCCGAGAACGGCGGCCAGGCGGTGAGCTACGTCAAGCTGGACCCGGACCGCGGCCAGTACGACCAGTGGCGCGCGGTGCCCAAGAAGGTCAGCGACGAGGAGCTGCTCAAGCCGCAGCTGGAGCTGGACTACGCGCTGGTGACCTCGGCGATGCGGGTCTACGACACCGGCGTGCTGGCCCCCGAGACGGCCTACGTCAAGGCGTTCATCGTCCAGAGCTACATGCCCGAGGTCGACGCCGTGGAGGCCACCCGCGACCTGATGTTCCCCGCGGTGCTGCGCCCGACCTACTGCTCGCTCAGGCGCGTCGCCGAGCGCCTCGAGGACCCCGAGGTCGCGTCGCTCTACGCCCGCCGCGATCCGCTGATCGGGACGATGACGGCGATCCTGGTCCACGAGGGCGACCTGCGGCTGGGGCTCACGGCCGACGAGCTGACCCGCCGGACCACCGGGCTGCAGGAGCTCGGCGCCAGGTTCCTCGAGATCGAGAACAGCCTGCAGCTGGACGGCGAGCCGGTGCGGCGCCGCGACATCGAGGCCAGGCTCGGCGAGGTCGCCGACGCCGGGGAGCGCGCCGCGGTGACCAAGGTCTACCAGGACGCGTTCCGCCCGATGACGCAGGAGGGCAGCGGCTACGAGGCGTTCATCGGCGAGATGAACGAGATCGCCCGCGAGCACGGCTACCGCAACTACCCGGACATGCGGATGGTCGAGAAGTTCGGCGTCGATCTGGAGGGCTTCCAGGCGTGGGTCGACCAGACCTGGGAGGCCACCGACGCCGACGCGAAGGCGTTCGTCGACTCGCTGAAGCAGTTCAGCGGCGACGAGCAGCTGACCTACTGGCAGGTGGGGCAGCTGACCGACGCCTGGGCGCTGGACCAGGTGGGCCTCGAGGCGCTGCCCGAGCTGGCCCCCGAGGAGTCGCGGCGGATCATGGAGCAGATGTACAGGGACGTCGGCTTCGACATGGAGCAGCCGCCCTACGACCGGGTCGTGATGGACTGGTTCCAGGACGACCTGAAGTGGAACCGCTCGGGGACCGCCGCGACCGCCACGCCGGCGATCGCCTACTTCACCAGCAACATCAAGCCCGGCGTGCCGATCCCGCTGGACGAGTGGAGCACCGCGGTGCACGAGACCGGCCACACGCTGCACTACCAGACCAGCGGCGCCGTGGGGCAGGGGCTCAGCTCGTACCAGAACAACATGCCGAGCTACGTCGCCGAGGGCGTGGCGATGACGTTCGAGGAGGTGGCGTTCGTCGACGAGACGCTGATGCGCCGCTACTTCGAGGGCCAGCCCGGGTTCACCGACAAGCTGTACCAGGTCTACCCGACGGTGCGGGCCCAGAGCACCGCGTGGCAGACCCGGCGGCTGCTGCTGATGGCGTCGTACGAGGTCGGCCTCTACGTGGACCAGAACGAGGACGGCTCGGCGCGCAGCTGGGACGAGCGCGTCGGCGCGTGGGACGAGATGGTGCGGCAGCGGCTGTTCGTCGAGCCGCCCGAGGACGCGCTGGCCCAGATCATGTGCCGCAGCCACCCGTTCAACGACCAGTCGCAGCTGGGCTACGCCAGCTACCCGCTGGGGTTCTCGCTGGTGCACCAGGTCTTGCAGAAGACGGTGTCGCAGGGCACCGACGAGGAGCTCGACCGGTTCGGGCTGGCGATGAAGCAGATCATGGCCCAGGGCGCGCTGGCCGACCGCGCCTCGGTCCAGGCGATCGTGGACAACCTCTAGGAGCTGGGGAGACCGATGAAGATCAACAAGATCGACCACCTCTGCATCGCGGTGAAGGACCTGGCCGAGGCCCGCAAGAAGTGGGAGCCGCTGCTGGGCAAGGACGGGCCGGACGACGAGTACGTCGACGAGCCGGAGAAGATCCACGTCGCCCGCTACATCCTCGGCGGCGTGGGCTTCGAGCTGATGGAGTCCACCACCCCCGACGGCGACGTCGCCAAGTTCGTCGAGCGCAACGGCGAGGGCTTCATGCTGATCGGGTTCAACGTGGACGACACCGCCGACTCGATCGAGGAGCTGAAGGGCAAGGGCTACCCGATCATCGGCGGGCTGCGCGACTTCCGCGACTGCCAGTTCGCGTTCGTGCACCCCAAGGCGCTCAACGGCGTGCTCACCGAGATCATCGACTACAAGTGGACCGAGCTGGACGAGGACTAGCGGCGGCGGACGCCGGGAACCGGGGGGCGGGATGCGTGCGTTCGCATCGGTGGTGACGGCCGCGCTGCTCGCGGCCTCGGTGGCGGGCTGCAACGGCGACGAGCAGTGCTACGCCGAGTTCCAGTACGAGATCAACGACTGCGAGGCCGGGCTCTGGCAGTGCTACTACGACCAGGATCTCGTCGGAGGGGACCAGGACGTGTGCCTGGACGACCGGGAGTACTGCGGTGACGACGCCGAGGCGGCCTTCGTCGACTGCTTCGGCACCAGCAGGCTGATGCGCGCGTTCTGGCTCTGCTACGACGACTGCTCGACCCTGGCCTACTGCTGGGACTCCTGTGCCGACGAGCACCTCCAGCACCGCGCGTCCTGGTACGACAAGCAGTGCGAGGGAGACTGCGATCGGGATCTGGAGGACTGCTGGGACTGGATGAACGAGCAGGGCCTGGGGTGGGACGGCGACGCGGAGTGCCGCCGAGAACTGCGGGACTGCAAGCGGGCCTGCTATCCGTGAGCGAGGGCGTGGCACGCCCGGGGGAGGAATCGATGCCGACACGGACGACGTGGACCGCTGTCCTCGCGGCGGTGCTGCTGTTCGCTGGTTGTCCCGAGCCGGCCGACGACGATGCGGCCGACGACGACGGAGCCGACGACGACGGAGCCGACGACGACGCGGGCGACGACGACGGAGCCGACGACGACGCGGGCGACGACGACGGGGCCGACGACGACAGCGGGGACGACGACTCCACCCCCGAGACCGACCCCCACGTCAGCGGCGAGCAGCGGCGCTGGCACACGCTGACGTTCTCCTTCGACGGCCCCGCCGCGGCCGAGACCGACGAGTCGCCCAACCCGTTCCTCGACTACCGGCTGTGGCTGCACCTCGAGGCACCCTCGGGGGCGAGCTGGACCGTGCCGGGGTTCTTCGCCGGCGACGGCGCGGGGGGCGACAGCGGCAGCGTGTGGGCCGCGCGCTTCACCCCCGACGAGACCGGGACCTGGTCCTACGAGGTGGACTTCCGCGGCGGGGCCGAGGTGGCGCTCGACCTCGACCCGGGGGCCGGGACCGAGGAGGCGCCGGACGGCACCACCGGCTCGTTCGGCGTGATCGAGAGCGACGAGAGCGACCCCGACCTGCGGGCCCGCGGGCGCATCGAGTACACCGGCGGGCACTACCTGCACACCGCCGACGGGCAGGTGTGGATCAAGGGCGGCGCCGACAGCCCCGAGAACTTCCTGGGCTACGCGGGGTTCGACAACACGGTGGATCAGAGCGGCGGGGCGGGTACGTCCGGGCTGCAGGACGGGGTCCACCGCTACGAGCCGCACCTGGGGGACTGGGCCGCCGGCGACCCGGAGTGGGGCAGCGGCGAGGGCCACGGCATCATCGGCGCGCTGAACTACCTGTCGTCGGCAGGGGTCAACTCGATCTACTTCCTGCCGTGCAACCTCGGCGGCGACGGGCGCGAGACCTATCCGTACGTGGCGCCGGACGATCTGGAGCACCTCGACCTGTCCAAGCTGCACCAGTGGGAGATCGTGCTGGCCCACGCCGAGCAGCACGGGATCGCCCTGCACTTCGTGCTCAGCGAGACCGAGTCGGGCAACGAGAACCTCCACGACAACGGCACGCTGGGCCCCCAGCGCAAGCTGTTCTACCGGGAGCTCGCGGCGCGCTTCGGCCACCACCTCGGCGTGTTCTGGAACATCGGCGAGGAGAACGACTACGGGGACGCCAGGCAGAAGGAGTTCGCCGCGTACCTGCGAGCGCAGGACCCCTACGACCACCCCACCACGGTGCACACCCACGCCAACGACCCCCACGGCCAGTACGACGACCTGCTCGGCGACCCGAACTTCGAGCTGACGTCGATCCAGCTGTCGCCGCAGAACGCCGAGCAGTACAGCGAGGAGTGGTGGCAGCTGTCCGAGGACAGCGGCCGCACCTGGGTGGTGATGCTCGACGAGATCGGCCCCGCCGGGACCGGCGTGACCGACGGCAACGCCCCCGACATCCGCCGCTGGACGCTGTGGCCCGGGCTGCTCGGCGGCGCCGGCGGGGTGGAGTGGTACTTCGGCTACCACGACCTGCCGCTGGGCGGCGACATGCGCTGCGAGGACTTCCGCACCCGCGAGGAGATGTGGACCTACACCCGCCTGGCCCGCGCGTTCCTCGAGCCGCTGCCGCTGGACCAGATGGCGCCGCGCAACGACCTGCTCGCCGCCGCCGGCGAGGTGATGCTGGCCCAGCCGGGCTCGGTCTATGCGCTGTACCTCGAGGACGGCGATCCCGACGCCGAGCTGGACCTCTCCGACGCCGGCGGGAGCTGCACCCTGACCTGGTACGACGTCCGCACCGGGACGTGGAGCACGCCGGCGACGCTGCAGGGTGGGGGATCGGTGGTGCTGGGGACGCCGGCATTCTCCGACGACGTGGCCGGCCTCGTGACCTGTCCCTGACCGCGGGATCCCCGCTCAGAGCTTGCGCGCCGCCTTCTGCGCCGCGGCCTCTTGCCGCGCCAGCCGCTCGGCCTCGTCCTCGGCGCCGGCGAGGGCGTCCTCGACGATCTCGGCTCCGGCCGCCTCCGCGGACTCCAGCGCGCCGTGCTTGGCGAGCTCGACCAGGGCCTCGAGCTTGCGCAGCTCGATCTCGGCCTCGCGGACGCCCAGCTCCTTCTTCTCGACGTCGAGCTTGCGCCGGCGGTTCTCGCTGCCCCAGTAGACCCCCACGAGGCCCAGGAACAGCGAGCCACCGATCACCAGCATCGGCAGCAGCAGCGGGATGATCTCGTCCACGAACGGGGCCTCCTGTGCTCCCCAGGCTACCAGGAACCGCCCGCTCCACGCGCTCCCCGCGACATCGATGACGGGAACGTGACAGCTCGGTGAAGCGCCCGGTGGATTGCGGAGAACGCGTGACATCTGGGTTACCCTCGTGTAGCAAGGGCGTCCTTGCGCGGAGGGTCCTGGATGATCGGGATGGTCCACTGGGTGGTCAGGACGGTGATGGTGCGGTACCGGATCCGGTGCAGCGTCATGGCCGCGCTGCTCGGCGCGGTGGCGATGGCGTATGGCTGTCGCGGGTGTGGCGAGGACCCGACCCCCGACCCCGTTCCCCACGCCGTCTCCCACTGGGTGCAGATCGGCGATCTCGGCGCCCGCGGCGACGCGCTGGCCGTCGACGGCGTGGACTGGTTCGTCGCCACCGCGGACGGCCTCCAGCACAGCGCGGACGGCGGCGACAGCTGGGCCGCGCTGGCCGCCGCCGGGCTGCCCGAGGGCCAGGTGCTGTTCCTCGGCGTGATCCCCGGGGAGCCGCGCGCGCTGCTGGCCCACGTGTGGGGCGTGGGCCTGTTCCACAGCACCGACGACGGGGCCAGCTTCGCCGCCATCGAGAGCCCGCCGCTGTCGCCGCTGGTCGGCTCGTTCCTCAACCCGCGGCCGCAGGTGGTGCCGTGGCAGCTCGCCGTGGACGGCGACGACGTCTTGATGGCGGCGCCGGGCGGGGTCTACCGCGGCGTCGACGGCGGCACCCGCTGGGAGCTGCTGGGGGTGGCGCCGACGGGCAAGGTCGACCTGCTGTTCACCGGCGTGGACATCGACGAGGGCGAGGCCTACTGCGTGTCGCCGGACCCGGCGAGCATGCTGCCCGGCGAGTTCGTCGATCTGTACGAGGCGGGCATCTCGCTGTCCACCGACGGCGGCACCAGCTGGGACCGCGTCACCGGCGACATGCCGGCGCGGATCCTCACCGGCGTGGCCCTCGACATCCGCGGCACGCCCTACGTCTCGGCGATGGACGGCGGCCTGTTCCGCGGGGACGGCGAGGGGCACTGGGAGGCCCTCGGCGGGCCCAGCGACGCGGTGGACGTGGCGATCTTCGAGCCCGGCGTGGCGGTGGCGTCGGGGTCGCGGGGGCTGTGGTACCTCGATCCGGAGACGGGGGACTGGAGCCAGGCCGGCGAGGGCCCCGTGCGGGCCCTCGCCGGCGGCGCCGCGCTGATGGTCGACGGCACGCTGTGGGAGCTGCACGGCGGGGAGGGCGAGCCCCCGCCCGAGGGCGCCGGCGGCACCGTGTACGTGGCGCTGTCGTTCCACGTCAACCTCTACCACTCCTACCGCGGCGACACCCCCGACGAGGACGGCTTCGGCCAGGACATCCGGGTCATCCGCCGCACCCTGGAGTGGCTCGGCGAGTACCCGGACGTCCACGGCGACTGGGACATCGAGAACGCGTTCTCGCTGGACGCGTGGCTGCCCGAGCACGCCCCCGACATCATCGACGGGCTCGACGCGCGGATCGGCTCGGGCCAGGACGGCCTGCGGATCATGAGCTGGAACAACGGCGCGCTGGCCTCGGAGACCCGCGAGGAGTTCCGCCGCTCCGTCGAGCGGGCCCAGCAGAGCTACCTGGACACCTTCGGCACCTTCGACCCCGGCGTGCAGCCGCAGGAGAACATGTTCAGCCCGCACCACGTGGGCTGGTACCGCGAGTCGGGCATCGAGTGGATCACGATGTTCAACTCCCAGACCGGGTTCACCGCGTTCCCGATGGACCTGACGCTGACCGGCAACGAGCGCTACAACCCGCTGACCCTGCGTGACGGCGACGACACGATGGTGCTGGTGCCGGCCTACCACCACGCCGACGTGCTCGACCACGGCGGGCTCGCCGCGTGGGCGCGGCAGATCAGCGAGACCCACCCCGGGGACAGCCTGCTGCTGGTGCACATGGACGGCGACGCCGAGATCTGGGAGAACTTCGACCAGGAGCTGGCCGCCGCGCAGGGCCTCGACTTCCTGCAGTTCACCACGATCCAGGACTACCTCGACGGCCACGAGCCGGTGGCCGAGGTGACGCTGCCCGGCGACCTCGCCGACGGCACCGGCGACGGCTTCCAGTCGTGGGCCGAGAAGGACTTCAACCACGAGATCGCCAGCGGCGTGGTCCAGGCCCGCGAGCTCGCCGACCAGGCCTGGTACCTCGGCGGCGGCGACGCCGCCGTCGACGGGCTGCTCGACGCGGCGTACGAGCCGCGGCTGCTGGCGCTCTCGACGACCCACTTCGGGCTGGCCGCGCCCTACCTCCACCCCGACCGCGTCGAGACGGCACGGCAGCGGGTGGAGGAGTCGCTGGCCGCGTCGCAGGCGGCGTTCGACGCCGCGGCGGCGCTGGACCCGGTGGCCCCCGGGCAGGTCCGCGTCGGCAACCCCCGCGCCTCGGCGGGGGCCGCGCTGGTGCGCTTCGAGGTGGCGGTGCCGACCGCGGCGTACGGCGACCTGGACGCGCTGGCCGTGCTCGACGAGGGCGGCAGCGAGCTGGCCGTCGAGGTGTGGGGCCCCGAGGACGACGGCTCCCACCAGCTCGTCCAGGTCCTGGCGGTGCTCGACCTCGAGGCCGGCGAGCAGCGCACGCTGACGTGGCGCTACGACCCGGTCCAGCCGCACACCGCCACGGGGAGCCTGACCACCGGCTCCGTCGCGGTCCCGGCGGCGCTGCGGGCGCCGTTCACCGAGTGCGACGGGGTCGGCGAGCAGGGCAGCACCAGCCCCGACGGCGACGCGCACGTGGAGCCCCGTGGGGTGGTCGCCAGCCACACCTTCGCCGTGGACCTGCCCCTGTGCGGTGAGAGCAACAGCGGCGTGCGCGAGGTGCTGGTCTACGAGGGCCTGCCCGGCACCGTCGTGCGCGTCTCGGCCACGATCCCCGAGGTCGACGAGCCGCTGGACGCCGAGAGCATCGCCCTGACGCCGCTGGCCTGCGCAGGCACCGCCTCGACGCTGACCTGGCGCACCTACGCCGGCGAGACGCGCACCCGCCCGGTGCGCCCGCTGCAGGAGAGCTGGAACGGCCAGTCGGCGGACGGCTGGGCCGCGGTGACCTGCGCCGACGGCAGCACGATCCAGGTCGCCCACGCCGTCACCGAGCGCACCTCGCTGGCGTTCCTGCCGATCCGCACCACCGGCGGCGAGACCCTGCTGGCACCGCTGGGCACGCTGTGGGGCGACGGCCCGTGGCACGACTCCCGCACCGACGGCGGCATCGGGCTCGCCGACCTGATCACGTCGATCGTCGGGGACCAGTTCGAGCCGGCCGCCCCCGACTGGCCGGGCCGGACCGTCGAGTACACCTTGCTGGTCGGGAGCGGCATCGGCGAGGGCACCCTGGACCTGTTCGCCCACCCGCCGCTGGTGGAGGTCGGGGCCTACGTCGCGCCCTGACGGTGTCGCCGCGCGTAGTCCGCCGCCCGGTCGCGGGCGAGGCCCGTCAGACCCCACACGACCCGCAGGCCGAGGCCCTCGGCCAGCGGCAGGAACCGGCGGTCGAACCCGCCGCAGAGCAGCACGGTGACGCCCATCGAGGTCAGCTGCGAGAGGCGCCGGGGCCACGAGCCGGCGGCCACGGTCGCGTGGCGCAGGTCGCCGAGCGTGCCCCCCGGGAGGGCCGCGATCAGGAACTCGGTCGCCGCGCAGAACCGCGGCGCCACGTCCTCTCCGTACAGCGGGATCGCCAGGACCTCCATGCCGCGTAGGGCTGCAACCCGTGTGCCAGCGCGGTGGGGGGCGGACGTTTCGCCTGTGCGGTGATTTGTTTCGAGTTGTTTCAGGATGTCTCAGGTTGGCGCGGCTCGATCAGGCCGTACTCCCGCATCCTGCGCCACAGCGTGCTGCGGCTGATCCCCAGCGCCGCGGCCGTGGCGCCGCGGTTCCAGCCGTGGGCGTGGAGCACCTCGAGCAGCCGCCGTGCGGCCTCGGGGAGCCCGTCCTGCAGCGGTGCGCCGGCCAGCACCTTGCGCTCCGAGGGCTTCAGCGTGGCCAGCGCCGCGAGGCGTTCGGCCTCCGGCGCGGGCGCGGCCCGGTCCGCCGCGGGCCGCAGACCCAGCTCCGCGGGCAGGTGCGCGCGCTCGATGGTGGACCCGTGGCACAGCACGAAGGCCCGCTCGAGCAGGTTGATCAGCTCGCGGACGTTCCCCGGGAAGTCGTGGTGCAGCAGGGCGGTCAGCGCGTCGGGGGACAGCCCTCCGATCGGCTTGCCGCTGCGCGCCGCCAGCCGCGCGACGTGGTGCTCGATCAGCGGCACCAGGTCCTCGCGCCGCTCCCGCAGCGGCGGGATCCGCAGCGGGATCACGCGCAGCCGGTAGTACAGGTCCTCGCGGAAGCGCCCGGCCTGGACCAGCTCGGCCAGCGGCCGGTTGGTGGCGCAGACGACGCGTACGTCGACGTGGTGGGGCCGCGTGGCGCCCAGGGGCTGGACCTCGCCCTCCTGCAGGGCCCGCAGCAGCTTGACCTGGAACGCCGCGGAGAGGTCGCCCACCTCGTCGAGGAACAGCGTGCCCCCGTCGGCCTGCTGGAACCGGCCGGGCTTGTCGCGGCGCGCGTCGGTGAACGCCCCGCGGACGTACCCGAACAGCTCGGACTCGAGCAGCGTGTCGGGCAGCGCGCCGCAGTTGACCTGCACGAACGGACCCACCGCGCGCGGCGACAGATCGTGGATCGCGCGGGCGACCAGCTCCTTGCCGGTGCCGCTGTCCCCCTCGATCAGCACCGCGGCGTCGCTCTCGGCCACGTCGGGCAGCACCCGGAACAGCGCCCGCATCGGCGGGCTGACGCCGACGATGTCGGCGAACCCGCGGCGGTCGTGCAGCTCGCTGCGCAGGGACTCCAGATCGGAGATGTCGCGGAACAGCTCGACCCCGCCGAGGAGGGTGCCGTCGTCGTCGCGCAGGGCGGCGGTCGAGACCAGCAGCGGCACGCTGCGCATCTCGGCGTCGAGCACGTCGACGCGCACGTCCCGCTGGGGCTCCCCCGTCTCGATGCTGCGGCGCAGCGCGCAGCCGGTCTGGCAGATGTCGCCGCGCAGCACCTCGTAGCAGCGCCGGCCCACGGCGTCGTCCAGGCGGATCCCGGTGATCGCCTCGGCCTCGGCGTTGAGGTAGGTGATCCGGAAGTCGGCGTCGACGGCCAGCACGCCCTCGGTGATGCCGTCGAGGATCAGCGGGAGCAGCCGCTCGTGGGGGGTGCTCATCGGGACCCAGGGTAGAGCCCGCCGGAGCGGCGGTCCACTACCACCGCGCCTCGCGCGCGAACAGCAGCAGCTCGTCGAGCGCCTCGGGGCGCGGGTGCTGGCGGGGCAGCACGCCCAGCGCCGCGCCCCGCCGGACCGCGTCCTCGAGGGCGTCGAGCTCGGCCGCGGCGGGGGGCGCGCGCAGCAGCTCGGGGCGCCCGGTGGCGCGGGCCAGCTCCCCCGCGTCGGTGCCGACCTGGCCGGTCCGCTGCAGGTGGTCGGCCTGCAGCAGCAGGGCCGCGGCCGCGTGGGCGGCCCACGGCTCGGCGCGCCCGCGCCACGCCCGGGCGCGGCGCAGGTAGTCCTCGACGTGGCCCCGGAACAGTCCGTCGCGGGCCCGCTCGAGGAGGTGCTCGTGGAGCTCGCTGCTGACCACGTTGCGGTGGGACAGCAGGGCGTCGAGCACCTCCGAGTCGCCCCGGACCAGCCGGCGCATCGCCTCGCCGAGCTCCAGCGCGTCGAGGACGGTGTCCCGCTCCGCCACGTAGCCCTCGCGCCGCCACCGCGGCTCCGGCGGCAGCACGCGCAGCAGGTCGGCGGTGGGGGCGACCCAGATCCCGCCCAGCTCGACCGGTCCGTCGGCGGGGACCAGCCCCTGGGCGGCGGGGCCCACCGCGGCCACGACGCACCACTCCACCCCGAGGGACTCGGCGAACGAGCGCAGCGCGTCGGTGGGCAGGATCAGTGGGCGCTCCAATCCAGCGCCCCGAAGCGGCGGGCGGCGTCCTGCAGCGCCTCGTCCTCGTGCTCGAAGGGCCCCGCCAGCTCCCGGCGCGTCCCGCCCGCGCCGTCGAGCACCAGCACGTAGCCGACCGGCTCGCGGTCCCCGCGGTACCGCAGGGCCAGCCGGCCGTCGTCCACGTCGGCGTAGGCGAGGTCGCTGCTGAGGATCGTCACGGGCACGGCACCACCCAACATACCAGGGCAGCGCCGGGGCAGGTGTTATCCTGGTGACGGGTTTCGAGTGGGCCGGGGGGGTCCCGGAGAGGAACGCTTGGTCTTCCTGCGCGCCGGCCGCCACGTCGTGCAGATCCCGTACGAGGAGTTCGAGGACTGGGTCCGCTCCGGCCGGGTCCACGAGCGCGTCGAGATCCTGTTCGAGCCGGTCACCGGCAAGCGCTGGGTCAAGGTTCGCGAGCTGGAGCTGTACCGCAGCCTGGTCGACGACGAGCAGGCCCGCTTCCGCCGCGAGTTCTCGCTGCAGCGCTTCCCGTGGGTCACGTTCGTGTTCGTGTGCTCCTGCATCGCGCTGTTCTCGATCACCGCGATGGAGATGGTGCAGCGCGGCGCGACGCTGACGCAGCTGCTGGTGCTGCCCCGCTTCGACCTGCTGGTCGAGCTCGGCGCCAAGGAGGGCGCCCACATGATCGAGCTCGGCCAGTGGTGGCGGCTGCTGACGTTCAGCTTCCTCCACGCGGGCCTGATCCACCTGGTCCCCAACATCTTCTACACCGCGTACGTGGGGTGGACCGTCGAGGCGGTCTACGGCCGCAGCAGCACCTTCCTGATCGTGCTGTTCTCGGCGCTGGGCTGTGGCCTGGCGAGCACCATCGCCTCGGTGGTGCCGTCGGTGGGCGCCTCGGGGATCACGTTCGGGCTGTTCGCCGCCGCGGTGGTGTTCGGGTGGCGCTACGAGCCGCTGATCCCCCAGGGCTACGGCAAGCGCTTCGGGTGGGCGTTCTTCCCGGCGCTGGCGCTGTTCCTGATCCTCGGCTTCCGCTCCCCGCTGGTGGACAACTGGGGCCACATCGGCGGCATCGTCGGCGGGGGCGTCGCGGCGTTCGCCCTGACCCCGCGGATCGTGCAGGGCCGGGCCGATCGCCGTACCTCGGCCCGCTGGCGGATGTACGTCGTGGTGTTGACGCTGTTCCTGGCGGTGTTCGGCATCCCGCTGCTGGCGGGCCCCGGCGGGCTGCTGCAGCTCCCGCGGCTGGACATGGCGGTGGTCCACGACACCACCGGGATGTCGTTCCGCGTGCCCCGCTACTGGAACCGCCCGACGTACTACGATCCGTTCGCCAGCGACGCCTACACGTCGCCGTCCAAGGCGATCGCGGTGAGCTACGACGTGGCGGTCCACGAGTACCCCGTGGAGCCCGACGAGTTCGCCGGCCGGCTGATCGACGAGCTGGCCGCCGTACCGGACTACTCGGTGGTCTACGACAGCGTCGAGGAGGTCGATCGCGCCATCGGTCCCGACGTGTGGCGCGTGATCTCGGTGCGCGTCCGCGAGGGCGATCGCGAGCGGGCGTTCCAGCGCGCGGTCGCGGCGCGCGGGTGCGTGGAGTACCGGCTGACGTTCCAGAACCGCCCGGGGACCTTCGATCGCTCGGAGCGCCTGCGCAGCCGGATCCTCGACACCGTCGAGATGTCGTACCCGGCCGCGATCCGCGACGGCGAGGAGGCGCTGCGCCGCGGCGAGCCGGACTGGAAGCTGCACTCCGACCTCGGCCGCGCGTACGCGATCTACGGGGAGACGGACCAGGCCGAGGAGGAGCTGAGCATGGCGCGGATGCTGGCCCCGGGGACCGAGGAGCCGCTGTTCTGGCTGCTGTTCCTGTACGACCGCTACGACCTGGAGCCGGGCCAGCGGCGGGCGCTGGTCGAGGAGGCGCTGTCGCAGCACGACCACAGCGGGGACCTGCTGGCGCTGGGCTACGAGGCGTGCTCGCAGCTGGGCGACGCGGCCTGCGCGGGGCGGGCCCTGGCGCTGGGATACCGCAACGCTCGGTGGCACCCGGACATCGCCCGCTACATCGAGGAGTTCGGCGGTCCGGAGGCGCTTCCCCCCCTCGAGCAGCCCGCGACGATAGAATGAAGGGACCGGTGCGGTGGTCCGGGGGACGCGCTCCCGGAGCCGCACCCGATCGCGGGGATCCGACGCGTGACCGAGCTGACACCGGCGCTGATCGTGCTGCTCGGCCTGCTGCTGTTCAGCGCCCTGGCGCTGGGCGTCGGGCTGGGGTTCTCGCTGCGTCGCCGGCGCCGGGAGCGGTCCGCCCTCGAGGAGGAGCAGGCGCGGATGTCCTCGTTCCTCGACGCGTTCCCCGACGCGGCGGCGATCGTCGCGAAGCAGGACGAGGTGCTGCTGGCCAACCGCGGCTTCCAGCAGCTGCTGCGCGTCGAGGACGCCGCCGTCACCCGCCTGGACGCCGAGGCGCTCGAGGCGCTGTCGCTCCCCGGCGACCTGCTCGACGAGATCCGCGGGGCGCTGGCCAGCGGCGAGCGCTACACCCGCTCGACCCAGCTCGTCGGCGTCGACGAGCAGCCGGTGCCGGTGGAGCTGATCGCGATCGGGGCCCCGCGGGCCGGGGAGATCGGGCTGGTGATCCGCGACCGGCGCCGGGAGATCGGGCTGGAGGAGAACCTCGAGCTCGAGAAGCGGCGCCGCGAGGAGCAGCAGCAGGCGCAGACCGAGAAGATCCTCGAGCGCAGCCGGGAGCTCAAGAGGGCACGCGACGAGTACCAGGACCTCTACGACAACGCGCCGTTCATGTACCAGACGGTCGATCCCTACGGGTACCTCGTCAGCTGCAACCGC
This sequence comes from uncultured Rickettsiales bacterium, assembly GCA_964584075.1. GTDB lineage: Bacteria > Myxococcota_A > UBA796 > UBA9615 > CAYRNR01 > CAZOYV01. Next base: position 27,003 of record CAZOYV010000009.1, on the reverse strand, counting down.
ACCGAGGCCCGCGCGCTGGGCTACGAGCCGAGCGAGCTGATGGGCCGTTCGTTCCTCGACCTGATCGACCCCGAGGACGAGAAGGCCCTGCGCGAGCACCTCCAGGAGGCCCGTGAGCACGAGGAGGGGCTGGAGCACGAGGTGCGCCTGGTGCACCGGGACGGGCACTCGATCCAGGTCCTGATCCACTCGACCCCCGTGATCGAGGAGGGCGGGACGTTCGTCGGCGTTCGCTCCCAGATGATGGACGTGACCTCGCGGCGCCAGCGCGAGGAGCTGCTGGAGCGGGCGACCCAGGCGCTGGCCGAGAAGAACGCGATCCTGGCGGTCAAGAACCAGGAGATCCTGCGGGTCAACAAGTCGCGCGGGGAGTTCATCAGCTCGGTCAGCCACGAGCTGCGCACGCCGCTGCACGCCGTGATCGGCTACGCCGAGCTGCTCGGACGGGGGCTCTACGGCGATCTGACGGACCGCCAGAAGAAGGCCGTCGACGGGATCGTCGAGCGCGGCAACGACCTGCTCGATCTGATCAACAACATCCTCGACCTGAGCCGCATCGAGGCCGGCCGGCTGCACCTCGAGCTGACGCGGTTCAACCCCGTCGAGGTGCTCGAGGAGGTCGCCCAGACCGCCCGCCTGCTGCTGCGCGAGGCCGAGGCCGACGAGTTCGGCGAGGAGGAGGACTCGCTGGCGCTGCTCGAGGCCCGGGAGAGCCTCGAGGACGACATGCCGGTCCAGATCCGGACCGCGTTCCACGATTCCCCCACCGAGGTCCACGGCGATCGCGGGCGTTACCGCCAGGTGGTGCTCAACCTCGTCAGCAACGCGGTGCGCTACACCGAGGAGGGGCACATCGACATCATCTGCCGGCGGGAGCGCGACGGGTCGTTCGTGACCGCGGTCAGCGACACCGGGGTCGGGATCGCGCCGGAGGACCAGGAGTCGATCTTCGAGCCGTTCGTGCAGGTCGAGGCCAGCTCGACGCGGATCCACGGAGGAACCGGGCTGGGGCTGTCCATCGCGCGCAAGCTCACCGAGCAGCTGGGCGGGCGGCTGACGCTGACCAGCCGCCAGGGCGTCGGCAGCACGTTCTACCTGCGGCTGCCGACCGTGGGGCCCGAGCCGTCGCGGGACGACATCCCGCAGGTGAGCGAGGCCACGTTGCTGGGCATGGAGACGCGCCAGGCCTCGCTGGTGCTGGTGGTCGGCAAGGAGGGCACCGGCTACGTCGGGATCAAGGAGGGGATGCGCGCCGAGGGCCTGGAGCTGCTGGAGGCGCGGACCCCGAGCGAGGGCTTCGAGGTGGCCTGCGCGCGGCTGCCCACCGCGATCGTACACCTGCTGTCGTCCCGCGCCGCCAACCCGGCGGACCTGGTGACGCTGATCCGCAACGACCCGGTCACGGCCCACATCCCGATCGTGCTGGTCGGCCCGCCGGCGATGAGCGCTTCGCTGCAGGAGCTGTCGGTGGACGACTACGTGACGGTGCCCACCGACGGCGTCGAGGTGGCCAACCACATCTGGCCGCTGATCGGCCAGGAGAAGCGGCGGATCCTGCTGATCGGCCCCTCCGACGAGGCGGTCGACCTGATCGCGCGGACCGTGCGCGAGCGCGGCTTCTCGGTGGCCCGCGCCCAGCGCGGCGCCCAGGCCGTGGACTTCCTCGGCCGCAACTGGGTGCCCCTCGTCGTGGCGTGCAACGACATGGCGGACATCACGGTCCACGACCTGCTCCACGCCATCGAGGCGATGGGCTCCGAGGGCCACACGGCGCGGGTCGTGCTGGTCCTGCGCGAGCCGATCTCCAAGGAGCAGCGCTCTGCGCTGAGCGGGCAGGTGATGGCGCTGCTGGACCCCCGGGAGATGGGTGCGGACGAGATCGCGGCCCGCGTCACGGACCTGCTGCAGCCGTTCTTCGACGCCGACGCGGTGATGTCCGAGTCCATCGACGTGCGGGCGACCTCGAGCTGAACTCGCCCGTGTCGCGCAGATCCGACCTCCCGCGGCTTGACCGGGAGGGGGACGGGTGCTAGCGTTTTTCGTGGTTTTTGGGGTTGGCGGGGACATCGCCGAGGCAGGTCCAGGGGTACATGGCCAAGACACGCGACACGTTCACCACGGCGCAAGCAGCTCGGCTCCTGGGCGTGAGCGTCGCCACGGTCGTCAACTGGATCGACGACGGGCGACTGAAGGCCCACAAGACGCCCGGGGGGCACCGCCGCATCGGGCGCGAAGACCTGATCGAGTTCGCGCACCACTACGAGATGCCGCTGGCCGACGACGAGATGTCGTCCCACACCGGCAAGAAGCGGATCCTGGTCGTCGACGACGACCCCGCGATCCTGACCCTGTTCGCCGACGTCCTCGAGATCGAGGGCGGGTTCGACGTCCAGACCGCGCGCAGCGGGTTCGCCGCCGGGCTGGCGGTGGCGCGCTGGCGGCCCGACCTGATCCTGCTCGACGTGCACATGCCGGGCATGGACGGGTTCGAGGTCCTGGAGCGGATCCAGGACGCCGACTCGCACCGCAACATCCCGGTGGTGCTGTGCACGGCGTACTACGAGAAGCTCGAGCAGCGCCCCGACATCCGCGAGAAGGTCGCCGCGGTGCTGCGCAAGCCGGTGCCGGTCGATCGCCTCCTCGAGCAGGTCAAGGCCCTGCTGACCTGACCTTGTCCATTCTCCAGCCGGAGGATCGCCGCCTGGTGCAGACCGCCTGGGAGTGGTCCACCTCGCGCACCGAGGCCTCCCGCGAGTCGATCCACGGGCCGACCCACTGGCGCCGCGTGGCGCTGCTGGGGCTGCGGATCGCGGCGTGCGAGGAGGCCGACGCGCTGCTGGTCGGGCTGTTCGCGGCCTGCCACGACGTGGCCCGGATCCACGACGGGCGCGACCACGAGCACGGCCCGCGCGCCGCGCTGTGGGTCGCCGACGAGCTGGCGCCGCGGCTGCCGCTGGGGGCGGCGCGGCTGCACAAGCTGCTGTTCGCGATCCGCAACCACACCGAGGGCCATACCACCCCCGACGTCACCGTCGGGACCTGCTGGGACGCCGACCGCCTCGACCTGGTCCGGATCGGCTTCCCGATCGACCCGGCGCGCCTGTCCACCGCCACGGCGCGGGAGCCGGCGATGTGGGAGGCCGCCGCGCGCCTGTGGGCGCGCTCGCGCCGGTTTCGCTTGCGCGCGGGGCTCCCGGTGTGGGAGATCCCCAAGGGCTGGAGCCCACCCCAGGAGGAGGACCGATGACCAAGCCCCTCGAGCACATCCTGGTCCCCACCGACTTCACGTCCCAGGCCGATCACGCCATGCTCTACGCCGCGAGCCTGGCCGAGCGCTACGGGGCGACGCTGCACCTGCTGCACGTGGTGACCCTCGGGGACGTCGACCAGGACGACCCGGACGCCCACTTCCCCGATCTGGCGCCGCACCTGGAGCGCGCCGACCGCGCCGCCCGCGAGCACCTGGACGCCGGCGCCGCCCACGGCGGGGCGGCCGAGGTGACGGTGGTCAAGGCCCTGGAGCGAGCGGTCAACTCGTACGAGGGGATCATCCAGTACGCGGAGCAGGAGCCCATCGACCTGCTGGTGATCGCGATGCGCTCCAGCTCGGGGGTCAAGCGCGCGCTGGTCGGCTCGGTCACCGAGCGGGTGATCCGCTACGCCCCGTGCCCGGTGCTGATCGTCGAGCAGGGGGACCGCGACTTCGTCGATCCCGACAGCGGCGCCGTGCGGCTGGGCAAGGTCGTGGTGGCCCACGACCTGCGCGAGAACGCCCAGCTGGCCCTGGCCTACGCCGTGGACAAGCTGCGGCCCTACGCGCCGGAGGTGCACCTGGTGCACGCGGTGGTGACCGACGTGCCGCCGGCGTACCAGATGGCCGGCGTGTCCAAGGTGGACCTCGGCGCGGGGGTGCGCGACAAGCTCACCGCGGCGCTGCAGGAGGAGGGCCGCACGGTGGTCCCCGCGGACTGGACGCTGGTGTGCCACGTGGCCGAGGGCAAGCCCAACAGGGTGATCAACGAGTACGCCGCCGAGCAGCAGGCCGACCTGCTCGTGGTCGGCAGCGAGACCAGGCGGACGCTGGGGGAGCGCATCGCGGGGGGGATGAGCGAGCGGTTCGTGCGCAACGCCCCCTGCCCGACCCTGATCGTCTGATGATCCTCCTGACGCTGTCGAGCGAGATCCACCTCAAGTCGGCCCAGACGCGCCGGCGGTTCCTCGAGATCCTGCGCACCAACCTCCGCACCGGTCTGCGCCGCGAGGCCCCGGGCGCCCAGCTGCACTTCGAGCACCTGCGCCACTGGATCGACGGCGACGATCTCGAGGCCGCCGCCGCGGTGGCGGCGCGCACGTTCGGAGTCCAGCGCGCCTCGCTGACGCGCACCCTGCCCGCCGGCGATCTCGAGGAGCTCGGCGCCGCGGTGGCCGAGGCCGCGGGGGACCGCGTCGCGGGGAAGACGTTCGCCGTGCGGATCAAGAAGCGCACCCCGCAGCGGTGGCGGACCCAGGACGGCGAGCGGGACATCGGCGCGCTGCTGTACGACCGCTCGGCGGGGGTCGACCTGACCAACCCCCAGGAGCGGGTCCGGATCGAGGTGATCCGCCGCACCGGCCACCTCGTCGAGCGCGTCCTCGAGGGGCCCGACGGCCTGCCGCTGCGGACCCAGGACCCGGTGCTGGCGCTGATCTCGGGTGGCTTCGACTCGGTGGTCGCGGCGTGGATGCTGATGCGCCGCGGGTGCCCGGCGCACTTCGTGCACTTCACGCTGGACTGCAGCGAGACCGGCCATGCGCTGGCCGTCGCCCACACGATGTGCGAGCGCTGGGCCCACGGCCACGAGCCGGTGGTCCACGTGGTCGACTTCCAGCCGATCAAGCAGGCGCTGCTGGACCACGTCGACGGCCGCTACCGCCAGGTGCTGCTCAAGCAGCTGATGATCACCGCCGCGGACCGGCTGGCCGGCGAGCTGGGGATCGAGGCGCTGGTCACCGGCGAGGCGGTGGGCCAGGTCTCGAGCCAGACGCTCAAGCACCTCGCCGAGATCGACCGCGTCAGCGAGCGGCTGGTGCTGCGCCCGCTGGCGGGCCACAACAAGCAGGAGATCATCGACTGGTCGCGGCGGATCGGGTCCCACGACGTCACCGCCCGCACCGTGGAGGTCTGTGACCTGTCCGACGGCCCGGTGGCGGTCGCGGCGCGGCGGGACCAGCTGCGCGCCGCCCGGCGGCCGCTGCGCGAGGAGCTGGTCGACGAGGCGCTGGCGACGCGGGAGTGGATCCCCGTGGCGGAGTTCATGCCCGGGGAGCCGCTGCGCCCCGCCTCGGCCTCGCCATCGCCTTGACGTATACTGCCCCGTCCACGGGAGACGGCGACGCTGTATGAGCGAACTGCTGCTGTGCTACCTGTACCTCTACTTCGGCCTCGGCGCGGTGTTCGCCGTCGGGCTGGGGTACGCCTGGCGCCAGGGGGACGTCGGGTTCGGGGACCCGCGCCAGCGCCGCAACCTGCTCACCATGGTCGGTGGCTACGTGCTGTTCGCCGTGGTCCACGGGTTCTTCCAGTTCGTGGCGCCGGGGCTGTAGCCGATGGGCGAGGACGGCCACGTCGCGGGCAGCACGATCACCTACGTGGTGCTCGTGGGCTACTTCGTGGTGGTGCTGGGCTTCGGCGCGATCTTCAGCAAGTTCACCAAGAGCACCAAGGACTTCTTCTTCGCCGGCCAGCGCTTCGCGTGGTGGGTCATCGCGTTCTCGCTGGTCGCCACGACGGTGGGCTCGTACTCGTTCATCAAGTACTCGCAGGTGGCCTACGAGCACGGCGTCAGCTCGTCCATGTCGTACCTCAACGACTGGTTCTGGATGCCGTTCTTCTTCTTCGTCTGGCTGCCGGTGATCTACTTCTCGCGGGTCACCTCGGTGCCGGAGTTCTTCGAGCGCAGGTTCGGCCGCGGGGTGCGCAACCTCGTCACCGCGGTGATGCTGGTGTACCTGCTGGGCTACATCGGCGTGAACCTGGTGACGATGGGCCAGGCGCTGCACGCGATGCTGGGCTGGAAGGTCACCACCGCGGCCTGGATCGTGGCGATCATCTGCGCGATCTACGTCACCGCCGGCGGGCAGACGTCGGTGATCATGACCGACCTGCTGCAGGGCGTGATCCTGCTGTTCGCCGGGCTGGCGCTGCTGGTCGTCGGCATCGACGCGCTGGGCGGGCTGGGCCCGTTCTGGGACGCGATCCCGGTGGAGCTGCGGGCCCCGCTGCGGCCCTACAACGACCCGCCGGAGTTCAACTTCGTCGGGGTGTTCTGGCAGGACGGCGTCAGCCAGACGATGTTCCTGTACTTCGTCAACCAGGGCATGATCATGCGCTTCCTCGCGGCGCGGTCGGAGCGGGACGGCCGCAAGGCGATGGCGTTCTCGGTGCTGGCGCTGATGTTCGTGTCGATGATCGCGGTCTCCAGCGGCGGCTGGATCGGGCGCGCGATGGTCGAGACCGGGATCATCCCGGCCCCGGACGACCCCAAGAACATCTTCGTGATCGTCACCGACTACCTGTTCCACCCCGCGGTGTTCGGGTTCCTGATGGCGGCGGTCACGGCGGCGCTGATGTCCACCGCGGACACGCTGATCAACGCCACCTCGGCGGTGGTGGTCAACGATATCTGGAAGCCGTACGTGCGACCCGACGCCGACGACCGCCACTACCTGCGGGTCGCGCGGGTGGTGACCATCGGCGCGGCGCTGGTGGGGATGGCGCTGGTGCCGGTGTTCGACAGCTTCCAGTCGATCTACCAGGCCCACGGGGCGTTCACCGCCTCGATCACGCCGCCGATGGCGGTGGCCACGATCCTCGCGATCTGCTGGCGGCGGTTCTCGTCGCGGGCGGCGTTCGCGACGCTGGGGCTGGGGATCGTGGCGATGGTGGTCTCGATCGTGTGGCCCGAGGTGATCCGCCCGTTCAGCTTCGGCGTCGAGCAGGGCGGCGAGGGGCTCAAGGCCTGGAGCTTCCAGCGCGCGGCGTACGGGTTCTGCGTCACCCTCGCCATCGGGCTGGTGGCCGGGCTGCTGTCGAAGAAGGCCGATCAGAATCGAATCCAGGGGCTGGTGTGGGGCACCGTCGACGAGGCGCGGCGGCGGTTCAAGGGGCTGGCTCCCAAGCACGACACCGGCCCGCTGGTTCGCTTCGCGGTGGACGCGGTGGACCAGCGGCTGCTGCCCCCGGTGGAGGGGATCGGGACCGAGGGTTTCCTGGGCGGGACGCGGTACCCGGTGTTCCTCCACCCGGACGACCAGCGGCGGCTCGGGGCCGAGGTGGGTGATATCCTGCTGGTGGTCCACCCGGGGTGGATCCAGGGCGGGTACCGCTCGGCCCACGTGCTGCTGGCCGGTGATGGCGAGCAGCACGGCGCGATCCGGGTCTCCAAGCAGGCGCTGGAGGAGATCGGGCTGGACGGCACGACCCACCTGAAGGGGAGGTTGCTGCTGTGAGATTCGCTGCGCTGCTGCTGTGTGCAATGACGATCGTGGGATGTTCCGGGGACTCCGAGCGCTGGATCTACTGGCTGGCCGATCCGGTGGCGGACACCATCGGGGACGCCGACGGGGCCTACGTGGTCACCGACTACAGCGTCGACGGGTCCGACGCCGGGGCGTTCACCGCCGCCGACCTCGGCGTCCTGTCGCAGGACGGCGGGCGCCCGGTGCTGAGCTACCTGTCGATCGGCGAGGCCGAGGACTACCGCGACTACTGGGACCCGAGCTGGGACGCCGACGGCGACGGGGAGCCCGACGCGGGCGCCCCCGACTGGCTGGGGCCGATGAACCCCGAGTGGGAGGGCAACTACAAGGTCCGCTACTGGGACAGCGGCTGGCAGGACATCCTGCTCGGCGACGGCGGCTACCTCGAGCAGATCACGGACGCCGGGTTCGACGGCGTCTACCTCGACATCATCGACGCCTACTTCTACTGGTCCGAGGACGCCGACGCCGCCGATCTGCGGCCGATGGAGGACACCGCCGACGACATGATCGCGCTGATCGAGGCGATCGGCGACGCCGGCCGCGAGGCCAACCCCGACTTCGAGGTCTTCCCGCAGAACGGGGAGTTCGTCGGCTACGACGCCGGCGATCAGATGGACCGCCTGCTCGACGCGATCGACGGCTTCGGCGTCGAGGACGTGTTCTGCCCCGGCGACGCCGAGGAGGACAACCCGTTCGAGCCCGACGAGAGCCGCCTCGAGGTCCTCGACGAGCTGATCGACAACGACAAGGTCGTGCTCTCCGTGGACTACCTGACCGACGAGGACCTCGCCGACCAGTTCCTCGAGGGCGCCGCCGACCACGGCTTCCAGGCCTGCGTCGCGCTGCGCGATCTGGCCTCCCGGCCCAACGAGCTCTGAGGGGCAAGCCCTTGCCTTCTCGTGCAAGGTCCTGCTGATCGTCAACACCGCCTCCAAGTGCGGATTCACCCCGCAATACAAGGGGCTGCAGGCGCTGTACGAGCGCTACGCCGATCAGGGTCTCGAGGTCCTCGGCTTCCCCTGTGACCAGTTCATGCACCAGGAGCCGGGCAGCGAGGACGAGATCGCCGCATTCTGCCAGATCAACTACGGGGTCACGTTCCCGCTCCACGCCAAGATCGACGTCAACGGGGACGGCACCCACCCGCTGTTCGCCCAGCTCGAGGCCGCCGCGCCGGGCCTGATGGGCAGCCAGGGCATCGAGTGGAACTTCACCAAGTTCCTGGTCGCCCGCGACGGCACGAGCCTGCGACGCTACGGCCCCAAGACAGAGCCCAGGGACATCGCCTGCGACATCGAGGAACAGCTGGCGCTGGAGGCCGCAGCGTAGCGGGGCGAGGCCAGGTCAGGGCCCGATCCGGGCCTCGAAGAACGCCAGCATCCGCCGGGCGTAGTCGTCGTACAGCCGGTGGTCGGCGGTCATGATCCGGACCTGGCCGGCGACGGCCAGCTGCTCCTCTCCGCTCAGGCCCGAGAGCACCGGGTAGTCGCCGGGTGTCGCCAGCACCGCCGCGGCGATGGTCTCGGCGTCGTCGATCACGAAGCCGTCGCCATCCACGTGGCCCGCGTCGCGCAGCTCGTCGGCGATGGCCGTGGAGGTGGGACCGAGGGACGGGATCCGCCCGAAGCGCTGGTCGTAGAGGGGGGATGGGCCGTGCACGTGCAGCTCGGTGGGGATCCCGCGGTCGAGCAACGTCTGGTGGTGGGCCGCCGCCTGGTCGTTGTCCATCTGGTCGTTGCCGTCGAACTCGCACAGGAACCACGCCGTCGGTGCCTCGGTGGCCTCCACCGCGGCGTCCCGGCCGCTGGCGCAGTACGAGGCCACTGCGTCCAGCTCCAGTCCCGCCCCCGCGGTGACGGAGAACGCGCCGCCGTTGGACATCCCCAGGGCCAGGCGCGGGGTGTCGGCGTCGATCCGCCCGTCCGCCTCGAACTGGTCGAGGATCCGCTGCACGTTGAGCAGATCCACGTTGTCCGGCGACAGGCTGGCGTCCCAGCGGATCTTGCCGTCGCCGTCGGTGTCGCCGGCGTCCACCTCCTCGGCGTCGGTGGACCACACGCCGAACCCGGCGCGCCCGAGCACGTGGGCCAGGTAGGTCGCCTCGATGCCCTCGATCATCGCCCCGCTGCCGCCGGTGCCGTGGGCGAACAGCACGATCCCGACGGGGTCCTCGGGGATGTGGTGGCGCACGGTCTTGGGGCGCTCGTGGCCCTCGATCGTCTCGACGGTCAGCGGCATCAGGGTCTGGATCGGGGTGGCCGACAGCGCGACGTCGTGGGCCGGCATCGTCAGCGTGGTGTGCCACTCCCCGGGGTCCTGCAGCAGCGCCGCGTCCCCGTCCCACGAGGTCACCAGCTCCTCCATCGTGGGGGTCACCGCGGCCCACACATGGACCTGGGCGCCGGCCGGGTAGATCCCGCTTCCGAACCCGCCGTCGACGACGAGCAGGAACGGGCCGCTGTCGTCGTCGGAGCTGTCGTCGTCGGAGCTGTCGTCGTCGGAGCTGTCGTCGTCCGCGAGGTCGTCGTCTCCCGCGGTGTCGTCGTCCGCGACGGGGCACCCCGGTTGGGTGGTCACCAGGAGTGCCGAGAGGAGGGCGAGGCGTGGGAGTCGAGCCATCAGGGCCTCCTCCCCGATCAGACACCCCACGAGCGGAGAACACAAAGGGCACGTTCCAGCCCGAGGCGGCCTCACCCGCCCCCGCGGATCAGGTCCACGATCGAGCGATAGAGCCAGAACCCGCCGAGCAGCGCGGCGAGGGCCCAGCCCACGCGGACCGAGGGGGAGGGGATGTGGGGGACGCGGCCGCGGAGCACCAGGACGCCGCAGAACCACGCCATCCCGCCGAACATCAGCGGCACCAGCGGCGCCAGCGGGTTGAGCTGCAGCGCCGGCCACAGCTCGCCGTGGAGCAGGTGGTAGGTGGCGCGGCTGAGACCGCAGCCCGGGCAGCGCAGCCCGGTCAGGTCGCGCCACGCGCAGCGGGGGGCCCACCACAGCTGATCGGGGTGGTGCAGCGCGAGCACCACGGGGATCGCGACGATCAGCACCAGGCCGACGACGCCGACGATCCGCAGGCCGATCGAGGGGGGGCGCCGCGGCGGCAAGCGGCTACATCATCTCCGAGATGAAGACCATGATGAACGCCGTGCAGTACAGCAGCAGCCCGCTGCCGATCCCGGCGCCGGCGCAGATGTAGGCGTAGCGGACGAACTTGTTGGCGCCTTCGACGTCGCCGTTGCTGCCCTTGCTCATCCCCAGGATGGCGAGGATCACGCCGCCGATCCCCAGGGGCTGGCAGCAGAACAGCAGGCACACCGCCGACAGGATGATCGGGATGATCGCGTTGGGGGGCTCCTCCTGCGAGGTGTACGGGCCCGAGGAGATGCCCTGTCTGGGGTCGTGGTCCATGGTCGCCCTCCGGCGGCGTCGCTACATCTCGGACGATGCCAGGTACAGCGCGTTGACGATCAGGCCGAGCACCATCGACACGGCGATGATCACGTACGCGATCTTGAGCTTGCCGCGGGCGCCCTCGTAGTCCCCCGCGGCGACCGCCTGCTTGGCCTGGTTGGCCATCACGATCCCGGCGATCCCGCCGGGCAAACAGCAGCACAGCGTGGTGAAGATCGCCAGCCCCAGCGCGGCGCCGGTGTTGGGCACCGGGCCGTCGTCGCCGAAGTCGTCGGCGTAGGGGACGCTCCCCCCCGCGCTCCCGCCATAGGTCTGGTTCTGGATCGCAGGCCCGGGCTGGGGCGGCGGCGCGGTCGCCGGGCCGTCGGACGGGGGCGGGGGCGCGGTGGCGGGCCCGGTGTCCTGGGCGCCGAACAGGTCTTCGGGGAGCTGCGCCCCGCACTGGGGGCAGAACGTCGTGGGCGCGGTCAGCGCCGCGCCGCAGTTGGGGCAGTTGGCCATGGGTCGCTCGATTCTCCCGTCTACGAGGCGGATTCCGCCATTCTACGCGTTCGGCGGACCCCTTGCGAACACGCCGGGGGCGCGCCTTCATCCCCGATCGGCGGCCCGGTCGTCGGAGATCACGCAGTTGCGGCCTCGTTCCTTGGCCAGGTACAGCCGGTTGTCGGCGGTCTTGAGCAGCTCGTCCGAGGTCGCACCGTCCACCGGGTGCAGCGCCACGCCGGCGCTGATCGTGACCCGCAGCCCCTTGCCCATCGGACGGGCGGCGACCTCGAGGCGCAGGCGCTCGGCGACGGCGACGGCGGCGTCGAGCTCGGTCTCGGGCAGGATCACCGCGAACTCCTCGCCGCCGTAGCGGCACGGCAGGTCCACCGCGCGGACGTGCTCGCGCAGGACCCACGCCACTCCCCGCAGCACCTCGTCGCCCTGGTCGTGGCCGTGGGTGTCGTTGACCCGCTTGAAGTGGTCGAGGTCGAGGAAGATCAGGCACAGCGGCGCCCCGGTCCGCTCGGCGCGCCGGATCTCGCGGCCCAGCTCCTCCTTGAAGCGGCGGTGGTTGCTCAGCCCGGTCAGGTCGTCGGTGACCGCCAGCCGCTGGATCTCCTCGACGTGCTGCTGGAGCGACTCGGCCATCCCGTCGAACGCGCGGGCCATGTCGCCGATCGCGTCGCTGCGGTGGATGCCCGTGCGCCGCGACAGGTCCCCCTCGCGCATCGCGGTGGCGGCCTCCGAGACCCGCATGATCGGCCGCGCGACGCCGGTGGCGAGCGCCCACGACAGCACGGTCGCGATCAGCAGCCCGAGCGTCATCCCGAACGCGATCCAGCGGCGGGCCTCGGCGCGCGTCTCCAGCAGGCTGCGGGCCGACACGAGCAGCACCAGCGAGCCCAGGTGGGCGCCTCCGGCCTCGTTGACCAGCGGGCAGAACACCGCGTCGAACGACTCGCCGCCGAGCTCCACCGGCCAGTGCACGAACTCCGCGTCGCCCGCCGCGATCGGATCGTGGGGGTCGACCAGCTGGCGCTTGACCCCGAAGATCGCGCGGGAGTCGACGCGATCGAAGGCCTCCAGCGTCGAGTCCAGCACCGAGACCTCGAAGGTGTACGCGGCGTGGAGCCCGGTCTCGGCGCGGATCTGCTCCAGCAGCCGCCCGTCCAGCAGGTAGCCCGCCAGGGCGGCCCCGATGATCTCGTCCCCGTGGTGCACGGGACGCGCGGCGCGCAGCTCGAACTGGTCGCCGCGCAGCACCACGTCCTCGTCGCCGTAGCCGGCCAGCGCCTGGCGGAAGATCACGTCCACGGGCAGGTCCTGCACCTGCTTGCCGTCCACCGTGGTCGAGATCATCGTCCCGTCGACGTCGACCAGCGCCGCCAGATCCAGCTCGAGGGCCTGGCGCAGCACCGCCAGCTCGCCGGGCGCGACGGTGCCGAGCAGCATCCCGGCGGTGTCGGGGTGGTTGGCCAGCAGGTCGACCTCGTCGGCGAGGTGGCGCTGGCGGCGGACCACCAGCTTGTCCATCCGCCGGGCCTCCTCCTGCACGCGGCGCAGGCGCTCGGTCTCGAAGGTCCGGGCCAGGTACCGATCGGTGACCACCGCCGAGCCGATCCCGAGCACCGCGACGAGCAACCACATCACCGCGGCGATCCGGACGCGCAGCGAGATCCTCACGGCCCGTCCTCCAGCGGCCGCATCGCGTCGTCGAACGCGGCCTTCATCTCCTCGACGCGGCGCCCGACCTCGAACCAGTCCACCGGCTCCACCGCCGTGGGATCGAACGCGCTGCGGGCCGCCATCTCCTGGATCGCCGGGGACAGCGGGACGCCGGGGCGTACCGGCGTGACGTGGCCCTCGGCCATCGCCGCCTGGCCCTCCTCGCCGAGCAGCGCCTCGACCAGCAGCTGGCCGCCGGCCGGGTGGGGACGGTCGCGCACCAGCATCGTCGAGTAGGGCACCTGGATGGTGCCCTCGGCGGGGTACACGAACGTGCACCCGATCCCGTAGGTCTCCCGCAGCTGCAGCAGGTTGTAGTCGTAGTTGATCTGGATCGGCCGCGTGCCCCGCACGAACCCGGTGTAGTCCTGCCGGGTCAGCACGTTGTCCAGCTCGCCGCGGCGCGCGATCTCGCGCAGCAGCTCGATCCCGGGCTCGGGGTTCGCGGCGCCGCCCCCGCGGGCCCGGGCGGCCGCGAGCAGGGTCGCCACGCCGGTGGCGGCGGCCCGCGGATCGATGAACGCGATCTGGCCGTCGAGGTCCTCGCGGAGCAGCTCCTCCCAGCTCCGCGGCGGGTCCTCGATCACCTCGGTGTTGACCATGAACCCCAGCGTGCCGGTGAAGGTCGCGAACCAGCTGCGGCACTCGCGGTCGGCGGGCCCGCTGGCCCACCCGGGGAGCGCCCCGGCGGCCTCGAGCGGCACGCAGTCGAGCAGCCCCTGCTCCACCGCCGCGGGGCCGTACAGGTACCCGGCGACCGCGGCGTCGACCACCGGCTCGTCCCGCTCCTCGGCGATGCGTTGCATCACCGCCGACGACGACATGTCGATGTCCAGGCGGCGGATCTGGTAGCGCTGCTCGAACAGCTGGAAGAACCCGCGGTAGCCGCCGTAGGAGTCGGGCATCCCGTAGGTCAGCACCACGCCGTCCTCGCGGGCGGCGCGCTCGGCGAGCTCGACGACCGTCGGAGCCTGGTCCCCGTCCGTGCCGGGCGTGCAGCCTCCCAGCACCAGCGGTATCGGGACGATCCACGACCACCACGCGGAGATCCCGCTTCGGTGTCGCGACATCACACCCTCCCGACCTCGAAAGTAGCCCGCGCGGACCGTGCGGGCAACCGCGCCGGTGGGGTGGGGCGCGATCGCCGCCGGTCGGCTACTCGAACACCTTGTGCTCCCCGGCGTCGGGATCGTCGGCGTCCAGCTCCACGTCGCGTACGGTGGGCTCGGCCCCCAGCACCTCGCGGAACAGCTCGTGCTGGATCAGCAGGTCCATGATCTCGTTGCTGCCGGTCCAGATCATCGGCAGGCGCGCGTCGCGCAGCATGCGCTCCACCGGGTACACCGTGGTGTAGCCGATGCCGCCCAGGACCTGCATCGCGATGTTGATGATCTCCCAGCCCGACCGGGTGGCGAACTTCTTGGCCTCGCTGACCAGCCGCCGCGCGTCGCGGCCGGCGTCCTGCTGGCGGGCCGCGAGGTAGGTCAGCCCGCGGGCCGCGTCGAGCAGCGTCTGGGCCTCGGCGAGCTGGTGGCTGACCGCCTGGAACCGCCGGATCTTCTTGCCGAACGCCTTGCGCCGGTCGGCGTAGCGCACCGCCACCTCCAGCGCCGCGCGGGCGGTGCCCAGCGAGCCCGCCGCGCTGGTCATCCGCTCGGGGACCATCATGCGGTTGAAGATCGTCGCGCCGCCGTGGAGCTCGCCCACGAGGTTCTCGGCCGGGACCTCGATGCGCGGGAACGAGATCCGCGCCGTGCCGCCGCCGCGGGTCCCCATCAGCCCGAACAGGTAGTCGCACTCGACGCCGAAGTCGCGTTCGACGACGAAGGCGCTGATCGTGCGGTGGGGATCGGGGTCCGGCTCGCCGGTGCGGGCGTAGACCAGGAAGTAGTCGGCCCCCTCGCCGCCGACCACGAAGCGCTTGGCGCCCTCGAGCACGAACACGTCGCCGTGGCGCTCGGCGCGGCACGTCGCACCGAAGAAGTCGCTGCCGCCCCGGGGCTCGGTCAGCGCCTCGGCGCAGGTCAGCTCGCCGCGCAGCGTCGGGGCCAGGTACTTCTCCTTGAGGTGCTCGCTGCCGAACGTGTGCAGCGCCTCGCCGACGATCGAGGGCAGCGAGAACAGGCACCCCAGCGACGAGCCGAGCACCCCGATCTCCTCCAGCGCCACGATCTCCGACTGCCAGTCGAGTCCGCGCCCGCCATGCTTCGGGTCGAAGCGCAGCCCGATCAGGTTGTGGCGGGCCAGCCCCTCGAGGTACTCGCGTGGGTAGCGCACCTCGTCGTGGTCCATCCTGCGCAGCAGGCCGGGGTCGACCTCGTCGCGGACGAAGGCCCGCACCTCGTCGCGCAGCGCGCGCTGCTCGTCGGTCAGGATCGCGTCGATCATCCGGAGCTCCTCTCCGGGGCCGAGCCTACTCCAAGTCCCACCGAGTTGGGACTCAGTTGTTGCCTCGCACGCCGAAGCTGAAGATGTTCGAACCCGCCACGGCGAGCCGCATCAGCTCGTCGTAGCTGTCGATCCCGCGCAGCCGACGCAGGAGATACCGTGGCCGGAAGTAGAACCGGCGATAGGCGGTGCGGACCGCGCGCTCGAGCTCGTCGTTGGGGAGCTCCGTGAAGTACTGGTTGTAGAACCCCGTCACGTGGAGTCGCTGCATCGTGGCATCGCTCCCGTCGGTGATCTCGGGATGGTCTCGGGCCAGGTTGCGGAAGACGGCTGTGCCGGGGTAGGGCGTGAAGATCCCGAACGATGCCGTGGACGGCTCCAGGCGCCGCACGAACTCGATGGTCCGTCCGATGGATTCCCGCGTCTCACCGGTGGCACCCAGCATCACGTGGGCGTGGGTGTCGACCCCCGCCCGGCGGCAGGCCTCGAATGCCGCGACGGTCTGCTCCACGGTGATGCCCTTGTCGATGTTGTCCAGGATGCGCTGGTCTCCGGACTCCACGCCGAACTTGATCAGGTGACAGCCTGCGTACTTCATCAGCGCGATCTGCTCTGCATCGATCATGTCGACGCGGGCGTTGCAGATCCACGTCAGCGGGCTCCGCTCCTCGACCAGCCGGTGGCAGATCTCGGCGTTGCGCTGGCGATAGACGGTGAACGTCTCGTCCCGGATGAACACCTCCCGGTAGCCCAGGCTGGCCAGCGTGCGGAACTCCTCGACGACCTTCTCGGCGGAGCGCACCCGGACACGGCGCCCGAAGAAGGTCGGGACGGTGCAGAAGTTGCAGCGGGCGGGACAGCCGCGAGAGGTCTGCATGGTGGTGTAGGGCATGCGCTTGACCACCGGGTTGAAGTAGTCGATCCCCTCCGGCAGGAGGGACCGGTCCGGGATGGGCAGCTCGTCCATGTCGCGGATGAACGGGTAGTTGGGGTTGAGGACCGTCCGCCCGTCGTCGCGGTACCCGATGCCCCGGACGGCGCGCCAGTCTCCGCCGCGGTCGAACGCGTTCACCAGGTCCCGGACGATGAACTCCGGCTCCCTCCGCACGATGACGTCGACCGGTGCCTCGGCGAGACAGTGCTCCGGCATGAACGTCGGGTGGCTGCCGAACAGGATCGTCCGCAGCGCCGGGTTGATCCGCTTCATCTCCCGGCACGCGGAGATGTCGAGCCGGAAGCTGTTGGTCGAGGTCAGGATGACCAGCGCACCGTAGTCGCGGGACCGGGCGACCACGCGCTCGTACGCGTCGTAGTCGACGGACGCGTCCACCAGCTCCACGTCGTGACCTTCCCGCTGCAGCACGGTCGCGACGTACAGCAGGTTCAGCGGAGGCATCTGCATGCCCCCGATGCGCCTCCCTCCACACCAGCAGCCGTACATGAAGTCACGGACGACGTTTCGGACGCCCCTGGTGGCGGGGCTCAGGATCAGGACCTTCATCCGGCGGCAGACCTCTCGAACAGGGCGGAGGATAGCCGATGTTCCCCAACTCCGCCGCGGTCCTTATCATGGCCCCATGAACGTCCCCATCGTCCGTCGCCAGATCGCGCTGCTCAGGGCGATGCTGCGACGAACCGGCCACCGCACGTTCCTCGAGGTCGGATGCGGGGAGGGCCACGTGACCCGCGAGCTGGCCTCGATGGGGCTCACCGGGGTCGCGGTCGACCGCGAGCCCGAGGCGATCCGCATCGCGCGGCGCAAGGGGATCGCGGGCGTGCGGTTCCGCGAGCAGGACCTCCTCGACCTCGAGGATCGGGACCACGAGCTCTGTCTGGCGCTGTTCATCCTCGAGCACATCGAGGACGACGAGCGGGCGTTGGCAAAGCTCCACGAGCTGCTGCGCCGGGGGGGGCACCTGATCCTGAGCGTGCCTGCGCACGCCGATCGGTACTCGCACCAGGACCGGATGTCCGGGCACCACCGGCGCTACGACCGCGCGGTGCTCGAGCGGATGCTGCGGCGGCAGGGCTTCTCGGTCGAGCGCGTCCTCTGCTTCGGGTTCCCGATCTCCAACGCCTATACCCGGCTGTACAACGCGGCGCTGGGGATCCGCGGCGTCGAGACGGTACGGGCGCAGAACACCGGCCGGACCGGGATCGTGGACGAGGCCCGCCACTTCCCGCGTCCGATCCGGGGGGTGTCTCGCCTGGCGTTCCCGCTGCTTACCGCCGCGGTGCGCCTGGACCGGCCGTTCCTGCGCACCGACCTGGGCACGCACTACCTGGTGCGCGCGGCGAAGGTCTGACGTTCACCCGCGGGGGACGTCGCGCTCCGGGGACGTCGTCTGCCGGACGAAGTCCTCGGGTTCGAAGGACGTGCGGAAGCTGACGTGGGTCATCAGCTCCGCCAACAGGCCGAACAGGAAGATCTGGAGTGACGTGCCGATGAAGAACACCCCCGCGATCAGGGCGGGGCGGCTCCCGGTCTGATCGAACCCGTACTTCATGACCATCACGTACAGCACCAGGGCCCAGCCCGCGAGGAACGGGGGGATGCTGAAGGTACCCAGGAAGTGCAGCGGCCGGCGTCCGTAGAACATCAGGAAGGTGACCGTGAAGAAGTCGAACAGGCCGGACAGGTAGCGGGTCACGCCGTACTTGGACCGGCCGTGGACTCGCGCGTGGTGCCGGACCGGCAGCTCGGTGACGCGATACCCGTAGCTGGCGGCGATCACCGGGATGAACCGGTGGTGCTCCCCGTAGATTCGCAGCTTCTCGACCACCTCGCGGCGGTAGGCCTTCAGCCCGCAGTTGAGGTCGTGCAGTCGGAGCCCGCTCACCCGAGTCACGACGGCGTTGAAGAGCCGCGACATGACGCGCTTCTCCAGCGGATCGCGGCGCGTCGACTTCCAGCCCGAGACGACGTCCCAGCCATCCTCGATGGCCTCGAGGAGGCGCGGGATCTCCGCGGGGTCGTCCTGCAGGTCGGCGTCCATCGTGATCACGACATCCCCCCGGGCGCGCGCGAAGCCGGTGGTCAGGGCGATCGACTTGCCGAAGTTCTTCCGAAGCTGGATGCAGCGGATGGACATCGTCGCCGGGTCGGCGGGCTCCAGGCGTGTCATCTGCTCGAAGGTGCCGTCGGTGCTGCCGTCGTCGACGAGGACCAGCTCCCATCGCAGTCCGAGCGGCTGGACGGCCTCGACCAGCACGGCGTGCAGCGGAGCGATGCTCTCGTGCTCGTCGAAGGCGGGCACCACGATCGACAGATCGAGGGACCGGGACGTGCCGTCGTCGGCCTTCGCACGCTCGCTCATTCCGTCGTCCCCGTCGCGGCTGCAGTCCGAGTGGTCTCGTGGGTGCGACCGTCCTCCATGATAGGCCGAAGCGGAGGTCGCCGCGAAGGGTGGGGCACATCGGGCGGGGGCCGGCGCTGGGGTATCATGGTTCCGTCGCTGGACGCCTGCGTCCCTCGTGGGCGCGACCGGGCCAGCCGTGGGTCGACGAAAGGGCATGGACGTCGGCGAGAGCGACCAGGGCCTGTCTCGGACGCTGCTGTGGGCGCTGGTGGTGGCGATCATGGCGGTCAGCGTCGCGCTCTCGGCCTACCGGCTGGACGAGCCGCCCTGGGAGCCCAGCCACCAGGGCTTCAACCAGTGCGTCGACCCGCACCTGGCCGCCAACTATCTCCGCTACGGGTACGCACGCACTCGGCTGGCGCCGGTGTCGAGCTTCGGACCGGTGACGGACGAGGAGTTCCAGTACCGCCTGACGCACGGAAACGTCACGCCGCTGCTGATCTCGTTCAGCTACCGGATCTTCGGCGTGGACGACTGGAGCGCCCGGCTCGTCCCGCTGCTGTTCTCGGTCGCGACCTCCCTGCTGACGATGTTGCTGGCCTGGAGGTTGTTCCGCTCCCCGTGGGGCGCGGTCGTGGCGCTGCTGGTCGCTGCGCTGTCCCCGGTGCTGCTGTTCTACGGCCGGCTCCCGGTTCCCCACGACCTGACGGTCCCGATCTGCCTGCTCGCGTTCCTGCTCTACTGGACGTGGTCCGACACCGGCCAGCGTCGCCACCTGATCGGCCTGGTCGGGGTCCTGGCCCTCGGCGCGTGGACCGACTGGTTGGTCTACTTCGCCGTGCCGCCGCTGCTGGTGCACCACCTGGTCTATCGCCGCATTGCGATCCGGTGGCCGGCGGTGGGCCTGCTCGCCGCCACACCGCTGGTGCTGTTCGGGACCTACCTGCTGTGGGCCCTGTGGGTGACCGGCGGCGAGTCGCTGCAGCTGCTGTGGGGCGCGTTCGCGCACCGCACGAGCTTCCACCTCGAGGACGGGCCGTCGTTCGGCCCGCTGGATGCCTGGTGGGCGTTCTCGAGGGATCTCGGGGCGTGGTTCCCGTGGCCCGTGGTGGCGCTGGCCGGTCTGTGGCTGGTCTGGTCGGCGCGGGAGGCGCTGCGGAGGCGCCTCGATCCGGTGCACGGGTTGGTGCTGGCGCTGTTCGCGATGGCCGCGCTGCACAACCAGGTCTTCCCCAACCGCGTGATGGTCCACGACGTGATCCGCTACTACCACTGGATCCCGTTCGTGGCCCTGGCGGTGGCGGCGCTGGTCTCGATCGTCGTGGCCGCGGAGCGGCGTGTCGTCCGCCAATGGGGCGTGATCCTGATCCTGTTCGCGCTCGCCAGCAGCGTCCCCCTGGGGCGCGGATCGCTCCGGCAGCTCCACGCCCGCGCGCCGATCTACCTGGACGAGGTCGATCTGGGGCGGGCCGTCCGGGAGCAGGTCTCGGAGCAAGGCGTCGTCGTGGACGCGGCCGGCCTCGGGGAGAGCCTCGGGGGGATTCGGGTCTTCGCGGTGGCGGACCGCACCTTCCAGCCGGTCGACAGCCGCGAGGAGCTCGCGGCGCTCGCGGCGAGCGCCCGCGTGGAGGCGGTGGTCGTGTCCCCGGAGGCGCCCCTGGCGCTCCGGAGCTGGCTGGCCGCGAACCACCCGCGGGTCCCGGTCGGCGACTACTCCCTGTTCGACCTGCGAGAGGCCGGCTCCGATATCCTGCCCGAGGGGGTGCGGTTCGAGGGCGACGCGCCGCTGCGGTTCGGCTCCATCGAGTACCTGGGTCACGAGATGGACCCGGAATGGCGCCGAGCCGACCGCGGCGTCCGCGTGATGCAGCGGTATCTGTGCCGGTATCCCGAGCTGCTGCCCGCCCACCGCACCGAGCTGCGTGTCGTGCACTACTGGCGCAAGGCCTTCGAGGACGACGTCGCGTACGAGCTGGTCACGGCGTGGCGCGACGTCGACGGTCGACCCCTGATCCCCGCGAGCCGGAGTGTCGGCGCGCTGCTCCCCACGTCGGAGTGGCTGCCCGGTCAGGTGATCCGGGACGAGCGGGTCTACCGCCTGCAGACCGAACAGGCGAGCGGGCCGAGGTGGCTCTCGGTCACGGTCCGGGACGGCGAACGCTATCTGTCTGCGGCGGGGCGGGGGGGCGATCCGTCCCCGTTCGTCACGGTCGGCCAGGTCGAGGTCGTCGAGCCGTGACCGCGTCGGGGAGGCCCGCCCGGGCCCTGCGCTCGTCGCTCACGGCACCATCACCACCCAGCCCAGCACGAAGCTGGCGCCGTTGGCCACCGCCGCCGCGCCCACGGCGGTCAGCGGGTGGACCCGCTCGCCGTCGCTGCGGCGCAACGCCAGCCACAGGATCAGCGACTCGACGACGAACACCAGCGCCTCGCCGCTGATCACGTACGCCACGTAGTGCGTGCGCGGGCTGATCACGTGGGGCCAGACGTACCACAGCTGGGGGTGGGTGAAGCCGCTGGCGAGCACGCCGGCGAGCACCACGCGGCCCAGCCGGTGATCGCGGCGCAGCAGCAGCACCAGCACCAGCAGCTCGGTGCCCAGCGTCAGGATCAGGGCCGGGAGGTACTCGGAGAGGGAGTAGTGCACGGCAGGCGGACCGTCAGGCCTGGGCCGCGTCCTCGGACCGCTGCGCGCGGGCGCGCACCGCGCGGCGGGCGATCCACTCGGCGCTCAGCAGCACCAGCGCTGCGTCGAGCAGCACCACGAAGGCGATCAGCGCGACCACCATCGAGACCGGCAGCTCGACGTCGGCGCCTCCGCGGCCCACGACGGACAGCCGCGCGCCGAGCTCGAGGCCGCCGCCGAGCAGCAGCAGCTGCACCGCGGTGCCGGCCCCCTGGCCGAGCAAGACCGGCGGCAGGGCGATGATCCCGCCCTGGCCGGCCCGCGCCGGGATCTCCCGTCGCGTGGTCCGGACGTAGAGCCAGCCGGCGAGCAGCCCCGCGGCGATCGCCACCAGCGGGGCGGCCGGGGCGAGCAACGCCGCCGCGGCGGCGACCAGCAGGCCGGCCACCACGCCGACGATCAGGCTCCAGCGGGCTCCGGGATCCATCGGGTCCCCCTGCGTTCGATCAGTAGCCTTCCTCGCCCTCGGGGACCTCCTCGCCCTCGTCCTCGGGGAGGAGGTCCTCCTCGCCTTCGACGTACTCGCCATCCTCGACGTACTCGCCGTCCTCGATGATCTCGCCGTCCTCGACCTCCGGCATGTCGACGTAGTCCTCGTCCTCCGGCGGGTCGACGATCCGCTCCTCCGACCCGGCACCGCCGACGTCGCCGGTCCGCACCCCGCGGCCGAGGTCCATCGCGCCGCGGTCGCCGGCCTGGGCGGCGGCGCGCTTCTCCTCCATCGCGGCGCGGCGCTCCTCGCGCTTCTTGCGAAGCTCCTCGCGCCGCTGGTTGCGCTGCTCCTCCCACTCGGCGCGCTCGTCGTCGGTCATCTCGTCGAGGCGCTTGCTGCGGGCGTTGGCGCGCTCGTCGGGGATCGCCTCGTCGCCGCCGTCGTCGGTGGCCACGTTGCCCCGCCCACGGCCGCGCTTGCTGCGGCGCGCCGAGGCGCGGTCCTCGCGCGGAGGCCGCGGCTGGTCCAGCGAGCCGCTGATGATGTAGTGGTAGTAGCCCTTGGCGTCCTTGTGGGCCGGGTTGGAGCCCATCTTCAGCGCCAGCAGGCTGTCCAGCGTCTCGTCGACCAGCCGGAACTTGATCTTCAGCGCCATCCGGCTCTTCATCAGGTCTTCCTTGAGCGCGATGTGGCCGTCGATCTCGCCCTCGATCTTGTCGCCCTTGAAGCGGGTCCGCTCGAAGGTCGCCCGCCCGTTCTCGACGTTGATCCGCCCGCCGGCCTCCTCGAACACGGTCTCCACGTCCATGCCGTAGATCTGGCTGCCCTCGCGGAACTGCAGCCCGTCGAACGCGAACGACAGCTCGCCGGTGCTCTTGGTGATGTCGGTCTGGTCCAGCTGGAGATCGATGTCGGCGCCGAAGCTCCCGCCGCCGTCGATGTTCCAGGTCTCGCCCTTGAGCGGCAGGGCGCTGACCTGCAGCTCGTCGAGCTCCACGTCGGCCGCCACCGACTCCTCGCTGTACTTCACGTTGCCGTGGGCCACCCCGTCGTAGACGTGGCCGTCGAACCGGACGTCGTAGGTGCCGCGCAGGGCCGCGATCGGCTTGATCTTGATCCAGGTCCGGCCCATGGTCAGCAGCGGCCGGGCCTCCTCGCCGTCCTCGGGCAGCTTGCCCAGCGCCAGCGACTTGAACTTGACGCCGGTGAGCCCCTTGGGCCGGGGGCGCTCGACGTCGACGGCGAGGCCGAGCCGCTCCTGGGCCTCGTAGCTGACGCGATGGGCCACCGCCTTGCTCGGGAACGTGACCTTGAAGGTGACGAAGAACGCCACCAGCGCCATGGCGAGCAGACCCGCGATCTGCAGCAGCGTCTTCATGTCGTTCAGCCCTCCTTGGGCAGTGTACTGAACACCACCTCGACGTTGGCGTTCAATTCTTCGCGGTTGCGCGTGTTGGTCCGGATCACCAGCCGCTCGATGCGCAAGGGCTGCGGCGCCGACTGGATCTTGTACATGTAGTTGACCACCTGCTCGAGCGTGACCTGCTTCATCACGACCTCGTAGCGGTGCTCGTCGAAGTACGCGCCCTCGGTGATCCCCTGGTCGTTGATGCCGCGGATCTGCTCGGAGATCTTGATCTCGTCGCCGGTGCTCTCGAGGAACCCCGAGACCGAGAAGTTCTCGTACTGCTTGAGCTGGTCCTCCATCTGCTGGACCTTGGCCTGGTTCTCGGCCAGCGATCCGCCCATCCGCTCGATGGCGGCCAGGTCGCGCTCCTTGTCGGCGACGGCCTCCTCGTACTTGGCGACCCGGCCGCGCACGCCGGTGACCACGAAGTAGCCGGCGAACAGCGTCACCGCCACGACCATGATCACCAGCAGCCGGCGGTCGCGCCGCGAGAGCGAGCCCCAGAAGGCGCCGAGTCGTTCCAGCAGTCCCTTCATGTCGGCTACTCCTCCTCCTCCCCCTCCTCGACGCCGAGGGGGATCGTCATCTCGAACTTGGTCGTGCCGTCCCGCGCCTTGACCTTGTCGTGGGCCGCGGCGCTGCCCAGGCCCGGGTAGCGCTTGACCGCGGCCTCGATGTTGTCGACGGTCTCGAACTTGTCGGTGTTGGCCCGCAGCTTGATCGCGTCCCCGGTGATCTCCAGGTAGTCCACGTCGATCTTGTGGTCCTTGGGCACCGCCCTGGACAGGTCCCGCAGCCGGTCGAAGGCCGACTGGCGCTTGGACGGGTCGATCTCGTCGGCCTTGGCGTTGATCGCCTCCATCTCGCCCATGTAGACGCTGACCGCCTGGCTCGAGGTGGTCAGCGCCGAGTCGGCGATGGTCGGGAACGTCGCCTTCACCGAGGCGCGGATGTCGTCCATCAGCTGCGTGTCCTGGGCCTTGAGCCGCGAGCCCTTGACGACGCTCATCCCGATCCCGATCAGGGCCAGCACCGCCAGCATCGCCACCGCCGCGACGCCGACCCGCTGCAGCCGCTGGACGTTGCGCTTGTAGGCGAACTCGGCGATCCGGAACCCGACCTGCTGCGGCTTGGCCGGGGCGAACGCGCGCAGCGCCAGCGCGTAGGCCATCGCGTGCTCGGGGCCGGGCTCGGGCACGTCGCCCGGGGTGGGCGGCAGCGCCAGCAGCTCCACCGGCACGCCGAGCTCCTCGTGGAGCCAGTCGGCCAGGCCGCGGATCTGGCTGCTGCCGCCGGTCAGGTACAGCGCCTCGACCTCGACGTCGTGCTCGTCCTCGAACGCGATCAGCGTGGTGCGCAGCATCGCCACCAGCGGCCGGACCGCCGCGCGCACCAGCTCGACCATCTCCTGGACCTGCGGCTCGGTGGAGTGGCCCGCGACGGTCACCACGCGGCGCTTGTAGTCGTCGAGCTCGCCGGGGCCGAACGAGTAGTGGGAGCCCAGCGCCCCGTCCAGGTCGGCCCCGCCCCAGTCGATCGCGCGCATCAGCATCGGCTCGCCGCCCGAGATCCCGCACACCTGCGTGACCTCGTGGCCGATGTCGACGATCGCCACGGTGCGCCCCGCCCCGGCCTTGCCGTTGCCGTTGCCGTTGGTGCCGGCGCTTCCGGGCAGGAACCGCTGCAGGTTGAGCAGCGCGCCGGCGTCCACCGGCAGGTGCCGCGGGTCGACGCCCAGCCCGGACAGCTCGCGCAGCACCTTGCGGACCTCGGCCTTGCGGGTCATCGCGCAGAACAGCCGGCTACCCGGGCCGCCGTCGAGCAGCTTCGGGCCGGCGGCGACGACGTGGTCGTGGATCAGCATCTCTCCGAGATCGAAGGGCACGCGCTCCTCGAGCACGCCGTGCAGCACCGCCGCGATCTGCTTGGGCTGGGTGAACGGCACCTCCACCACCCAGCTGCTGACCTTCGACGCCGGCAGCGCCACCACCAGCGTCGCGTCGGTGGTGTCCAGCGAGTCGAGCAGGGCCGCGGCCTCGCGCAGCTGCAGGTCGCGCAGGGTGGGGCCCTCGTCGGGCTCCACCTCCACCGCCTCGACCTCCTCGCCGTCGACGCTGCCGCCCTCGGCCGTGTCGAACGATCCGGTGTCCTCGTCCTCGGGTTCGCCCGCCTCGAGCTCCTCGAGCGGCAGCGGGTGGGTCCGGAAGTCCACCACGTCGTATCCGCGGTAGGTCCCGTTCAGCACCGCCGCCTTGACCGCGCGGTGGCCGAGGTCGAGCCCGATCACCTTGGTCGCCATTCTTCTACCTCTGCGGCCTCCGTCTCCTGGACGGAGACCCTCCGTGGTCTCGCCGGTCCGTGACGGGCCGGCTCACCGTTCTTGCCACGACAGGAACGTGTAGCGCCCGCCGTTGAAGTTCATCACCACCTCGATGGACGACTCGACCTCGCCGACGTAGCCCGTCGAGACGATCGTGAAGGTCCGCGAGTTGGTCTTGATCAGCCCCTTGAGCGCATTGGCGTCCGTCAGCGTGATCCCCTTGCTGCTCAGGTGGGAGATCATGCTCTCGGTCGTCAGCATCCCCATCATCCGGAAGACCTGCAGGTCGCCCACCGCCTCGTGGATCATCTGGTCGCTGACGGTGTAGTCGGCGAACGCCCGGATCAGCGCGAACAGCACCGCCGGAGAGCAGGTCGTGATGTTGATCTTGTTGTTGCCGTAGATCGTCCACGCCGGCCCGAACGTCAGGTAGATCTCGTCGTTGACCCCGGCGACGAGCTGCACCTCGTCCAGCGCGTCGAACTTGACGTTCTTGGGGGCGAAGTCGTCGCCCCACTTGTCGCGGTCGTCGTACAGCGAGTCCTCGTAGCCGCCGAGCACCCCCGAGCCCATCTCGTCGGCGTCGATGAAGTCCTTGATGTTGGCGATCAGCTCCCAGCGGTCGAACTCGTTGCGCTCCTCGAACATCTCGTCGTAGCGCTCGTCGGCCATCAGCCCGTACATCGCCAGCGCGAACGGGTCGGTGCGCAGGTCGGGGCGGGTCGAGTCGGCCAGCGCGTTGATGTTGAGCTTGCCGTCCTCGTCGTTGATGTCGGCGCGGAAGTCGCCCTCGAACGCCAGGAACGACCGGGTCAGCGCGGTCTCGTCGCGCTCGATCTCGCGGTCGATCTCGGCCTGCATCGCCTCGGGGATCTCGAACTCCTGGCGGCCGCTCTCCAGCGCCGCCATGTCGAACCCCTCCTCGGTGTCCTCGTAGGCCTCGAGCCCGCCGGCCATCCCCATCCGCAGGAACGCGGTGTCGAAGAACGGCAGCTGCTGCCACAGCTTGTCGCCGATGTCGACGCCGAACATCCCCGAGTACTGGGCCACCATCGGGTTGTTGGCCATCGTCTGGCTGAACGCCATGAACAGCGTGTAGATCCGCACGCCGCTCTGGGCCAGGTAGTGGGCCCGGACCTTGTCGCGGTAGTGGGCCGCCTGCAGGTAGTCGACCCGCGACTGGTAGGCGAACTCGACGATGAAGGCGGTGAGGAACACCACCATCGACAGCACCATGATCAGCGCGATCCCGCGCTCGCCGCGGCGGGACATCCGGGCGTGGCGGTCGGGGTGCCGCGCCGGCGCCGGGCGCGGGGCGGCGGG